>NZ_JBNKXY010000016.1:0-58089 GCF_050300555.1 Arcobacter sp.
TAGCTGCATTTATTGGCGGAGATGTTCCATCAATAAAAGTTATTTCTGAAAAATCATTAAAAGCAGTCATATTAATGCTCCTTCCTATTATTTTTTATTTCTATTGCTTCTTCTTTTGTATATGCTTTATGGGAACTTGGCGGTTTTTTAGTCTTTTCTATTGCATTTTTTTTAATTACTGGATTAACCATTTCCATCCTATATCTAATTATATTTATTTTTTTAGGTTCTTTTTCTTTTGAATCTTCTTTTAATTGATCTTCTTTTTTTAGTTTTGGATTATCAATTTCTAATAATTCAACCTGAAAATTAAGTTTATCTTTTATCTGATCAATATAATTTTTGCAAAAATTTTTATAAAATTCTTCAACATATTTAGGATCATTTATTTTATTTTTATCTATCTGAGCATCCATTTGAAAGATCATATTATTTCTACCCCCTTGTAAATTCATCTTCACGAACAAAATTTATTTGTTCGGTTGCTGTTTTAGATTCGACAGGGTCTAAGACTATTCGACTAATCATTAATCCTGTATCTTTTCCACTACCATCTGTCCAATTTATAGATTCACTTCCACAGAAAAAGCCAACCTCTTTAATTGTCACAATTCCGCTTAAATCAGTGGGTTCCGTATCTAATAATATTGCCGTAGATGTTACAATTCCAGTTCCTGTCTTTATTTTTGATATAATCGGAATTCTATAAACTTCATTAACTAATGTTGTCATAGTGTCCAAATTTGCTGTGTCATCATCACCAATTGCAACATGTTTTAACAATAAGTCAGTCTCACCAGTTCCATAAAGAGTTTTTATTACTTCATCCAAAGCACTATTCATCAATCGATTAAAGATAATTCTATTTGTTATAATTTTATTAGTTCTTATATCTTTTTTTATTAATCTAAGCTTTCCGATCCATCCATGATTTTCTTTTATTTTTATCATTACATCACCTCTTTAATTGTTAATCGTATTCTGTCCTAGTTGTGTCAATAGTTCCCGGAAATAATAAATTTGATGGATAACGTCCCCCGGGATCATCTTCAGGATATAAACAATCAAGCTTAGTTATAACAACTGTTCCATTCCAGTCTTGTTCCTCATTTATATTATAGGCTTTTTCAACAAGTGCATCCTCTCTTAAAGTGAATTCTTTAGTTTTTGCCATCCACTCTTTGAAAAAATTAACGAATCCACCAATTTGAGTACCGTCTACAAATGTTGCACTTTTTAGAAGCGGCAAGTTGTTGCCAACATCTTCAATTTTTAAATTTCTAACTAAATATCCCCCACCTTCTGAAGTCAAAGAGTTAATCCCAAAGTTTGGAAAAATTGTATCGCAAATTTGACCATTTTTCCAATTGTGATTATATGAAGCTAACATTATTTTATTTGCTACACGTTTATATCTATCCAATAATGCTTGTGCTTTTTCCTCTGCAATAACTATTCCTTCAATATTTGCTCCACTTTCTACATCTTCATACAATCCCGAACCGCCTTCAATCGCTTTTCTTTCATTTATAGAATCCTCATCATCTTTAACCACATCAATTGAGTATTGTCCGAAATATTTTAAAACTAAAAATTGTCCATCTGTAAGGACTTCTTGATCTTGATCTTGTGTAATTGTATTATCAGCTTTTGACCAATACCAATACATATCACTATCTAAACCATTAATTCCAACGTATCTGGGATCAACTAAATCTTGATCCCTCGGATTATTTTTATATCTTTCTATAGTAATATATATTTTAGGTTTATTATTTAATTTAAATCTTACATAATAACTTCTGTTATTATCAGGATTTGGGTTTGCGGTTTCAGTTAATTCATCTGTTATGGCTTTTACACTCTTTAGAATTTGCTTAGTTCTTAACTCTGAAATATCCTGTCCAATTTTTAAACTTCCCCATAAATAATTTGTATTTTCTCTAATTTCTGGGCCTATATTGATTGTTCTATCATCAAGATAAAACTTTTTATTTGCATCAATATACCATTGCCATCCTATAAGCTCTACAAGTTCATTGAACAAAGTAGAGCAATAAACATATGGACAATTAACTGATATTTCGTTTAGTGTTTCATCAATAGAGTCATCATCATACCATATTCCATCATCTGCCAAGTAATTATCAATTACTTTTTTTATTAAATCTGAAATTTTTAATTTGGGATATGATTCATTAACAAGCCTTCTATCGCAAATCTCGTTATAGTCTACACAAGTAATTGATTGAAGTGTTGTTGGTTTTTGATTAATTTTTTCAATGTCTGGCGTATCAATTTTACCACCATAAATTAATGTTCCATTTTCCCATACTTTTACATCTTTTCCGCAAACAGATTGAAAGTAAAATAAATTACCTGTTAAATTTTCATCAATTAGATTAAAACTAAGCACGCCACGAGTGCCAGTTTCATCATAACTAATGTTTAGACTTTTACTTTCAACTTTTACTCCTGAAGGCAAAAATTGATTATCAATCTTTAAAACAAATGACATTAGAACTTACCTCCATATCTTCTTAATACATCTTTCATTTCTCGCATAAATCCATTCATGTCTTTAATTCCATGAAAGTTAAAATCTCCATTAAAAGAAATACCTTGATTATTATTTGGATTCAAAGTTTGTGGAGCGATTGACTTTTCATTCAACATTAAATCCTTTAAAAAATAATTACCGACAATTAAGTTAGCTTTTGCAAGACTTTTTTTAATGGGCCCTGCAAAATTTAATTTATCTAAATCTCTAAGAGGTCCTTCTTTTGCTGGTGAAAATGGTAATAAATCTCTTAATCTTTTAACTAAGCTTTTTAACGCTCCGACCGCTGCACTAGCTGCCGCATTAATACCGTTTTTAATTCCATTAACGATTGCCATTCCTGAGGAATAAGCAGATGAAGCAATTCCTTTAATTTTACTTTTTATGTTACTAACCATACTAGAAATAGTGCTTACGGCTTTTGATTTTATGCTGTTCCAAGCTGAACTAAAAGTATTTTTTATACTGCTTAAAAGACTTGAAATTCCACTTCTCAAACTGCTTATTTTGCTTTTAACTGAACTAATTAATGAGCTTACAATACTTGAAACTTTAGATTTTATACTATTCCAAATTGAACTAAATACGCTTCTTACTGCATTAAAAACTGTTGATACATTGCTTTTAAAAGTGTTAAAACGAGCGATTACAAGTTGGATTAATGCACTTACAATTTTTGAAATATTAGATTTCATGTTATTCCAAACCGCTATAATTGCGTTTATTAAAGCGACTATAATTGAATTAGCCTTAGTTTGTAAATTTATAAAAAATTCAATAATTTTTGTAACAAATCCAATAATAATTTCTAAAACTCTTGCCGGAAGAGTTAAGAACCATTCGATTATTCCATTAATCATATCCGGGACAATTGATCCACCAACTAAAGTTTCGTATAATCCAGTAAAAAAACCGACTATTCCTTCAATAAATCCCGAAACTAAATCAATTATAGCAACGACAATATTTCCAAAAAAGTCTAATATACTATTCCACATATTTTGAAAGCTTTCATCAACTAACTTCCAATTGCCTGTAAATAGCCCAACTAATACGCCTAAAGCTCCACCAATAAATGATATAACATTCATAATAGCAGCAATAACATTGTCAATCGCTTTGACGATTCCGTTAAAAAGCCCCGCAATTATTCCAATTATTGCGGCTATAGCACCACCTATAACCATTCCTAACCCTTTAAATATTGTAACAACTGGACCTATTACAGCTTTTATATTTTCAAAAGCTTTTTTGATTGCATTAACATTGAATTCTTTGAATGAATCGGAAACTGCTTCTTTAACATTAGCAAAACCAGCGGCAATTACACTAACAAAACCGCTTACAGCTCCTATAATTCCACCAATAACTGTAGTTACTACATTTTTAATTGAATTAAAGGCATTCATAAATCCATCTTTAAATGAAATAATTTTGTCTCTGATCTCAATCATTTTATCTCTAAATTCTACAAAGCTAATAACAGCTTGATGTATTTTTGTCATAGTCTCACTTGGAACTAAATTTTTCATATTATTTATAAAATCACCGAAATTACCAGTTGCGATTCCTTTTATTAATCCCATAAGAGCTCCTTTTATGGAATCTGCATTTTCTTGAATAAATTTTGCGGCTTCTCTTAATTTAGAAATAATTCCATTAAATTTTTCAAATATAGCTCCCCGAACTTTTTCAGAACTCAACATTAATCCTACAAAAGCAGTGACAAGTCCACCAATAACACCGATTACAGCTAGAATCGGCACTGTAACTGTACTTATAATTGCAGTAAAAGCAGCTATTACAGTACTTACACCACCAATAATTCCCCCTAGAACACCAATAGCTGTAGCTATACCCGCAATAACTGGTCCGATTAGTGCTGCCATTGCTGCAAATCCAGCGACTAATTTTTGTTGAAATGGATTTAAAGATGCAAAAGCATTTCCGACAAATTCAAAAGCTTTAACCAGTGTTTCTAACACTGGAACAGCCACAGATTTTATAACTTCAAAAAACTTTATTAAATTAGCTTGTAAAGCAGATAAAGCAGCATTCCATTTAAAATCTACCGTTTCGCTTGCAGCTTTAAAAGCTTTATCGAGTGATCCAGTAGAATTTTTAACAGCATCAAAAGTTTTCTTATTGCCTTCAAGATTATTTCCCATTAAGTCAAGTACTCCCATTAATGCTCTAATATTTGGGAATACTCTCGCCATTGCTTCTTCTCCGTATTTATTGGTCATTTCTCGCAAATCCATAAGGGCTTGAAGTAGACCCTCTTCTTTAATTTTTTTCCTCATTTCTGAAGAACTAGTTCCCATTGCTCGAAGTTGTTCTTCAGCTTGTTTGCTAGGTTTAATTAATCCAGCCATAATGCTCTTTAATTGAGTCGCTGCTTCGGCTGCGTTAGTACCTGTTTTTGTCATTGCTGCTTGTGTTGCAGCTACCTGATCGAATGTTACTCCTAACTCACTAGCTAGTGGTAACACTGCCCCCATTGTTGCTGCTAGTTCTGCCGCCTCTGCTTTACCTTCACGAACCGCAGCGACTAAAATATCAGTTGCTTGTCCTGCACTTAAATTCTCTATTCCATAAGCATTAACCGCAGATGTTACAAGATCGGCAATGGTTTTAGTCTCGCCTAATCCTGCGGCACTTGCTTTCGCAGACTTTTTAAGAACATCTAAGGCATCCGCTCCTCTTAATCCAGCACTTGTAACGAAAAACATTGCTTCGGCTAGTTCTTTCGGTGGCTTTGCTACCTCTGGCGACATACTTAATATGTCACTTTTCCATGAATTAACTTGTTTTTGAGATACGCCAACAAGTCCAACGACTTTTGACATTTCCTTTTCAAAATCTTTGCCGAATTTTGCGGCGGCTAAAACCCCAGCAGCTAAAGGAACAGTAATAAATTTTGTGAGACTTTTTCCAACTGTCATCATTGAGCTTGAAACACTTTTCAATGAATTGCTAATTTGACCAGCAAAAGCAGACCCCATTCCTCTAGCACTTGCCAAGCCGCTCTGGAATGGGGAAAGATCGGCATCTATCGGAGCGGTTACTCTTCCAACAATAAACATATAAAAACTCCTTTTTTTTGCCAATAAAATCTATTCGATTATTTTATAATTACTTCTTCAGCTTCAACAAAATTTCTATTTTCTTTATCGTTATACCAACGATTATATGCTGAATCCTCTGGAAGTCCTCTAACTAGTATTAAAAACTTCCTCCAAGTAATTAAATTATTTTTATGTATATAATTTAAATCTAAATCATAAAATCTTTTAAAATCAGCTTCTAAGCTTCCCCATGCCCAAATTATTATTTTTGGATTTGGATTTTTTTTTCTGATATATGACCAGATTTACTTGTATCCATATGATATCCCCATTCGTCTAATATTTTGGGAACTATGTTTTCATAAACAAACATCATAGATATTCGATTGTCTCTAGACTTTTCTAAATTTTCAATAAATCTTTTCCCAAACATTAATTCTATAAAAGGCATTATTTTATCATCATCCATAATGACAGTCCATTGTCCTTTTATTTTCTTGTAACAATTTCTTAGGAAAAAAGTTGAAAAATTAAAAGGCATTTTTTTAGGTAAAAAATAAGTTTTACCCAAAAGCTTTATTTCTATTTTTTGTTTGTTTTCTTCTCTTAATGCTTGATCAAAATCTAAAACAAGATTATTACTTTGTCTTTCTGTAATTTCTTCTTGTTTTTCATCTAAAAATTTGATTCTATCGGCATTATTATTTAAATTATTAGACATTTTAAACTCCTTTTATCTTTTTATTGCTTAACTACCTGGGGTTATTTCTACTTTAGAATTAATTCTAAAACTACCCTTATAAGTATAAACTCCGCTTGTATCTGCTCCTTCTTCATATGAAGTAAAAAAGCCGCTTAAAGACCAGCCATATCCAGTATTACGAGTACTTTTTAATGTTATAATTTTCCCTTGATCAACTGCATCTTTTAATTCACTTTGTCCATCATCTAAACCAGCAGCAGCCGATTCAATAGTTATCCCTTCAATATCAGCAGTTTCCGAAACTGCAATTGATGTAAATACTTGATGTAAAACATCTGTTCCGGGGACAATATCTTCTGACCCAGTAATATCTTGTTCAGATACCGAAACTTTTCTATTAAAAGAAGTTATTTTGCTTACGACTTGACTATCTACCTCAATGACAGTTCCAGCGAATTTTACTTCACCTTCAACATTATCTGGACTTGCCATTAAAATAGGCAAAACAGGAGATAATAAAATGGTTTTCAAAGTTTTCTTAAAAATATTAAAAGCTTTATTTGATAGCATAAAAATCCTCCTTTCTTATAATCTATACTTATTGCCTGTACTTTGTACTCGGCAATTATAAGTAACTGCGTATTCTGTTCGATTTTTTTCATCTTTCCCCAGATTTTCTGGCGGCTGATCTATAAATACAGCACTAACAATCGGACCACCAGATATTAGAGGAGTACCACCAAACCCCATAAAGTATTTGTGAATATTATAAGCAAGTTCTTTGGCTGCCGCTTTGCTTGAATTTCTTGTAATAACTTGAAGTCCAAATAGATCAACTGATAAGCTGCTTGACTCGTCAATTTGTGGAGCATTAACATCAAAAGCAGTTACACAGTTATCAGGACTTAAAGGTTGAAAATTATCAAATAAATCAGTTCCAACAACTCCGAATCCTTCTTCTTCAAGCCACTCAATAAAATTATCGGCAATCATAACGCTCCTCCTATTCCATTTCTAAGATTAGATAAAAGTTTATTCTTCGCTAATCGATTAAATGGATCCCTTAAATAGAATCTTTTTCGACCATGTTGGAAATTTGCGTTTTTTTCATGCCATCTAATAGCGTAAGGAATTACAGGATATCCAGTAGAATGACCACCGCCAAAACAAGCACAGCCAGCAGCTTTCCCATCAGGAGACATTTTCGCTACTCCTGTATTTCTTAGTGTTCCTTCATCCAACGGTACTTCTCCTTTTCCTGCTTGAACTACAGCATCACAAGTTTGAAAAACTGCCGCTCTTGCTGCCTGATTCATTATTCTTGTTAATTCACTGCCTCTCCAAATACTCCAACCACCTAAACCCATAATATCACCTCACCATAACTTCAAAATGATGTGTTTTTCCTGCTTGTAATGGATGATCAATAGGATCAATTTTTAATACTTCCATATCTGTTCTTGTTTGTGGACTTGTTTGATCAATTTTCCAATATGGATAATTTATATCAATTCCACAATCATCTTTTAAGAAAACAATTGCGGTCGATAAGATTTTTTCACCTTTTTCATTGATTATTAAATTATTACCATATTGAACAAATCCCTTTAAGGTATCATCACTTGAAAGAACTGAAAAATCAGCAGCAGCATTTCTTTGCATTTTTTTTAAAGTTATTGAATGATTCATCATTTTATTGAAAGCTGCTATACTCATTTTAAACCAACTCTTTTCTCAATTATTCCAGACGAAATTAGAATTGAATCAACATAACCCATTGACTCGGGAAGTTTTGATCCTGTTGAATTTTTTGATTTTGAAACACTAAATCGACCTAGTTTTAAGTTATCTTGTGAATTTGGGGTATTATTATTATTAAATAATTCGGTTATCATTGAAGCTATCCATAATTGTATAGCTTCTTTTTGCCCTATAGTAACTTCTATTTTATAATTCGTATTAGAAACATTAACATAATTATAATCATCAGATAACAAACAAGGTGATACATACCAAGTCGATTTACTTGTGTCAATCTTATATCCACTTTTGTAAATTCCATAGTTTCCTATTCTATCATCTAACAGTTTTGAGGCAAGTCTTATTCTTATTGTTGTTGCTTCGGACGAGTCTCGCCCTGTTAATGTTGCATATTCTGAACTTGTAATATATGCCATTATGCCCACCTCTTCCACTGTCCAGCATTGTCTTTCTTATATCCAGCTTTCTCAACTGCCGCCCAAGCTGTTTGGTTAGCTCTTTTTTCATTGCTATTATATTCTTTAAATGCATTATTAAAAGCAGCTATCCAAATCTTTTTTGCTTGTGCCGGTAATACTTTAATTCTATCAGGATAATTATTTACAGTATAAGGCATTAAATCACCTCATTAATTAATTCCTTTTTCATTTAAAGAAGTAATTAAATCTTCTTTTTTGCCAACCGCAGGGAGATTATTATTTTTACAAATATCTTGTAATTCTTTGTATGATTTCTTTTCTAATGGAATTTTTTCAGCTGTTTTAACATGATATTTTACTGCATTTTGATTTAAATATGCGGTTGCATCACTTTGATCCATTTTAACCACATCACCTATTTTATATAATTTCCCCTTATAATACCTTTCCTTAAGAAACTCAACATTTGATTTAAAAATTTTTATCACTTCCTAACTTAACTTACGGCTTCACCATATACAGAAAATGGATATCTTGTTTCTTCAATTTCGTTAAGACGATTTATAGGATTTGGTACTTGCCATCCTAATCTCATAGACGCTCTTAACGCAATCATGTTTTGTTGGGCTAAATTAAATACGATTTCTTTTGTGGTAGGGTCTTGAATAACTGCTTCCGTCAAAATTGTCCACATGATATCTTTTCTAATTGCATACATTAATTGTTTCCATTCTCCAGAAATCATTAATGACCTATTTGGAATTATAGCTCCATTTCTAGGAAATACACAAGGCTCACCATCAAGATAATAAGTAGAACTACCTTGCACACCTTCTTTATTTAACGATTTAAAGATAGGAATTCCATCTGTGGCTCTTAATGATCTAAATTTTGATCTCATTGTCATACTGCATACATGACCATCAACCATGAATCCATCTTCTTCAACTTTTGCTATTAAACCACCATCACCCATTATATCTTCATATATATCGCTTTTATTTGTATTTGGACTTATGATACTTCCTTTAGGTACAAAATTTCCAGCAGCGGTAGCAGCCGCAACAATGTTATCGGGCCATATTTGAGGAGCATTAATCCCATAGAATACAGCTTGATCAAAAGCAATTCCGAAAGCTTCTATTAATTTAGGTTTACTTTCTGCCCAAATATCATAGTCAGCATCGTCTAAAACTGCCATTGGAATTGGAACAATGACGTTTAATTCCTCTGCATCAATGTATTTATTTTCCCACATTAATTTAGATAATCTTTTCCATTGCTCATCTTCTGTTTTAGTTGATGGACCCGGATTTGAAAAATATGCGGTTGGTAAAACTGATAAACAAGGAATCCTTCTTTGTGATCTTGACATATTTGGACCTCTTCTTGCATATGTCATAACCGCAGAATTTTCGGGAACACTTTGAACTATTTCACGTTGTACATCTTCAGGCATAAGAGCTTCAACACCAGCTCTTGGAATATAGGTAGCCATGAAACTTCCTCCTTATATCCCTAAAACTACTTAATCAACTAATCAACATATCCAGCTTTTTTTCTTATCAAATAATTCATATCTATACTATTTCCAGATGGCTTATTTGATCCAGCGTTTTGATCGTCTCCACCCGATTGAGGGTCTTGATTATTACTATCATTGCCAGAATCTAATAAATAAGGTTTTTCTTTAATTAATGCTTTCAATGAATTTTCGATTCCCATAACCTTTCCATTGTCATCAATAGATACGTCATCTTTGTCCATTAAAATATAAGCAGCTTCGGGATCTCTAATTTTTAATTTACTTGCAATACTAACAACTTTTGATTGAATTAAAAACTGATTTGATCTGTTTGTTGCTTCAATCAATTTTTTGTCACTTTCTTCTTTTTCTAATTTAAGTCTTTCAAGCTCACTTAAACTTTCTTTTTTCTTTTCAGCTTCAAGTTCTTCTCTAGTTTTCTTAATAGCTTTATTAATTCTATTTTTCAAAAGACTATCAAGTTCAGCTTGTGATTTAAAAACTACTTGCCCACTTGTATTATTTCCATCTTCTCTATTTTCGCCATTTTCGTCGGCATTTGAATTTTCTCCATCTGTATTATCCGAATTTTCTCCGCCTTCTCCTTCACCTTCTACGCTTATGATTGGAACTATTGGAAATAAAAAACTAGTAAACAATATTTTCTTAAATCTTTTGAATTTTCTTAAAATCATAACTCCTCCGATTTATAGTCTGTCGACTTTATATTCCGTTTACGCCCGTCGGCTAATTCAATTATATCCTACATGACAAAAAAAAACAAACATGTTATATTTGTTCTACGTAGAACAAAAAACATGATTGTTTGTTATTTTTAAGTGTATTTAATTGACGTTTTTATATAATATTTCTTTTATTTTGAAAAATAATTCCTAATCTTTTCCATTTACAGAACATTTCAGATTTAACAAAACTTTTGTTTTGATATGCAAAAGCATAAATATAAAAATTATTTCTATTACATAGATTATATAAATCATTAAAATCATATAAAAAACTATATATTTTATTATTATTCTTATTGGTTACATGATCTAAGATATACTCTATCAAATATTTTTGATTATCATATATTCTTATTTTTATATTTCTATAATTAATTTCTAAACACCTTTTATCATCTTCTAATAAATAAATTGTTTTAGATAGTTTCATTTAATTATCTCGACTTTCTATAAATTTTATAGCTTTGTAAATTTCTTCTCTGAATGTAGATGAATTATTCATGTAGAATTCATTCATATCTTTATATTTATTTAATTTTAAAATTATACTTTTTAGTCCAAGAATTCTTAAACCTTCATCAAGTGATTCCCTCGCTATTTCAGAAGGCATTTTTTTATTCGGCTTTTCTGGATTTCTTGGATCGTTGTCAAAACAGATGAAAAACTTAACTTGATTTTCTTTTAATTGATCAATAAATTCTTTAATAATATCTAAGAATTTATTAACCATTGTTATGGAATTCAAAGCTATTCCTTTACAATCTATACATTCAAAAGATAGAGCATCGAAAATGCCCTCTGTTATAAAAAATATGTCATTCTTCTGTGAATGCCTAATATAACCAGCATTCCAAATTTTTAAAGGAAGTCCTTTTAGATTTAAAGTCTTTTTATTTTTTTTATTTAAATAGTCATCCCTTCTTAGAATTACATTTACTACTTTTTTATTTTCCCAAACAGGAATTATATTTTGGTAACTCCATAAGTTATAGACTTGTGGTAATAATTCTTTTGGAAAAATTTTTCTTGGATCATCACAAATTATTTTATAATGTTTTAAAATATTATCGTTTTTAATATTTCTTCTATAAAAATAATAATATCTTTTTGATAAAGAGAAATATTGTAGTATAATATCAGTTAGATTATGATTAACATTTTTAAATTCTTTTTCTTTAGTAGATTCATTGTTTTTATTGCTTTTATTTCGTTTAGTTTTATAGGTATAATTAATAGTAGGGTTTTGACACCCTACTATTTCAATTCCCTTTTCTATTATTAAAGTGAAATCTTTTTTAATGTTATAACCTTCTAATTCAGCTATAACATTAAACGAATCGCCTTTTAAACCACAATGACAACAACAAACATTACCTTTTATGGACAAATCATTATCAGGCTTTTTATGTCTATAAGGAATACATTGCCAATTGTATTTCCCTTCTTTAGCCCCATAATAAGTCAATATTTTTTCCAAATTATTTCTTACTTGATCTTTTTGAGCCTCAGTAAATTTTCTAGTTTTAGTTTTCATGATATATTCTCCTAATCTTCGTTTAATTTAATTTGTATTTCTGGACTACTTAAACAAACTCCGTCAAAAAGTAATCCATCATCATTGCTAATTGATCCATCTTCGCAAATATAAAGATGATCTTTTAATAGATTAAATAATATTTTTTTATTAGTATCAATATAGTCTTTTTCTAATTTATTTCTGATCAAAAAATTATATAATCTTTCTTCATCAGATATTATAATTTCTTGCTTTTTAAAATATATTTTTGCCGATGGTAGAGAATAAATTAAATAACCATTTTTAGATAAAATAGTATTTTCATTAATTACCTTATTAGTAATAGTTTCAAAGAGTAAAGCCCAAATTTCATGTTTTAAAAATTCTTCTTTGTCTTTACCTTCTTCAGCTATTTCATTTATATATCTTTCGTTTTGTTTTATCATTTCTTCACAAGTTCTTAAATATAAATTTGCTCTAATCTCCATAACTGCATTATTAGAATTACTATATTTAGTAAATTTTCTAATATTATTGTTATACATTTTTATTCTATAATCATAAAGATTTTTTCTTTTTTTAAACTTATATAATTCACTTTTATAATCCAATATCATTTCTTCAATTGTTACATTTAAAGCTATTTGCTCATTTGAAATCATTGTTTTTATACCTCCATTTTTAATTCTATCGAATTCGAGCTAATAAGAAGAGTATAACATAACAACAACATAAAAACAACACTTTATATTGTATTTATGTTGTTGTTATGTTATTATAGAATAAATCAATTAAAAAGGAGCTTTGAACTTATGAAAGATGAAAAAGATAAAATATATTGTGGAGTTTGCAAAAAAGAGATAATAAATGATCACATAGTATTTGGCGAAGCTGGCGTATTTTGCACTAGTTGCCGCTCTTGGTATCATAGCGATTGTTTAGATATTCGCTATGAAAAGACAGATAGTTTTTTTACAAGTAAAGCGAATGTTGGTTATTGTCCAAATCAAAGGTGTGGCAAAAAATTAGGATGAGGTAATAATATGAATAATAAAAAAGAGAAAAAAAAATATATACATTTTTGCATAGATAAAAAATTTAAAGAAGAGATTGAAACTATTGCAAAAGATAAAGGCTTGCCTACAGCGAGTTATATAAAAATGATGTTAAAAGAAAAAATACAAGAACATAAAAATAAAAAAGGGTAATATTAACCCTTTTTTATTTTGTATTATTATTTTCAAGGAAAAAAGAGGTCATCATCACTCTTTTTTTACGTGCAGTTTAAAAAAAAATAAAATAATAGGCAACACAATTTTTTTTATTTTTAATGCTTTTATTTTATATTATTTATATCATTTGTCAATATATTTCTGTTTATATTGTCTTATGGTATTGTTATTAGGAGATAGATAAAGAATTAATAAATCTATTTGCTTGTAGTTTAGATTAAAAAATTCTAATGGTCTTCCTCCTTTTGTGCCTTTTCCATATCTTAATATGCAAGAATTCATATTACCAAATTGTATAAAATCATTTTTATATTTCTTTAAACAATAAATTATTGTCTTATGAGATATTTTTAATTCCTCTGATAATTCAATGCTAGTCATACTTTTAACCTATTTGCTAATTCTAGTATTTGTTTTGCTGCGGTCTCTCCTGCTTTGCCTCTTAAATTGGTTGGATAAATTTCCTCTATAAATTCTTTTTCTAAATCTTTCATTCCATCAGATAAAGCAATATCAAATAATTTAATTAAATGTTCCATGCTCTTTGCATGATAACCAATTTTTTTAGAATAAATTTGATATTCAAAATTTGCCGGATCAGTTTTGAAATGATTCATTGTATCTTTTGCACAAATCCAGTCAGGAAAAATTACTGGTTTTCCTAATATCCATGCTTCATATAAAGTTGATCCTGCATCTGCGATAACAATATCGGCTTCCAATAATTCGTTTGTTGTCGGTAATTGTTTTTCATTGTTGTGCATTTTGCTTGTTGGATGTAAACTTGTTGCTAAATCATAATCTTTTGGAATTTGATCTAAATATCTTGAAAATGCTGGATAACTCGATCTACCTTTATTTTTTGAGTTATATCCATGAGTAGGAGCCCATAGAATTTTAGGTTTTGAATTCTTTTTAATTGAATTCTTATCAATATTAATCAATGGATCTAATTTAGTATATCCACAGACAAATATTTCTCCTTTATATCCTGTATTTCTCATTCTTTTTTCCCATGCTGGACCCGGCACAAAAGCATATTTATAGTCGGCAATTTTACTTCCTTTCCAATAATTTTTATCGCCAATTCCATGACTAAAAAATATATCATTTGGGCCAACTGGAATTTTTCCCTGTTCGTTAATTCTTGCGGAATTGAAAAATCTAATGTTCATTCTAGTTAATGGTATTTTTGAATATCCAATATCTTTTTCAGGAAGATGTTTCATTATTGGATTTGATAAAGCTTCTATCGCATTAACATAAGCTTCGCCAGCATGTTGGCTCATATTATCATAAACAAAATTTATTTTATTTCCCTTTTTAAGTCCATGTCTTTTTATATATGCCTGATTATCGAGCTTGTCTACTCTTAATCCTCTATTGCTTCTTATTTCTCTAAATATACAATTTGAATCAATTCTAATTGTAGTTTCTTCAAAAGGTTCAAATCTATATTTATCAATTATTATTGGATAATGAACTCTATTTAAAATATTTACTAACATTATTTTTTTACCTCCAATATTTGTCCATTAAGAAAGTTATCACTTTCTATTAAATTACAAATAAACTTGCCTACTTCATGAGGTTGCAGCATATTTTTAAAATCATCATCAGGCTCTAATTCATGTCTCATATCTGTATTGACTGCCCCAGGGCAAACAATATAAATTTTTATGCCATATGGTTTTAATTCTTCTGACATTGATAAACTAAAATTAATTAAAGCTGCTTTTGTTGCTGCATAAATTGCCCTACCCGGTCTTGCTCCTAAACCAGCAGTTGAAGCAATATTAATTATTTTCCCTTTTATCTTTTTATTAATGCAAAATTTTGTATATTCTTTTGTTGTATTAACTATAGCATTGAAATTAATATTAAATTGTTTTTTTACTATATTCATATCAGTTTCCAAAATGCTCCCTTGTACAGCAATAGCGGCATTATTTATAAGAGCAATGGGATAATATTCTTCAGAAAAATTATAAAAATCTTTCATAAATTCTTCAAATTGCTTAAAATCTGATATGTCAAAATCACTCCATCTTGATATTTGATAATATAGATTTTTTTCGCCTCTTTTACACCATTCTTTGGCTGTAGCTGCTCCAATTCCTCTACTACTACCAGTTATTATAATATTATTCAATTTTATTACCCTCCTTATAATTTAAAATTGCCTCGGCAATCTTAAGATCAATAGGATAAGTAATTTTAATATTTTCTCTTTCCCCATGAAAAATTATTTTTCTTTTAAAATGAACTTCGCCAGATATTTTTTCAAACTTATAAATTAAGTCCATATCATCCGTAGAATTTTGAGAAATCATACCTGTATGGATTTTATAAAGCTTTTGATTATCATATTTTTGTGGCATTTGAACACACCCAAAATCATTTCTATCATAAGAATTTCCTAATATATCAATTACACTGGCACTTGATAAGTCTATAGGTACTACACAATCGCCATCAGCTTTTATAACTCTTTGTATTAAATCTTTTGACATAAAAGGTCTTACAGCTTCACAAATTAGAACATTTTTTGTCTTGACATATTCTAAACCATTATAGACTGATTCTTGACGAGTTTTTCCAGCTTTACATATATATCTATTTTCAATATTATATTCATTTAAAAATCTTATTACATTAGAATTCGTTATATCACTTGGGATTATAATTCTACCTATTTTATCAATCTGTCTTAGTGTTTCTAAACCATATATAAAAATAGGCTTTCCTTTTAGTCTAGCGAACTGTTTAGGATATCCTAATTTTGCTCTTTTTCCTGTTCCACCTGTTAAATAAATTACATCAATCATGTCTTTACTCCTTTATAAAAATCTTTCTATCTTCTGAATTATTTATGTTTATAATATTTTCTTTTAATGCTGCTATAATATCGTTAGTTGTATGTTTAAATAAATAATATTGTAATTTTTTTAGAAATAATTCTATTTCTTTTTTATTAGCTTTAAAATATTTAACTTCATTATATGCCTGCATTGCTGTTTTCATTCCATTAATTTTATAAACACCTGGGGCATATTGATAAAATATATTACCAAATATAAAACTAGGCTTTCCTCTTAATATAGCTTCCCATCCTGCTGTACCTGTTATAGTAGCTACCGCAATAGAGTTATCGATTAAAGAATAATTATTTGATTTCATTGATATAAAATTTACATTTGGCATTTTTAGCAGTCTTATATAATAATTCATATCTCTATTTTTACTAATTCGAGGATGTTCTTTTACATAAATTTGTATTCCTAATCTGCTTAATATTTCAATAGCCATCCATTGATCAACAAATGGACCTCCCATTGGACATGTCGTTGCTTCGTATTGATAATGAAGTGGAAAATAAATATAAGGCTTTGTTAAATTAGGAATTACACATTTATTATTATAATAATCTAATAATTTTTTATTTCTTATTAACAAAGTTTTTTGTGTTTTAACTTTTTTTCGTGGAATTATTGTTGGTAATACTGGTATTTTCTTTTTATTCCAATGTATATCTAATAAATCAGCCAATGGCTCTATTAATTCAACTTCATTTTCTTCATTTGTTATTGTAGTATTATGAAAATTAGGAAAATTATCTTTTACATATCTTGCAAAATACCTATATTTTCCCTTATGCGTATGAAATGGATTTCCATAAAATGCTGGTATATTATAATAATCACATAAATGTGAAATTACATTATCATATCCTTCATGAGGTGGAGCACATCTATAAAATACACTTATTTTATTATTTAATAATACATGAGACCAATATCTTAAATTATTAATATAATATTTTTTCCTATTTTCATATAATAGAGGTCTTAATCTTTTTATACGTTCAATCATTCTCATAGTTTGTGATTCACATTCGGATAAATCTACAATTAATTTTTCGTCAAGTGGATCAATTTTATTCCAGTCCATTTTTGGATAATAATAACCTTTTCTCATACTTCTATGGGAATAAGCCCAAACATCTATTCCAATTTTTAAATTTTGGGGTAGCTGATTTTGTTTTATTTTTATTGGACAAATAAAGAAATATTTATTACATTTAATTGTTTTCATTATTTGAATCGCTTCGCTTTGATTACATAATGCTAATATATTCATTGATCTATTTTCTCCTAAATTCTAAAATTGTAATAATTAAAATTAAAATACATTGAATCAAAAAAAGATCCATCAAAATATTTTCTCGCTGGCAATGTTGTTTTATATCCTTTATATTTTTCAATCATTTTTTCCCAAAATTCTATATTAGGATTACATTTATAACATTCACCATAAATATTTTGTAATCTCATATTATTAAAAGCTTCATTTAAAACTAAACTTAATGCCTTCGATCCATAACCTAAACCAATATATTCATGAGAAATCATTAATCCTATTTCAGCAATGCCATTTTCCCACTCAATCTTATCTAACCCAGTATAACCAATAAAAACATGAATTAAATGATCATCATTATCATAAGTTTTTAAGAAAATTCCCCAATACCTAGAATTTGAATTTCTATTATTAATTACATCATCAAAAAATTTTTGCTGCATATCAGTAGTTAATGGATAAGGAGTTCTAAGTATTCCTTTTCCTGTATTTTCATTTCTCCATATTCTTACTTTTTCTAAATTTTCAAAATTTAAAACATCTAAATAAATATTATCTTTCATATTCTCTCCTTATTTTTAATATTTTTACAATATCTTCAACTTTTCTAAAATCTTCTAATGTATCAACACTCCATTTATATTTAAAATCTTGAAAAAATGAATTTACTTCATAAATTTTAAATTTCTCAGGATTCTTTTTTATAAATGTTGTTACATGTTCCCTATCTTCTTTATCTTCAGCAACATTATTAACATATGCTAAAACAGAAGATTTCATAATTTCTACATCAAGTCCGCTAGGTAATCCATTTTCACCCCTATTATGTGTAAAATCAGCATTATTTAATAAATGTTTTAATATGACCTCGTCAATTACTTTTGGATAAAATCCAAGCATTGGACAATCGCTTGTTATTCTTACAACATTTGTTATATTTTCTTGTGTAATATTTTGTATATAATTTAATGCTGCATAATACCTATTTAATACGTCTGCTTCATCTCCTTCATGAGAATAACAAAAACATTTATCTGAATATAATTTTGAAAAAACCATATTATCTGAAGATGGATAAATTATTCCTGTAAAATGATTTAATTTACTTTGTTTTGCTCCTTCGATTGTATAGCTAGTCATTGGATGACCAGCCATACTTTTTATACATTTTCTTTCAAGTCTACTTGATTTTAATCTAGTTTGAATTAAAGTTATTATCAATTATAACACTTCCTTTAATATATCTGGTGTTCTTGCAAATTCTCCAGCATCTAAACCTGTCGAAGTTTTTAACTTGTAATGCCACTCTATTATTTTAGGTTTAAATCTATTGAACAGTGCAAAATTATTTGTATGATCTGAAATATTATTACCAATTTTAATATTTAATTTTAGATATTCTTGAACATCAGCAGGATATTGGCTTATACACCAAAATTCCTCAAGTTCTTTTGGAACTTTTATGCAGCCTAATCCAGATATATTTTTATTTCCGAATTTAATTGTTAAATCATTTGTTTTAGAAATATATATTGGAATTTCTTCAGGTATAAAATCTATTAAATAATCCAATTCTCTTCTATTTGCTATTTTCACGAATGGAATATCATAACCAAGCAAAAATTCTAATGATGGTCTATCAAAAATAGAAGATGTTACCTTATATCCTAATTGATTTCCATACTCATAAGCATAATTAAATGATTCTTCAGTTAAAGGAATATTAGCACCGCAAACCTTAAATAATTGCCATTTTACAATTATTTCATACTTGCCACCGTCAATAGCTTTCAATTCATCATACATTCTTTTTATTATTCTTTTATTGTTTTGACATGTATTACCAGACCCAAAATCAAGTATTATAGTTTTACTTTTCATAAGTTCCGTGGACACCCCTTTCTTTTCTTTTGTTTGTTCTCGATCTTAAAGCTACAATTGCCGCTTTTAAACCATCTAATGCGACATCATTTTCATTACATTTAAATTCTGAATTTTGAAAATTCTCCAAAACATCAATACAAATTCCAATAATATCAGGTAGAAAAACTCCATTTAATTCTTTTTCCTTAACTGGTCCACATTGAAAATGTATTCCGCATAAAAGATCATCATTTTTAATTAAATAATTATGGGGGGCATTATATTGATTTTCATCATGTTCAATATATGTGTGTTCTTCAGTTAATAACTCATGTACTAATCTTGTTAACTCGCCATTAATCTTTTTATAAGCTTTAAAGGGTTCTTCTGGACTCCATGATAAATAATCATCTGAATATCTAACAGCAAAACCTTTTTTATTATCTGGAAGACCAGTATTGATTTTTTTATCTCCATATTTAAAATCCGAATATTCTCCATAATTCATTTCACAAGCTTCAATTTCTTTTGTTCCAAAATATTTCTCAAATTTTTTCATAGTTTAAATCATCCTTTTTTATTTATTTTTTTTTACTTCTTTTCAAAAAAATTATTTAATAATTTTCTTATTTTTATTAATTCATTTAAATTATTTTCCATATAATCAAGAGTAACGATAAACATATCTATTATTAATTCCTGTGTATTACTGGTATAAAGAAAATTTTCTCCACCTTTATCATTATTTTTTAAACCTATTCTATAGCTTTTATTATTAAATTTAAATAATTCAGAAAATTCATGAACACTACAAACATTTAAGGCACTTTTATTCTTTCTTAAATAATTATTTAATTTTTCTTTTAGTAGATATTCACGAATTTCTTTATCTTTTGGCTTTTCTTCAATAAATCTAAATATTTTAAACATTGTTTTTATTATTCCTTTCTATTCTTGACAATCAATACAATAATTTTCCCATTCATCTTTATCATTTTTTTTAACTGTCCAATTATTTTCTTTTGCATAATTTAAAGCAGCTTCAAAAGTTAAAAAGCTTTCGTTGTCGCTGCAACCATCACAAATTATATACCAATTTCCTTTAATTTTATTAATCATAAAATATCATTCCTTTTCTATAAATTCATTAATTGTATTAATGATATATTCTTGTTGTTCAAATAATAAGTTATAATACAATGGAATGCTTACTATTTGATCGGCTACTTTTTCAGTATTCGGACATTGTTTTGAATAATCAATTTTGCCAAAATCATAATAAAATAAATTTTCATATATTGGAGGGAAATGTACAACACATTGAATTTCCCTTTTTTTCATGTAATTAATAAACTTTTTTCTATTCTTAATCTTAATTACAAACAAATGATAAACATGAATTCTTCCCTTTAATTGCTTTAATTTTTCACATTTTAACTTATCAATATATTTATCAGCCAACATATATCTAAATGATTGAAATTTGAAATGCTTTGTTTTAAACTGACTTAATACAAGTGCTGCATTTATTTCAGACATTCGATAATTATAGCCTAAAAATTCCATCATACCTTTTTCATTTCTTCCATGATTTCTAAATAATTTAACCCTATGATCTAAAATATAATCATTTGTTAATAAAGCTCCACCTTCGCCAGATGTAATATGTTTTGCTGGATGAAATGAATAACAAACAATATCAGGAATTGTATTATCAGCAAGTCTATTAATTCCACCAAATGAGTGGCACGAATCACTAATAAAATGTAACTGATTATTATCACAAATTTCTTTTATTGCTTTATAATCAGCTAATTGACCAGCGTAATCCATTGAAATTATTGCTTTGGTTTTATTTGTGATTAATTTTTTTATACTTTCAGGATCAATTAAAAGAGTATCTGAATCGATATCTGCAAAAACAGGTATTCCCCCACAATAACTTACACAATTTGCAGTTGCCACAAAAGAAATTGAAGGAATAATTACTTCATCCCCAGGTTTAATTTTTATTGCCATACAAGCAGCATGTAAGGCAGACGTACCACTATTAAGAGTTTTACAAAATTTATAACCTGTATAGTTACTCAGTTCATTTTCAAATTCTTTTGTAATTTCTCCTTGTGTTATATTATTGCTTCTTAATACGTCATTCACTGCTTTTATATCATGCATATCAATAAAATGTTTTGCATAATTAATCATTATTAAGTAACTTCTCCTTTTTTATTTCTACTTGTTGCTTCTTTAAAACTTTAATTTCCTTCTCAAGTTTCTTTACTTCATTTAATAAATATCTTCTATCTCCTCTTAAATCTTTTACATTCTTAACTAATAATTCATTAATTAATTTAAAATTGTCATTTTCTGCTAAAACTTCATCATAAATTATTTTTAATTCTTCATAAGTCATTTCTCTACAACATTCATTCATAATAATTTCCTCATTTCCTCAATAGATAAATAATTATCATTATTTTTACTTGTATATTCAAAAGGTTGAAATTTACTAATTGGTGCATTTTGAGTAAGAATAAAATAATTATTCATATCTAAAAAATACTTGGATTCTTCTTTACTAATTAATGTTTCGTGTATTTTTTCGCCTTTTCTTAATCCTACAATTTTTATTTCAGCATCTTCCTTTATAGCTTTTATTAAATCACTTATTTTTAAAGTAGGTAACTTAGGAATAAATATTTCTTGACCTTTCATAATTTCTAAAGAATCTAAAACAAATTTTGCGGCATTGTCTACAGTTGTCCAAAATCTAGTCATTTCGTTATCAGTTAAAGGAAACTTGCCACCTTCTTTGGCTATTTTCTTGAAGAAAGGAATAACTGATCCTCTAGAGCCAATAACATTTCCATAGCGTACAATCGAAAATATCGTTTCATTATCGCCAGAATAGTTATTCCCATCAATAAACATTTTTTCCATACATGCTTTTGTACAACCATATAAATTTACAGGATTTACGGCTTTATCTGTAGAAATTGCCAATACCTTTTCAACTTTGCGATCAATTGCGGCATCAATTATATTTGCTGATCCTATAACATTTGTTTTGACAGCTTCAAAAGGATTATATTCGCATGAAGGAACATGCTTTTGAGCGGCTGTATGTATAACATAATCAATTTCATTAAATGCTCTATACAATCGATCTTTGTCTCTTATATCACCAATAAAAAAAGATAGTTTTGGATGATTTTTAAATTCTTTTTTCATTTCTGATTGTTTATATTCATCCCTAGAATAAATATAAATTTTTTTGATATATTTATCACTATTTAATAATTGTTTTGTAAGTTCTTTGCCAAGTGTTCCTGTTCCACCTGTTATTAGGACTTTCTTATAAAACTTATTCATTAATTTCTCCTTTTAAATTTTCAAAATCACAAATAACATTACTTAATAAATTATCTAAAGAATCAATCATAGATTCTTTTTCTTTTTTATATTTGTTAATTAAATCTTGAAGTTGATTTAATTGATATCTTTTTTGATAATTATTAAATTCTGACTCAAAATTATCTTTTTCAGTTCTTGAATTTTTTTTATCTTCTTCTAACTGCATTAATTTTTTAATTATATTTATATCCATTAAGCTGTTATTATCATCTAAATCATTATCATTTAAAGTGTAATCTATCAAATCAGCCACAATATTTAATAGATCGGCTGTGCTAAATTGAGAATTTTCTTTAATTGATCTTCTTAATGATTCTTTATCATTTAATAATTTTTCTCTAAGATTTTTATTTTTCATGGATCACCTCATGCATTTCATATAATTCTTTAATAACTTCATCTGGCGTCTTATCTGAATATCCTTTAGTAGTAGTTATAATAGAAAGAGCCATTAAAAATAATTTGCCTTCTTCCGTATTAGTATTAATATCCTTTATTTCTTTTATCTTTTTTTTTGGTTGATTCATCACTTTTTATCTCCTGACAATAAAATTATTTTTTCATATTCGATTAACATCTTTGTAATTTCTTCTTCTGAAAATATTTTCTTTTCTAATAAACATTTTTTAAATACTTTTAGATTTTCTGCAATATAAGGCAATACAATTTTTAAATTTTCATTAGCTAATAATAAACTTGCTTCATTAAGATTTTCGTTTTTATTTTTCATTAATGTTTTTTCCTTTCAAATAATATTCTTTCCATATTTTTGTTTGTTTCTTCTTTATTTTTAATTCCGCAATTAAAGCAAATTCTAGCACCATTTTTTCCATATGGTCTTAATTCTGCCAGCTTTCCGCAATATTCGCAAAAATCTGGTTCTTCTTCTTCTATAATTACAATATCATCTATTCTTTTTGTCATGATTACTCCTTTCATAGTTTATTTATATTTATATTCAATTTCATCTAATCTTTTTTTAACAAAATCTCTTAAATAATCTTTATCAATTTTTATAAATTGTTTTGTTAAAAATTCTATTTCTAAAACTTTTAAATCATTTTGTCTTTTAAGTTCTCTTATTAATTGGTTTGCTTCGACATTATCCATTAAAACTCCTTTCTAATGTGCCTTCCCAATTTGTTCTCTAGCATAGTTTCTATTAAGGAAGGTATTATCTTTTAAATGTTCTCTTTGTTGAGCTTGCCAGTATCTAACTTTTCTATCGGCAATATTTTTAATATTATTATCCATTGCCCCTTTTGATCTTCTTTTCCAATTGCGAATATTTCTTTCTATTGATCTTTGTCTTAATTGAGCATTATAAGAAATTCTTTGTGCTTCATTATAGCCATATTCATCAATTAAAGCCTGTTCAGCTTGATCAACTCGTGGCGGCAATGGCTCTTTACCTTCAAACCATAGACTTACATCATGTTTACAGTTAGGATGAAAAAGCCCTTGAGTTTCTGCATCATCAACGCTTTCATAAACAGGATGGCGTTCTATACTTAAAGTTACTCCTTCATAAGGAGTGCATAATTCACAAGCTCTGAAATGACTTGATACAACGACTAAAGTATAACCTCCTTCAGCATATCTATTTAAATTAGCCTGTAAAGAACATCTACCTGAGACAGTTCTCCCCACCATTTCACAATAGGTATCTATTGAATATTTTGCTCCATTTTTATAAGTTATAGTTTGAATTCCTTGTTTTGCTAGTTGATCCATCATTTCTTGGGAATATTTTATTCTTGTATAAATATCCCCTTCTTTGAAATACTTTTCGCCTGCTAAAATACTAGCATTTCTATAAATATCTTGGGCTTTTCTTAGTATTTGTAATGGTTGCTTATCTAAGTTGTAATATGCTGCATCTCTAAAAGTTTTATAGAAAGGTACATGTTCAGATATGTTTTTAAATAAAGATAAAGTCTCGCTGCTTAATGCCGGGATTGAAATTGGTGGTGGACTTTCAATTAAAAAAGATCCATTTGTGATTTTCTTTATAATTGATGCAGATAAATTATTATATTTTAAATCTGCTTTTGCATGGTTTATTCCTGCGATATATGCTTTTGCTAAGTCTTTATTTGCCCAACTTTTCCAATCTTTATTGAATGTCTTAGCAATTGTTGTAACTTCTTCAATATAAGCTTTTTTATAATTAGCAACATTTACAGGATCATTATTTATTTTTTCTAGTAATTTTTTTGTAGCAATCAGCATTCCAAAAACTACATTTTGAGCAGACAAATATAAATTTTTTCCGTAATCTTCATATCTATCAATGTTCATTTCTTCACCTTATTTTTTTGTTTTTCTTGTTCTTCATGATATTTTATTTGTTGTTTTTCAAATAATTCAAAATTCTTTGTATTGGCAATTCTAAAATATGCATCGCCAGCTTGAAAAAAGTTTCCAGCTTTTGTAATTTTAGAAATTACGTTTTTGTCATTATCGGGAAGTTTATTTTCTTTTTTATCAATGAAAGTATTAACTAAAATTACTAGTCCTTTCATATAATATTCAAGTCCGCTTTTATAAAGGTTATGAAAATCTTTATAACAATCAGGAACTAATAATTTAATAAATCTGCCATAATTGCTTCTGATCTTATCGAGCATTGGTTGATAATTTGGCAAGCTTTGTTTTGCTAAATTCGCTAAATCTCCTAATATTTTATTTAATTTATCAGAAAATAAATAAATATTATTCCTATACTCATATTCTTCATCAGTTTCCCATTTGAATTTTATAACATCATTTTGTTTTTTCATTTTTTCCTCCAATCTAATAAAGAGATTTTATTATAAAAATAAATAAAAGACAAGGTTTAAGAAAAAAAGTCTTAAACCTCAGTTTTAATCATTTCGCTTGTAATTCCTTCTTCTTGATTTATTTTGTCAACTTCTTCTTGTATTTTTTCATCTGTCCAATCTGAATGTTGTAATTTTACTTTCATAAAATTTGAAATAGCTTTTGCCTGATATAAATTTTTTATTACTTCAGATGTTTCTTTACTGTCTGTCATTATTGAATCTTCTATTTCCAATGAGATTAGTTGATTTTCATAATTTGAATATAATCCACTTGCTTTATCAATATTTTGAGCTTGTTGTAATAAACTTAAAATTGCAGGCTTAAAATATTTTTCTTTTTTTGATCTTGTTTTTTGAGACTTATTTTCTCTTATTTTTAAAGCTGTTCCCGATTGTGCATTTCCATATTCTCCTAATCCGAATGTTTGCGGAGAATACCCGCAATTTGAAATTATTTGCCATGTCAATTCGGAACATGTCTTCATATGTGCTTCAAATCTAATATCAAATTGTACTTGTTCTATAGGTTTTACATTATTTTCAGACATTCTCCATTGTGTGAAGTCCATCCTCACAAAAGACTTTTGAAATTTATTAAAATTATTTATAAAAGTCGTTGTACCGTTCACATCTGATCTTGTCTTTTGTAGTAGTTCCTCATCAACAAATATCTGTGCCATTCCTAATTCGATATCACGCATCCAACTAGTCCAAGCAAAATCTAATGAATCAAGTAAGGAAATATCATCTGAATAATCATTAATTCCTAAAGGACTTCCCAAAACAAGTCTATTAGGTCGCATATTTGGTACATATACACAGCCTAAACCGTCCATATTTTTATATTCAACTGGTTTTAAATTTAAATTTTCAGTTTCTTTAATGCTATTTGGATCAATTTCTTTGCCTACTTTTGTCGCTGTACCAACATTTAACTTGTATTCAATTAAAAGAGAATTGCCACTTCTTCTTCTATTCTCAAATAATCTAAAGACTTTTCCACTATCTGTCTTTTTAACTACTCTAAAAAACAAGATTTCCCATAGTCTACCTCTCCAAAAAGTAGGAATAAATTGCTTTGGATTCATTACATTAATTAAAGGAACTCCTTCTAATTGTGCCTCTATGTCTAATTTTAATACGCAGCCTGAGATTGCTGCCGATATTTCCGCACTTTCTAATAAAATACTATTAAATCCATTCTTTTCAATAATATCTTTTATTCTTTCCCCAGCAATTGTTTTTTGATCATATTTAAAAATTGGACTTTCAGAAAACAATAAATCCGCCGAAGTGCTTGCGATATCACCAGCTAAAGGCATATGTACTATACCTTTTCTTTCTTCAGTTTCTAACCTTGCCCAAAATTTTTCTTGAGCTGTCTCATTTCCCGAAGCTAATCTTGTATAAAATCTTAATAATTGTTCAGGATCGCCACTATACCAGCTCGCCCATTCCTCATATTTTAAAAACCAATAGTCACATTGATTAGGTGGGAAATTATCTTTTTCATTCAAAAACATTTAATTCACTCCTTTTAAATTCCTAATATTTTATATCTGCTTGTAGCCCAAGCTATCAGGCTATCGGGTATATGGTCATCAATCTTTGCTATTTGCCCTAGTTCTGGGTTTGCATAATGATACTTTTCCATTTTTTCTTGAGCTGTTTTATTAGTAATATTTAATTTGTTCTTTTCTAATAAAAATCTTAACACATTTATGCCAATACCTTTCCACTTATTAAAAGATACTGGAATAACTTTAGTTGGACATCTTAATTCCCTAAAGGTTTTTTGTAATGTAATATTACTATCTTTAGGGTTACTATCGCAGTAAACCGCTACTACATTATATTTAATACATAATTCAGCTATTGCCTTACATCTTTCTTTTAATTCAACATATTCCCAATATTTAGTTATATTATTTCTGAAAACTTCTCTAGGGTCTTGAATTAAAGAAAAAGCTGTAAAACTATATCCCCAGTCAATTCCAGCCTCTGCAAATACATTAGGCTCAAATATATCATTTCTTCCTCTGTTATATGCTCTATCTATACTATCAAATTCAAAAATTGTTTCCCCTACTTTAGGTCTTTTTAGTAAATATTCAGCATCAACCATTGCTTTTGTACATTGCTTTATTTTTCTTTCAAATTCTTCTAATGTCCAAAAACCTCTATTCCCAATAACTTCCTTGATACACCAAGCATATAATTTAGCTCCAATTTCATATCTATTATCGATTATTTCAGACATTAATCCAAAAGCATTATGCAAAGTGCTAGAAATTATTACATTATCAAGTATTCCGTAATTTGATTTCGGCTGCCCTAAAGCTCCCAAATATATCTTCTCTTCCATTTCGTCAACTTCATCTAATCTTAATTTTTGAGGATGGGGCCCTCTAATAGATTTTGTAGAAGCTGCCAAAGCTTGAAATTGTGATCCATGAGTAGTTTTAAAACCTCTTCCAGCTACTTGACCATTAACTAAAAGTTTATTTCTTAAATGAGCTACCGTTGGCATATTCCATAATTCATTAGTATAGGCAACCGCTTTTATTGACTGTTCTAAGCTTCCCCCTAATACAGTTGTCCAGCAATGCGGCTTGAATACACTTTCAAGCCAACCAAGAATCGCTAAATCTCTTGTCTTTCCTGATCCTCTCATTGCGTACCATATGGAAAAAGAATCTTGTTCTGAATATGCTCCCCATAATGCATCTAATGGAGATTTATGATCATTTTTTACACAATATTCATTTGTGCTTCGAGGATAAGGAAATTTATTATTTAATACTGTGGCACAATAAAGAGCCAAATGTTCTTTTGATCTTGGAGCTTTCCCAGCGAATGATTCATCTATATCAACTATATTTGAAAAGTTCGGCAGTGCTTCTTGTCTATTATAAAGAGAATTAATCACAGCAAAAGAAAGAATATCACAATATTTTATTATTGTTTTTTTATTTTTCTTCTTTGTTTTCTGCATTTTTATCCTCTTCTTCCTTAATTTCTTTTTCTAATTGTTTATAGTCATCATCATCAATCGCAGGATATAAAGCTTTGAAAGCATTTTGTATATGTTCATCTGTAATATTAAGTTTAATTCTTCCCTTTTCAAATTCTTCAATGATTTCTTGATCGACTCTTTTCCATTTAGTAGGAAATCTATTACATAAGGCAAAAATTAAAGCATTAACATTTCCTCTATGAAATTTTGTAATTTTTTTTTGTTTCTTTTTTCTTTTTATTACTTTTTCCTCACCATTATCAATTATTACATCTTCTTCTAATTCTGTTTGTACCTCAGTATGTTCAAAGCCTTGCCCTTCTTTATATAATGCTTCTGTTAGTTTGATTTCTAATTGTTGTTTGCTGTTCTTTAGCACCTCTTTAAACTCTGTTTTTAATGTAGAATATTTATAGAAAGTTGCTTCACTTACTCCCAACATTTTATAAATTTGCTGGTGCGAATAACCTTCATTAAGCCAAAACCTAATTTGATTTAATTGAGGATAAATTATTGTATCATATGCGTTTTTTCTTCCTGCTTTTTTGACTTTTGACATAATATCAACTCTTTTTAAATTTCTCGTTTAATATACATGGAACAGCATTTTTCCATTTGATTTTATGATGTATTCTTTTTGAATCATTATTTATTATCATAGAAATTTTTACACATGATGGACAATACATTACAGTATAAAAACTTTTAACATATGTTCCTTGTTCTAAATATATAGTTGTCATTCCTCCTGATTGTTTTTGGGTTTGTATTTGTTCTAGTGCGATATGATTAAGCATTACAAAAATTTTACCTTCTTGTCCTAATTTTACATAGGTTGTTGTATCTTCATTTACATTTCCTAAAAAACTAAACTTTCTATCTACACTACATATAAAGCTATTCATAGCTTTTCTTTTTAATATTATAGCTGCACCCATTGGGTTATTTGTTCCCCCAATATAATCCCCACCTTGAGCGAATGTAACGGTTAGAATATCTTTGTTATATTCAAGAAATTTAATCATTTCATCAATAATATTATCTAATATTGGGATTCTAATTTTTGTATGTTTATAATCTAAATTCTTATTAAATCTATAATTCATTGATTTATAATCATCATCAAGCTCCATGAAGTATTTATATCCTTTTTCTTTAGCGATATCAAAACAGATATTTCTTGCTGATACGACAGTTTTTCTATGATTAAAATTATCTCCTTGATCAGTCTTTTTACATGCTTCTTTTTTATCGAACATTAAAACCTTTTCAGGTCCATATTTCTCAAAATATTGATCGGCTGTTTCGTCTTCATTATCGATCAAAACAAACCATTTGCCAGAATAACCAAGATTATTTAACATATCAATTGTATGTATTTTATCAGCTCTCCCATGACTTAAAATAAAAACACAAAAATCTTTTCTCAATTAAAATCACCCTCTCCAAATGGTCCTTCAACTTCATTATTATTTAATTCACCTTCTCTTAATTCATTTATTTTTTTTGAAAAATCAACAAGCCCATTAGCGATAGCTTTTTCATAATCAATTATAATTAAAGCTAAATCTTCCATTAATTCTTGAGTCTCTTTATTTTGATGACAATAAAATTCTGCGATATTTTCATAATTGAATGTTAAAAATCTATTTGAGGCAAGGGTTAAAAAGTCTTTTAAATCTTGATCAATATTACTTTTATTAATTTTATTAATTAATTCTTTTGTTCTATCAACATTAACTAAGTCATTAATTGGTGGAGCTTCATCCATTTTAGGCGTATATTCTGGCGATGCAATTTTATCAGTATATCTATTTTCATCATTTTCATTACTACCAGATCCCGAAGAATTATTATTATTTTCAAAATTTTTAAATTCTTCTTCTAAATCTTTAAATTCCTGATTATCGAAGCCCGTTAAAAGAAACTCATCTTCTCCGAAATCTTTTAAAACTTCATACAGCTTTTCATTATCCCATTCACCAGATATTTTATTGAGTGCAACATTTAAAGCTTTTTCTTCAGTCTTATCAAGATTTAATCTTATAACATCAATTTCATTATAGCCTAAATCTTTTAAAACTGTTCCCCTTTGATTACCTCCAATTATAGTATTATCTTCATTGATTATAATTGGATCGACATAACCAAACTTATTAATACTATTTTTAATCTTTTTATACTCTTCATCTTCAGGGGTTAATTTTTTCCTAGGATTATAATCAGGAAAGATTAATTCATCAATTTTAATTTTTTCAAGCTTCATTTTCCCATATTTCATTGTTTTATCACTCCTTTTATAGCTATATTGTACTATAAAACAGACAAAACAAAAAGAAGCTTAGATTTACCAAGCTTCTTTAATTATTTTATACATTTTTTCTAATGTTTCAAAAGATATATAATTATTTGTAATATATATTTTTTCAATTTCTTTATTCCTTATAAACAAATTGGCTATAATTCTATTATCATCTATTATTGCATAAATTGGGCATCTTCCTTTTTGAATACATCTTAAATACATTATTTATTATCATTTCGACTTCTTAAAGCATCTGCTAAATGACTTGTTAATTCTTTATCTTTTGCGGAGCTAACGGCATTAGTCGCCAACTCATTAACTTTTTTATAAGCTTCATCAAGTTTATTTTCTAAATTAGTCATATTTTGTTTTTGATCAATAATTACATTATCTTTTAAATCTATGATAGAATTTAAATGGTCTATTTTTGACTCATATTTTGATTTCTGAATATTTAAAGCAATTTCTTTTTCTTTATCTGCCTTTTTCTTTGTTTCTGTTTTTGTTTCTTCAGCTATTGTTTTATTTTTTTCTTCAAGAGTTTTTATAATTTCTTCATATGCATTTATATGTTTTTCTTTTTCTTCAACTTCTGAAACTCTTTTATCTAAATCATTATCTTCATTTTCAATTTCTTTCTTTTTACTGATAACATATTCATCAAAAGTCTTTTTCTTTTGAGCTAATTCATCTTTTAGCTTATCTTCTCTAAGCTTCTTTTCTCTTTCAAAATTATAATTTTCTTTGTCCTTTTCTCTATTAATTTTAAGAAATTCATCATCTTTAAAAGATTTAACACTTTTCTTAGCTTCTTCTAATTTTTCTGAATAATAATTATCAATTTCGTCTTTTTTCTTTGACAATTGATCATCTAAGGAATCTTTTTCATTTTCTAATTTTTCAATAGCAAGTTTTAAAGCTTCTAAGCTTGAAGCTTCAACTTCTATATCATATAAATTTTTAATTTCTTTAGATTTTATTGCTATAGCTTCATCAATATCATTTAGATTATTTACTTTTTGAGTAAAATCATTTAAGAATGAATTTAGCCCTCTTGTTATATCGTTATAATCTCTAGCCACATTAGTAGCAGTTGACAAAGTAGCTTTTTCCTTTTTTTCTGCAATTGTTTGATTCTTCAGCTTTTTAATTTCTTCTAATTTTTCCTTATAGGCATCCCATATTATTGTTTTTGTACTCTTTGATGTAACTTTTTCTGACATTTAAAAATCCTCTTTTCTTTTATTTTTGTTTTATTTATTTAAAGCATTATGCTTAAATATTAATTAATCTTCACCTATATATTTATAATTGTTTGAAATAAACCGTTTATGTCTTACATTTGTTGTCTGACTAACATTAATGCTACTATGTCCATTTACATTACTGATTTGTCCACTATTATTATTAATTATTATTGATTCATTATTTATACTTTCTAAATTTCCTAAGCTAGTATTATTATTTAATTCAGCTTCTTGACAATTAGATTTTTCTTTCATTGAATCATTAATATTATCAATAATTTCATTAACTAGAATTACTTCAGACCTTAATTCTACGGTTTCTAAAGCTTCATTAATAGTTTCCAACATACTTATAATACTTTTTTTTGCCGAATTTTTTTCTTTTTTAAAATTATTAAACATTTCTTAAATTCTCCTTTACCTTTTTTAAATTTTCTCTAAATTTATTTTCATCAGAACTTTTATTATTAGATTGAATTATCTTTTCTCTTTTGTTTTGTTCTTCTATCTCTTTTCCCTCAATATATCTATTATAACTATTTACAATATCATTATACACTTAATCACTCCTTTACAAAGTCATATAATACTACACCGTTATTAACGATCAATATATAGTTTTCTTTATTCAAATTATTTGGTATTACTAACATAATTTCCTTATTTTCTATCTTTGTAGATATCAACTTTATATTTTCTTTTAATTCTTCCCAAACTGCCAATTTTGTTGCATCACCATTGTGGGCTTGCATAACTTCGATCATGAATGACTTATCAGTTGGTAATATTTCTATTGTTTTAATTGATTTTTTATATGTTATATCTGCGATACCTCCAAAATTTTCTCGCAGTATTGCTAATTGTACATCAAGAGTATTAATTTTTTTAGTTGGTTTTGGCTTTTTAGTTGGTTTTGGTGTTACAATTTCAGTCGATTTACTTTTTATTTTATCTTCAGGAGATAAAGTTTTTTTATTTTTTATTTTGTCTTTTGCTAAATTAGATTTATTCTTATTATCATTATTCTTCTTTTTAACCTTATCTTTAGTTACAATTTTATTTTCTGTTTTATCATTTTGGGAATCATCACTTAAAAGAGCTCCTCCAACTCCTAAACATGTTATAAAACTAAGAAAAAATATTCCACCTATAATTATTAATGTTATTTTCAAAACTTGATTATTTGTATATTTATTCATTTCAAAATTCCTCCTGTTATTTTATCTTTTATTAATTCTTTCAATTTTTTTCATTAATTTTTCATTGTTAATTTTTTCAGCAATAAAATCCAGCTCTGATTCCGACAATCTTTCAGGCTCAACGAGTTCATATCCACCGTCATAGCCGCCATAGGTCTCAATTTTATGACCTAAAATTTCCAGTGTTTTCTTATAATAATAAATTGACCTTTTGTTATTAAGTCCTAATCTTTCTGAAAGTTCAGGAGCTTTTTTTCTTCCTTCTTCTTTCAAGATTTTTAACATTTTTAAAGCATTTTCAAGCTTTTTTGTTTTCGTATTATCGTAGTATTTTTTCTTTTTCATTGCCATATTATCAACCTCACTTTATTTATCATTTTGTCCTAGTTGTATTTAGGACAAAATGATATTATAATGTATATGTTTTAAAAAATTTAAATAATTATTACTACTTTTCATGGCTGATAATATCAGCCTTTTTTATATCTCCGCTTTTTCAAGCTTTTCAAGATATTTTGGATCACATGATCCATCTGTAAATTCTTCATCTGGATTGAAATTCATAACTCTAGGACTATGATATTTATTACAATCGTCACAATACCAAAAACCTATAAACTTCAATAAACAAATTTTCATTTGTGAAAACTTAAATCCTATTTTATGTATTTTTTTATTAATTACTCTTATAATCCAAAATTTTATAAAAGTATCATGATATTTCATCGTTTTTTCCTCCTAATCAAACAAGATTTCAATTAATAATTCAATAATATCCCAAAAATCTTTTCTAAAAATTATTAATAAGATTATAATTACTATAACTATTAAAGTTATTTTCATGCACTGCCACCCCTTTTTTAATCCATTGAAATCTTATTATTAAGATTATCAAATGTTACTAAATGTATATTAAAATCAAATTCTGCCTTTTCTACACTTCCATTATATTTAAATACATGATTTTTTTTATTTGATTCTAAGAATGTAAAAGAATCTTTTTCTTTAAGAAAGTTTACAAAGCTATAAGGATATAGATTTTTTGAAAATCTTAATATAGTAGTTCCTGTAACTTCATTTAACTTAAAATTTACACTTAACATTTTAAATACCTCCAAACATTTTTATAAATTGCTCAGCTTTTCTATTTGGTTTATATGGTTTGTTTTTAGGCAAGTAACAAATTAATTTATATTCATAATCATCATAATTATGCTGCCCGGACTATTTATTCCATGAATTACTTTTAATAAGAACTATATGAATTGAATTTATGTCAAATTCTGCATCTGATTTATTATTTTCTGAATATGTAATATTGCCATTGTCTGAATAGTATTTATCAATATATTTTCCAAATATAACATTTGGTCCATATAGAATTTCTCCGGTTTCACGACAACCATCATCGCCAGCCCATGAATGTTCATGGGATATATTATTCAACATACAGTATTCATTAAACCCTTTTGCTGTAGTACAAGTTTGAATTTGATAATCCTTCCAAACATCAAGCTTTTTAACAGCTTGTTTTAAATGTTGAACATTTATTTTTCCTTCTGTTTTTTCTAACAATTCGGCGGCTAACAAAGCTACCTTTTCTATTCTCTTTTCTTCTTTAAACATTCTTAATTTTCTTTTCATTGTATAAATCCTCCCATTTTTTTTATTATCTATATTTATTAATTATTTTTAACAATAGAAGATTTTTATTATCTTCATAAAAATTTCTCATTCTTGCGGCTTCATCTGTAGTATTACATTTTTGTACAAATATACATTGTGCTAGAAATCCACCCGGTTTTGACCAGATAATTTCATCTGTATTTTTATCAATAACCTCAATAAGATCATTATTATTCTTTGTCTCTTTTAATACTTTATTAAAATTACTAGTCCATGAAGTATTAAATAATTTATTCTCTTCATCAAAATATTTTAATTTAAAATTATTCATAATATCCTCCTAAGAGGGGATTTTATCCCCTATTTAAATCAATTAATTCAAACTCGGCTATTTCTTTACAAGTTAGCTTTCGATTATAAGTCAAAACTTCAAACTTATATTCTTTTTGATTCTCATGATTTATTAATCCATTCATAGGCTGACAAGAAGGAGAAAACCCTCTTGATCTATATGTATACTTGAAAAAATTTGTTGATTTAATCCAGTGAGGGATTGAGTCAATAATCTTTTCATTTATTAAGTCATTTAAAGCAACCCTTCCACCTTCTGGAATATATGGAGTTTTTCCATTCATTGAAGCATATCCAAGGTCTTTATGATATAAAGTATATTCATCAATATAACAAAGATTTCCATTACCAAATGTTATATCACTATTTAATTTCACTATTTTAAAATCCTCATCTTTTAAAATTTTGAAATTAGGTTCTTTCTTGAAATTTTTTATTTGTTCTTGATAATTGTTAACTTCTTCTATAATTGAGTTTTTAAAACTATTAAGAAAATCTATATATTTAACGATTTTTGATCTTATTTCTTGCAATTCAGATAAATAAAATTCTTCATTTAGAAAGGTACTGTAATAAAATAAATTAATATCTAAACCCTTCTTTTCTCTTTGAAATTTATTAAGAACTTTTGTTCTTTGATCTTTAGCTAATCTATTAAAATAAATCTTAATTTCTTTTTCTGTTTTAATTCCAGCATTGCAAGTTTCAACTAAATTATTAATTATTTCTTTTTTTTCTTCTTCTTCATGATCTGTGATTTGATACCATTCTTTATCATGATCTTTCTTAACTTCTTCAGTTGATTCATTATTATTATTTTCTTCTTCTTCAATTAATTTCATTCTTTCATCATAACCTTTATCAATTACTTTCATTCTTTCATCATGATCTTTGCCAAGCAAAACATTTATTTGATTATAAACATATGATTCATTTGTTGCCTTGATCTTAGCTTCCATTGTTACAATTCTTGTAGATCCATTCATTCGATCGATATTGCTTATACAATATTCAGGATAATTATTTTTTCTATTTCCGCCAATTTCTTCGACTTCATAGAATATTCCAAATTTGTCAATTGTTACATTTGTAATCTTATACCATCCGGAATCATTTGCCATATCTCCACAATTATAGAGATATTGACCTATTTGATATTTAGTTTCTTTTTTAGCTTCTTTTTTTACTTCTATAACTTCTTCTAATATTACATCTTCTTCAGTTTCTATAATTTCTTCTTCAGCTTTTAATATTTCTTCTTCTTCTTCAGTTTCTAATAAATCATCAACTGATTTTTTAAATTCTCTATATAATTTATTGAATTCTTTTATATATTCCTCGTCAATACAGACTTGGAATTCAAAGAATTTATCATCTTCACAATAAAAAGAATAATCATATAAATACATTGTTACTTCCTCTGAATATAAATCAACTAATATTTCACTTAATTTTATTCCTTCAGCTTCTAAGCAATCAAAAACTTTGATAGTTACTAATCTATATCCAGCTTCGCAATTCAAAGTTTTTTCACCTTCTAAACTATCTACGAAAAATTTGTTTTCTAATTTCTTTGTTAATCTAATCATAATCTGCCTCCTAAGGTTTTTTTGTTTTTCTCTATGACTCTATTATATTACATGGAATCTATTTTGTCAATAAGAACGTAAAAAAAAGATACATTTTTCATGTATCTATCTAAAAATCTAAACAATTCGCATTATTATTATTACTTACATATTTAACTATACCGACCAGTTAAATATATTATAAGGAGACAGAATAAATTAAATTTCAATTTAATTAACTCTGTGTTTAAAACTTACAGCCTCTATTATATTACATTAACTCTATTTTGTCAATAAGATTTATGATTTATGCAATTATATATAATTAATTTTGCAATAGTTTTTATTCCATTATTATTGTAAGTATGATAAAATTATATTAAATGATTTTTGGAGGCTAAAATGAATAAAAAAGAAGCTCGAACTTATTTATTAACAAAAGATATCATTGAAGCAATTGAAAAGGCTTCAAATATTAATAAGGTTGGAGATAGTAAAAACACTATTGTTAAAAAATGTATTATATTTGGATTGAAAGAATTATACGATATCAAAATATAAAAATAAAGAAAGGATGATATTATGAAAAACAATAAAAAAGAAAAACAAACAACTTATAAAATTAAGTCAAAGTTTTTTTGTCAATCGTGCAAAAAATTATTATATGAAAAATATATAGGAGAAGAATGTATGATTTGTGGTGCGGTGCGTTGTGAATTCTGCTCCAATGAAAATATTTGTAATTGTGATGATTAGAAAGTTAGAAAGGAAAAAATATAATGAAAAATTTATTTAATGGCCTTAAAAGTTTAATGTTAAGACCAAAATTAGTTAAAATAATATTTTTAGTTGTAATAATTATATTTATGTATAACATTTACAATTACTTAAAAACTGAAAAAAATCCAGTATATTTTTTCAGTTTTTATCTTGCCATTCCTGCTTATTTATATATTCTAGGAATGATTAACCAAGAAAAAGAAGAAAAAATGTCAGTTAAAGAAAATTCTTTGCCTGCAGTTCAAGAAAATAATATTCCAGTTGATGAATTTAATGATCAACAAGATATAGATAAACTTGAGAAAAGAATTATAAAAACCTCAAGAACTGAAGAAATAGAAACAATCTATTTCAGAGGTGGACAGGCATATAGGAACAAAGAAACATATTACTTTAATAGGGAGGGAAATTAAATGTTATTTTCAAATGTAATAGAGAATTTAATTAATAGTTTAACAGGGTCTATTTCATTATGTATTGCTGTTCTAGGAGTTGTGGCAATAGCTTGGTACGTCATAAACTCAAAATTTAAATTTTTATCGGCAGTTTTAACATTTCTGTTGATAGCGATTTTAAGCTATTTGGCTTTTAATCCAAATTTAATTCAAGAAATAGGTGGAAAATTATTTTTTATGATATATGAAGGGATCTGATAAAATTGAAAATTTTAAATAAAAAAAATAAGCCTAAAAAAAAATTAAGCACTATTATAATTAAATACTTATTTAAATACCTAATGGTAGCTCTAAAATTTATATTTAGAGCTACCATTGAAGGTTTTACCTCTGATCAATGTATACTATTTCAAAATAGAAAGAAGATTAAAATTATAAACTTTGTATCCCTAAGTATTATTTTAATTTTATCATATTTAAATATAGTATGGGTTAAATTAATCTTTTTTTTCACTTTAAAAGGATTTATTTTAATGTTGCATAATTCTAAGCAAAACATTAAAACACTTAAAATTAAGCAAAAATATAAAAGATTATCGAATGAATTTTTTGATAATAAATTAGATATTGTTTATGTTGATAATGAAAAAATAACAATAATATCAAATCAATTAACTATTGAAGATATTATTAAATCTAAAAGCAAATTTGAATTATTCTTTAATAGAAATATATCTTTTATTAGAAATCAACAAAAGAATCTTAGGTATATTGATTTATATTTTTCAAAAGAAATAAAATTTAATGATTGTTACCCTTTTCAAGAATATCTATCTAAAATAGATGAAAAAGAAATAAAAAATAAATCAATTCCAGCAGTTATTGGAGTTGATGAAAAAGAAAATATTGTAATAATTGACTTTGCAAAAGTAAAAAATTTGTTTATCGCAGGGGAACCCGGTGGAGGAAAATCCGTTTTAACAAATGTCATAATACAATCATTAATGATCTTAAATCAAAATATTATGTTTATCATGGTCGATCTAAAAGAAGGGGTAGAGTTGAGCGATTATGATAATTTTAGAAATACAATAGTAGTTAGCAACACAAAAGAGCTATGCAGCATAATAAATAAAATAAATGAAATCATGATCGATAGATTACAAAAGATAAGAAAAACAGAAAATTGCAAGAATTATTTTGATTATAATAATAAAAAAAATACCGAAAACATGTCGGAAATTTTTCTGATAATTGATGAATTAGCTGAAATAAAGTTAAATTCATCAAGTAAGAGACGTTCCGATGAAGAAACACAACTATTACAAATCGGTCAAAAAGCGAGAGCCGCCGGGATATATATTGTCGGAGCTACACAACGACCCAGCGGCGAACAAATAAATACAGATTTTAGAGCTATATTTCAAAAGGCGATATCTTTCTGTATTTCAACGAAAGAAACCCAGCGAATGACTAAAGTTCCAGACACCGAAAAATTAAAACCTGGGGAATTCAAAACTAATATCTGGAATAAAACTTCCAATATTTATAAAGCTTTTTTAGTAGATTCAAAACATAATAAAATTTATGATGATTTAAAACATGTTCTAAAAAATGAAAAAGTACTTATAAATATACTGGAAAAAAAGAAGACTAAACACTATAGTTTATTCCAAAGAATAGTTAACAAGTTTAACAAAGGTTATGACGAAAAGTTAGTACAAGCCTTTAATTGGTACAATTATTTAAAAACTGTTCCTAGCTCAGTAAAAATGCAAGTTATAGACATTAAAAAATTAGTACAAAATGATAATAATTCTATAGAAAAACCTCAAATTAAACATGGGGATAACTACTTTTTACTTTTAAAATTCTTGCTGGAAAATAAACAGGAAAATAATTTGATTCCAGCAAGCAGTAAAATAATAAAATCTTTAAAATTATCAGAGAGAAAAAAGAAAGAATTATTAACAAAAGCACTCGAAGAAAATTACATTAAAAAAAGAGGAAAAACAAGATTTGAGATAAATAATTGTGAAAAGTGGAATGATATTAAAGAATCTATTAAAACAAACCCTACCAAACCAAACTAATTTAAAATTGATGTTATCTTTTTAGTTCTGAGGATAACATCAATTTTTATTCTAGTTACATGCTAGTTACATGATGCAATAAATTCCTTTTAATTGACAAATGATAAAACATATATATACATGTTACCTGTAATAAAATAACGTTACTTTTTTAGTAACATCTTGTAATTTGCTTATAATGCTTATTACAAGAATCAAGTTACTTGTGTTACTTGATAGTGGTAACGCCTCTAGCTTAGTAATAGTCTAAGTTACAGCGATTTGTTACCAAATTTTATTTTTTATAAGCTATTATATATTTTTATATATATAATTATATATACATATGTATATGTTATATGTTAATAATTTGAATTACTTTTTCTATATATATATATATATATATTATTATATTAGGTAACTATATATATATATATATAATAAAAGCAGAATATCACTAAATTTTTGATGTTACTTTTTCCGTTACCAAATGTTACTTTTTTCAAAAAAAAAGTAACATTGAGTTTAAAACGTGATTATTAGTAAGATACAAGTGTTACCAAATTTAAAACGTGATTATTTATAAGATACAAGTGTTGCCAAAAAATAAACACTAAAAAATTCTTGATTTTTTGCTTACTTGTAGTATACTATAAGTTAGATAAAGCATAAAAGACTATTATAATTTTGGAGGTTTGAAATGGCATTAATTAAAAAAATATCTGTATATGGTTCAAGTGGATCTAAGTGTATTGTTTTGTCAAAAGATATACGAGACTTAGTTGATATTAAAGAATTTATTTCGATAACTATCGAAGATAATAAATTAATAATAGAGCCTGTTGAATCAATAGAAAACAGTACAAAATCCACGTAAAGGAGATTTCGTATGATTAAAATTGTTGCAAAAAATGTAATCTCCCTAATTACAATTTTAAATAAACGTATAAATTCTATTAGATTAGGAGATGAAAAAGTTTATTTAGAATTCGATAACATTAAGGGTTTATATAATGTTACTTTAAAAGAAAAAGCAGTAATTGTATATATAAATAAAGAGATTACAGCTGACGAAAGAGAATATATCAAGAATACAATAAAAAATATATACAATAGAGAATCTATCATAAAAATAACATTAAACGATTCAATAATTCCAGATGGTTTTATTTATGATAATTTAGGAATATTGGTTAGAAAAGAAAAAGTTACTCCTAAAAACACTTATATTCATTATGTTAGAATATCCGATAAATGGCTCTTTATTAAATCAAAGGTTTATAGTAAATATCATGATATTTATCAATTTGAAATTGAAAGTTTTGATCCAGTAACAAAAGAGTCAAGGATTGAATTATGTTCGGCTGAAACTATAGGAAAATGGGGATTATGTGTAAGTTTTTTAATGAATTCATTGGCAGTCAATACAAATGAAGAATTTAAAAAAGATTTAACTACATTATTTACTCGAATAAGTTCAGAAAATGAAATTCCAGATAAAATAACTATTCCATACATGGGATGGAATGAAAATAATACAGAATTTTTTCCATATTCAGATAAATTAAATATTGATTTTACAGGAGATACAAGCAAATATTTAAAAAATACCATAAAAGCCTTCCAGCCCAAAGGGGAAATTAATAAATTTATTAACAAATTAAAAAATTTTATTAATGATAATTATGATAGTGACTTTATAATATCTGAAAAATTTGCTGCACCACTTATCGATATTATAGGGATAAGAAGTTTTTCCATAAATTATTATGGAAAATCAGGTACTTTTAAATCATTAGCAAATAAATTTGGAATAGCTTGTTTTGGTGATCCTGAAAAATTAAGTTCTTCAGGTGGACACACAAAACTTGTATTAATGGAGAAATTAGCCAAATTTCACAACCTACCATTTTATATTGATGAAATAAAGGAAGAAACAATAGATATTTATGGAGTAGGGAATGAAAGTGGCAGACAAAGATTAAATAAAAATGCACAAATAATGGAGTCAGTGACATGGAGAACTATAATGTCGTGTACTTCAGAACATTCAATGGAAAAGGATTCAAACAAAGAAGGTGAAATAAATCGAGTAATATGTTTATCGGTTGATTGTGTACCAAAAAACCTTAAAAATTTAGATGACTTTTCAAAGGAAGAATTTGCAAGAGATAATTATCTATTCATTAAAAATAATTATGGGCAATTAGGCGAATTATATATACAGGAAGTAATTAAATTAAAACCAATTCTAAATAATATATATCAAGAAATCTTAAACAACATATATGATAAAAATAAAAATAAGCAACATTTATATATGATAGCTTCTATAAGCTTAGCAAATTATATTTATAGAAAATTATTTTTTGATATTGATGATATTAATTACTCAATTAAATTAGGTAAAATATTTGTTAAAAAATTACAAGATATTGAAAATTTAGACTCTGATATAAAAATGTTACGTACAATAATGGAATTTTATGATATCAATGAAAATGCTTTCAAAATTACTGGAAAAGAATTTAAATGTAATTATTGTTATGGAGCAGTAAGGGAAGATCAAATATATTTTATTTTAAATCCATTAAAAGAATACTTAGAAAAAAAGGGTTTTAACTGGAATGATAAAAAATCTTTAATTGATAGAAATTTAATTGAATATAAAAACGCAAGAATAGATAATGATTTAAAAAAGCGAATAATAGTTAATACTTCTATATTAACTAAAAATACAAATAAAACTCTTTGGGATGATATGACACCTGAAGGAATCATAAATGAGTTAGGTGATAATGATCTACCACTGCCGCCTAAATTTTAAAAAAAAGGAATGATAAAAACAATGAAAGAAAAAATGAAAGCAATGATATTAAATTTATTAAAAGAAAAAAGAAGTGAAGGTATAAGCTTCGCACAAATAGAAAATATGTTTGATGATAATAATATTGACTATAATGGGGATCATATTATTAGATCATCAAAATATAAAAAGATATATTATTGGCTGAATATGTCCGACGACTTTTCACGTGCAATAATCGAACTTAGAAAAGAAGATAAGATAGAATTCAGTGAATGTAATGTAATAATATATTTAGCAGATGGGAAAATAATTAAAGATCCATTAGCTAGAAAAGCCATTGAATATAAGGAGCCGCATTGGCTTCCAGTTCTTATAAAAATGAAAGAGGTGAAAATATGAACTATATAAAATTAAAGCAAATTAATGAAGATGCAAAACTAATCAACTTTTTCTTTTCAGGTCAATTGACAAAAGACTATGAAATAAAAGTTAATTCAAAAAAATTTGAAGTTGATAAACTTAATATTGCTTTAAATCAATTATATGAAAATAGCAAGTTAAGGCAACAATGGCAAGCTAAGCAATTAAAAGATTGTATTATTGTATCGTTACTCGATATAAACAAAAATTTAAAAGCTAAAAAATTTAAATAGTTTTCAAAAACTTTAAAAATGAGAGGAGAATTTTAAATGTATATTAAATACACTATATACAATAAAAATACTGAAGATGAAAGACATTATATGAAGATAGAAGGAACTGGAATTAATGTTTGTGGACTTTCAAAAGAATCAACTTTTGATCAATTAAAAAGAACTTTAAATTGTTTTATAACTGATCTTAAACAATTAAGGCAAGTTGAAATTGGTAATATACAAGAAACACAAACCGAAGCATTATCATTTGATGCCCAAATGAGTAAAATTGATAGGGAAATTATTAAAAAAGTTGTTCAGGATGAAATAGAAGAAATAAACAAGGATAAATTTAGATTAATAGAATCAATCTTAGAGGATAATTTTGATAATTGTCCTATAGAACTTTATAAGAAAATAAAACAGGCTATCAGGTTTGAAACATTTAACAGTAAATTAAAAGAATTTGGTGAATCAATCTCTGATTCTTTAAAACAAGCTGATTATTTAACAAGAAAAAATAGGAGATGATTAAAAATGAATAAAATGAATGAAATAGAACTTGTAAAATGTCCTAATTGTCTTGAAATTGATACCGAATTAAATACTTTTTTAGGAAAAAATCAATTTAATTGTTTAAATTGTAATACGGTTTTTTCAAAGGATCAAATCAATTTAAATAATATATCTGATGGGTACCATACTTTTAAAGAATTATATTATCATAGAATGGTAATGTTTTCGATTATCTGTAATCAAAATAAAGATAAGGCATGTAAAAGCAAATTACATTCCGATGGCGATGGAACAATGTATAAAAATTATTTCATAGCTGAAATCAAAACGCCAGAAGGAAATTTTAGTTATCATTTCAATCTTAAATACTGGAATTGGTTCAAAATCCCAGCAGTTGAAAAAGCTCCGAAATGGGACGGGCATCAACCAAAAGATATTGATAGATTGTTGAGTTTGTATCATGAATAAGGATCAATTAATAAAAGAACTCAACAAAAACCTAAAAATTTTAAAAGATTGGAGCAAAGAAAAAATGAATAAAAGAATAAAGTGTACTTACTGTCATAGAGCGTATATAAAAAATACTTCTGGTATATGTTCTAATTGCAAAGAAAAAATTGAAAAAAATCAGTTTTTAGAAAAGAGAATTAAAACAAATAATCTTGATCTTGAATGGATAGTGTTTGAATTTAATTGGAATAAAAAAAACACTAAACATTTTTTGCAGTTTTCAGAAATGAATCATATAAGACAAGATGATAAATGTTATATCGTGATTTATTCTTTAAATGATCTTTTAGACATTGAATCAATGTTAAATGTTTTTTGTTCAATAAACAACTTAGAAGCACATAAAATAAGAGCCGATATCTCAAATATTGGCTTGCAAAATAGGATTGAAGTTGTTGAAATAGATAAAATTTATAAAGAGGTTTAAAGGGGAATGAATATGATGAAATATAGATATTATGATATGCCTAGAATAGCAAGGATTTTCTTAAGTATTTACGATAGATTACCACAATTAATAGATCAACCAAATGAAGGGTTTCAGCTAGAATCATTTATTCAAATATGGGGCAATACAAGCGGAGGACATGAAGGAATTGGGGGCTCTGCTATGACTTCACAACTAACGGTCATTCTATGGAATGAAAAAAGGGCATTTGTTTTCTTTGATGGAAACTATGGATATAAAGTAAATTTTTCCTTAAAAAATAAAGAATTATTTTTCAAGGATTTACATAATAAAAATATTGCTGGTGCGATATCTCAGAAAAAAAGATATTAATTTTTAGCACTCCCCTCCCCTATTAAAATGATCAAAATTGATAAAATAGTAACCATTTTTGATAGGGGATAGAGGATTAAAAATAGAAAGCTGGTGAAAATATTGATTACTTTAATTATATTAATTATCAAAGTAATAATTAATATAATATTTTTTAATAAAGAAGATGGATTAAATGTTTTTATTTTAAATAATAAAGAAGTAGAATATTATAACCTCAACCATGAAAATAAAAATAAGGAAATGAATAATCCAGATCCATTTCCAATATATATGGGTAAACAAAAAATATAACAATTTATTTGTATATGATACAATCTTATTATAATACTTTTTACTTAGCAAAATTTGAAAAATATATTAATTTAAAATTATCACTTAGCAAAAAGAGCTTTAAAAAAATAGCTCTTTTTGTTTTTGCTAAATATAATATATAATAAAAATTAGAAGTTGCTAAATTAAAATTGCTAAGTTTAAAACTTCTAAAAAATGTATTTTGTGAATTTTACTTTCCTTTATTTTTTTAATGTTGCTAAAACAAAAAAAACTTTGCTAATATGATTAATCCTTGTTTAGCAAGGTTTTTTTTATACCTAGCAAACTTTAAATTAGCAAGTTTTTAAGTTAGCAAATTTAACTTAGCAACATTAAAACTTGCTAATTTTTAAGTTAGCAATTCAATAAATATTTTAACTTAGCAAGTTTTAATTTAGCAAAAAAAATAATTGCTAAATATAAATATTTATACCTAGCAATTATTTTTTTTAATTAGCAAATAATTATTTTTTTCTTAATCTGTCCCAATAATTTTTTGCATCTTTTTTTATTTTCTGAGTATGATCAATTTCCTTCAAGCATTTTTGAGAGAAATTTCTATTACATTTTTTGTCATTGTAAAAGTAACAATTTTTGTCGTTGTATATACATTCCATTTGCCAATTATTCCTTTCTAATTTTTTTTGAATTTATATAAAAAATAAGAAGGGAAAACCCTTCTTAAGTTTAAAACTTTTTATTTTTACGATCTCCTAATTCTTTAGCTTTATCTAAAATTTTCTCACCAGACCAGGGGCATCTTTTATCTTTATCCTTTAATTTGCTTCTATCACAGATAATTGTTTTTCCGTTTTTGTCTGGTATTACTGAGACTGACCCTCTGCAAATTGGACATTTTGTTGTTTCTTTCATTGTTTTTATCTCCTTTAGGTTTAGAATTTTTAAAATATATCAGGTTCTGATAAGTCAGAATAAGATAATTTTCCTTTTGGTTCTTTAATAAATATATAGGCTGGAATATCTCCAACATCTTCTAACTCTTCTATTCTTTCAATTTCACTTTCTGTAAAAAAATCTTTCATAATCTGCCTCCTATAATTTTCTTACTACATCTATTATATTACATTGACTCTATTTTGTCAACTCTTTAAGAAAATTATGGAAGATTTTTAACATTGCCCATCCTGCATCATTCTTGTCTTGACAAAAGAAAATATTGTCAATATATCCTTTATTATACCAAGAATTCAGTGATCCTATAAATGCATTCGGATGTAATTTTGATCTATAATTATGCTCTTTTATATCTTCTTGCGTAGCATTTTCAATTAAAAGAACCATTTTAGCTCCTACTTCTTTAGCTCTTTTAAATTCATTTTTGAATCGTTCCCTACGATTAACAGGATTATCTTTTTTACCTGAAGTTAAATTTAGAGCTAATTCATCAAGACTGTTTTTTCTTTCAATTACAATCAAATTTCTATAATCTGTGTTATGATCAATAAATGAATAATCGCCGAATTTTAGTGCTTGTTTTCTTTTAACCGATATTTTATTAACAGCCATATAATTTAATATATGGCTGTTCTCCTTTTCTCTAGAATCAATTAATATAATCATTTTATATATGCCCAATTTTCATATAATTTTGTATTGTGATCCTTCATTTGATATTTTCTTTCTGAAGAATTAAAATTGTATTCATAGTTATAATTTAAATTATCGGTTATGCAGGTCGCAAATATTTTTTGACCTACAAAATTGTTTTCTATATTTAGTTTGCTAATTATGTCTTTAATTGATTGAAAATTGCCCAAATTTTCAATTTTTAATTTAGGACTTAGAATTAATAGTCCTTTTTCTTTTAATGTTTTAATAAGCAAAATTCGTAATATAAACACTTTTATTATCATTCCTTTCTTGGCAATTTTGTATTATTAATATTTTGAATTAATCTTAAGGCATATCCAATTAATTCATCTTCTTTATTACCAGCAATGTCTAAATTATTAAATAATTCTTTTGTTTTTTTCAATTCATAATTTGTCTTATTTGATAAGATAATGAAATTCGGATTTTCTTTTAATTTATAAATTTCTTCTATAGTTAAATCTTTTTTATATTTATTTGGTTTAATATCAAATTTATAAAGTAAATAAAAATGATCTTCTAAAATTTTATTAATATAATCATCAATACTTTCATTAGATTTTCTATTTTCTAATATCTTATCTAATAAATTATTTTCTATGGCTATTTTACCTTCTTTCCTCATTAATCGTCATTCCTTTTAATCTTATTTAAATGATCTTCAGCTATAAAAGTATTTGTTGAGTCAGTCTTATATTGTTTTTTCTCCATATCTTTTAAACAATGAGAAATTAATCTTCCTTCAGATAAAATTAATTTCTCAACGACTTCTGTATAAGTCGATTTTTGATATTTGGAAATATCTTTTAAAATTTTTTCGGCTTTTTTTGAAAGAATTATTCCATAAATATTTTCATCATCAAACATTTTAAATTCAAAATTAGTATTACTTAACCTGAAACATTCTTCTATTCTTGGAATGTTAGGATGATATTCTCTATGAAATAACATTCTATTGAATAATATGCAATGATGTTTTGTTAACTGATTATCATTTAATTTAATTTTATTTTGTTGTTCTTCTGTCACATTTAAAAATCTGCATCTATTACAGTATTTATTATGATCAATTTTTTCTTTATTCATTAATTTTCATCTCCTTCATTATCTAATATAAATAATTGTTCTTGGTTAATTCCAAAATAATCACATAGTTTTTTTCTTACTTGATATTTTGGATAATGATTATAATTCTCAATTTTTTGAATTAAGTTAAAACTTATATTTAATTCTTCAGATAGTTCTTTTTGGGTTCTATTTTTCCAAACCCGATAATGTTTTAATTTATTATCCATTGTTCGTATTCTTGTTTTCATTGTTTTTGCTCCTATCTTTTTTAATTGTTAATATTCTCTTTTCAATTATTGTCTTATATAACTCTATTTCGTTTTTATCTTCTGAATAATTTATACAATCAAGTGAATGTTTAGTAATATAAAATCCACAATTAGTACAAAGATAACTATCAATATCTTTATGATATGAATATTTATTATTATTTATATCTTTGCATATTGGACAAAGCCCATATATTTTGAAATTCATAATCTCTCCTTATAATTACCAAAAGCCTTTTTTAATATATCCATATTGTCTTTTCTTAAAAATTCAAATCTTCCAAATTGTGTTTCAAAAATTATGCATCTATAATTTAGACCTATAGATTTTATATCGTCTATATCAATGCTAAAATCCATCCCATTAGCATTTATCATCAAAGTTCCTAAGCTTATTTGATGATAAAATTTTTCATCAAGCTGATTTGATTTTAAAAACTTTTCAATAGTTTGTTTATTCATAATTTTTAAATCTCCATTATCTTTATTTTTTAAAATTATTGTCTATTTATTTAAATAAACTCAATTTTTCTGGTTTTGTAGCTTCACTACAATCAATATTATGTTTATATAATACAAAAACATATTTTTTATTTACACTTTTTATTTTGCCTATATCCCATAATCTATTACTACAGCCTTCAAATGGTTTATAAATTACAGTTTTTCCTATATTATTTCTAGCTTCATCAATAGTCATAATTTTTCTTAATCTCCTTTTTTTCTAATTCTTCAAGTAATTGCTTAGCATAAGTATAATTTTCTAAATTATTCATATCAGCAGACCGCAACGCTTTTAATACTTGTTCTATCTGAATTCTTTCATTTTTTAAATTTTTGATTTCATTTTCACCCAATTCTACAAGTTCCATATATTCGTTTCTTTGATCTAATAGAATTTTGTTATTTTCTCTTAATGAGTTTATATTATTTTCCAAAATTTTTATTTCATTTTCTAATCTTTCAATAATTTCTATAAAAGTCATATTTAATCTCCTTCTATCTTCAATTAAAAAGGAAGCTAAGAACTTCCCTTTTAGTCAATTAGATCATCAACATTGTGATAGCATTTAAGTTTATCAAAACGTGACTCTACCTTGTTTAATTTAGTAAATATATTCTCTAAGTCTTTAGTTAATGTATTTATTTTATTGCTATCAAAACAATACATATTTTCTAATTCATCAATTATATTTTGTTTTTTGCAATTAAATTGAATTTTCAATTCATCAATTTCATTAACTATACAATCATAAGTATAGTTATAAACAATGCGGCATAAGTCACTTAATCCTAATTGAAATACAATAACTTCTTTTTCATTATCAGAATTTTCAAAGGCAAAATCGTCATCTTGAATAAATAATTCAATAGGAAATCTAATCCTATAATAATTATTATTAAAATATTCTTTGTAGGTATATTTTAAATTTCTTAAATAATCTATAAAAGCATTTGCTAAAATAGAATATTTGATTTCTACACTTTTAATTCTTTCAAAATCATAGCTATTTTTTATTTCTACATGCTCATTACTTCCTAACCATTCTATTTTAGGGGTTTCTTGAAGATTTGAAAATTCTTGTATTCCCAATCTTTCCAAATCTTTTAATTTCAAATCTTCAACCATTAAGTCAAAATTTAATTGTATTTTCATAATATAATCTCCTTTATTTTTATAATTTTATAAATTAGGAAGCTAAGAATTATCTTAGCAATCCTCCTTAAATTCTGATATCATTCTTTCTTTCAATAATGTATTTCTTTTTTCTCTGTTATTTCTTGCGACAACTTTCTCGGTTGTTTGTTTGTTTGATAGATAAATAACTGTTTGCTTCCCTCTGGTTATTCCTGTATATAAAATACGAGAATCCATAAAAGGTGAATCTTGATTCATTACAATAACGATATATCTAAATTCTGAGCCTTGAAGTTTGTGTATTGTAGAACAATAAGCTAATTGAAAATTTTTAACAGTCTCAGAATTTTTCTTATAGCAAACAGTTCTATCCAAATCTTTGTAATATACAGAAAATGTTGTTTTATCTTCATCCGAGATACGACCACTTTCACCATTCATAATTTCGTTTTCTCTATCATTTTTTATGCACATGATCTTGTCGCCCTTATCAAAGGGAAACCATTTTGACAACTTATCTTTTTCTTTTACAGGATTTATTTGTTTTTTCAACATTTCGTTTATATTGTTAACACCCGTAGCACCTTTTTTAATTGGTGCTATGAATTGGACTTCTGAATAAAACTTGTCTATATCATCATATTTTTCTAGTAAATAATTAAAGAAATATAATATTGAATCCTTACAATTAGAATCATTGACAGCTTTACAATAAAAGTCTTTCTTTTTAATTGATGAATCAAATTGTTTATTATCATTTACTAAAGTTGCGATATCAATAATATTACTATCTCCCTTTTGACGAAAAACCTTTTGAAGTTTTACACAAGGGATTATTTGAGATTGAATAAGATCATGCAGACAGTTACCCGGTTGAACGCTTGGAAGTTGTCCCGGATCACCAACTAAGATTAACTTTTTAAAATCTATTGGTGCATCCTCCATCGTTCTTAATAAATCATAAAATAGTTCCGTATCGACCATTGAAAACTCGTCAACAACCATTACGGATTGTCGATAAGTTCCCGAATCTTCGGCAACATTTAAAAACCTATGTATTGTTGTTGCCAATGATCCAGTCGCTTGTTCCATTCTTCGACTTGCTTTTCCAGTTGGAGCAGTCAAAAACATACGGAAATTTAATTCATTTAAGATAAATAATGCACATTTTAACAAAGTTGTTTTTCCTGTTCCTGCTCCACCTGTTAAAATACTAACTTTATTATTTACAAGATTTTTGATCCCTTCAATTTGAAGTTTATCAAATTTAATTTTATTGATTTCTTGATAATCATTGATAGCTTGATCTATATCATAATTGTCAAGAAATTTTATGCTAGTTTCTTTTTCAATAAGTTTTTTAAGATAATACGGAATTTTCGTTTCCGCTTCAAACATAGAATTTGTGTAAACTCTTTCTCCATCTATTTCTAATCTTTCATTTTCTTCAACGAATGTATCAACATTCTTTATATTTAAAGATGATAATTTATCTAACAAATCATCTTTTTCAATATAGCAATTACCTAATGAAGTATAATATTTCACAACATATTCAACTAAATATTTTAATCTAATAGGATTATCTTGTTTAATTCCTAAGCCTAAACCAATACGGTCTGTATATTTAAATCCAAATCCAGCATTTTCGATTAAGATTTTATAAGGATTTGATTTAAATTCATCAAGTCCATTTTCTAAGTTTTCGATTAATTCGTTTATTGATTTTATTTTAGTTGGCGTGCATTTGTCACCAAGTAGCATATTTAATTCTTTAAAGACTTCCATAGATTCGAGTTTTTGAAGTCCTTCACGAATTAATAATACAGTTGCAGGCCCAACACCTTTAATTTTTGGATAATCTTCTGTTTTATAAATATTAATATCTTCAACTTGATCTAAAATTCTTTTTGCTGTTTTTTCTTTTATTCCCGGTATTGAACAAAGCAAATTGCTCTTAGCTTGTTTGGAATTATAGTCAAATTCTTCATACTTACATTGAAAAGATTTTTGACCTTTATAATTTCCCATAGTGCCTACTAGAGTTTTCTCTCCCTCAGTAAGCTCAAATCCATCAGCTTTTACACTGACTGATTCGTCGCCAACCCATCCAGAATAAATCCTAAAATCGCCATTTCTGAATATTTCTCTTTCAATTTCAATGTTTATCTTTTCCATAATCAATCTGCCTCCAAATTCATTTTTTAATTCTTCTATGACTCTATTATATTACATTGAGTATTTATTGTCAACTAGTATGCTAAATGTAATATAATTACACTAATTAATATAAAAAAAATAAGCCGAAGCTTATTTTAAAATTCTATAAATCAATTTTCTTTTTGAAAATGTCTTGTAAAATAATACAAGTTTTGATATATTAGGATTCGGATTTTTGATCCATTTTTTAAAGATTTTTTCTGAATTTGTAAGATATTTTGAATTTTCAATTTTTGCTTTATTCTTTAAATACCAATGTTTGAATTCTATGAAATTGATATTATGACGGAATATTAATTTCATAGAATCATTATCTAAGTTAATAGAATTAGAGTTTTTTTTAATTGCTTTATTCATACTAATCAAGCCTTTCTATAGTAATTTTATTTTCTGATTCTTGATATACAATAAATATATCATTTTCAGATAGATGCATTTTTTTTATAAGATGTATGGGAATAGTAACAACAAAACTATTCCCAACTTTTCGTATTCTTTTTCGTATTCTTTTTTGAATACTATTTTTTCGTTTTATCTTTTTCATTAGTTTTTTCCTCCTTCTTTTCCTGCTTTTTTTCATTAGTTTTTTGCGTTTTATTATCTTCTTTTTTATTATCATTGTCTTTATCAGTCTTTTTATTATCTTTAGTTTCTGAGCTTTTATTATCTTCTTTCTTATACTCCATTTCAATTATCTTTTCTTCATTCTTATCATTTGATTTTTTTTCAAGCTCTTTCTTTTCATATAATGCAATAGCTTGTTTTGTTCCTTCTATTACTAAGCTTAATTTATCTTTAGGAATAGTTGATAAAACAACTTCTTTTTTTAATTGATTGTTTTTTATTAATTTACTGATTACATATTCAATAATTTTATATTCTTCTTCTGTAGATAATTTTATTATATTTGATTTCATTGACTTGTATATTTTATCGATATCATCCTTATTAATAGTTTCATTATTATCTTTTTTATTATCATCAATTGGAATATCAATAATATTGTCCTGATTAACATCAATGCCAATTTCTTCTGAGCTATAAACTCCCTTAAAGTCTTTTGTAAAAAGTTTTCTAGCTCCTGAAGCTATAGCACATTTTACAATCATGGTTGCTGGCATTTCTGCCCAGTTTTTCAAGGGTTTTGTTTTTTGTGATTTTTTATCATAATATTCTTTATAAAACTCAGAAAAAGTAACACTCCATTCAAATTCTGTCTTCCAATCGCTACGTTGTGCCTTGAACCATGCCCCAACTATCTGTTCGCCATGATTTTTAAGATAAAATGTTCCTGTTCTTTCAGTCACATTATTATCTTTCAACAAAATTAGTCCTGCCTTCCATCCTTCGCATAGAGGATGTTCGTCAAGTCTGTTAGTAAAAACATCAATGCCAACAACCATTTGAACATTATCACCAAATTTGATCAAATGGGCTTCTCCTAAAAATGGATTTAACCTTTGATATTGGCACAATTTAATGAATGAATATATTTCCATTTCAGTAAAATCTTTTCCTTTAGCAATTACATTTCTTACTATGTCCAAACTTAATTGGACATTTCCGTTCTCACTTTCATAAGTTACATTACAACCTTTAACTATATTATTCATATTCTTTCTCCCTTCAAGCCTTTATTTAACTCTATTATATAATAAAAATATAAAAATGTATATACATTTTAGTAAAATAGTTTAATAGTTTTATTTGACTAATATGTAAAATAGCTTTATAATTACGGTGGAGGTGATCTTCTTGACAAAAGAAAAGGAAACAACTTCATTAAACGTGCAAATTGAAGATGATTTATACATTGAATTTAAACTTATTTGTATTAGAAATAAGTTTAAAATAAAAGACGGGGTAAAAAAAGCTATAGAATTATATATAAAAAATTATGAGAAAGGAGAATTTCTAAAAATTGTTAATAATAAAAATAAATGATAGTCTATTTAATATTTTAAATTCCTTAGTTATTCCAATATACATAGTATTATTAATTTCATCTTTTTTATTTGTTGTTTCTAAATTTTTAAAAGCTATATTTGAGATTGATAAATTTAGGAATAAGACTAAATCCTTAGTTAAGGATATGGATGAAGCTTATAAGTTCATGAACGAAACAATCCATCTATTTAAACATAATCAAAAAAAAATGTCTGAAGAAATGGAGATAATTTCAGAAACAATGCAAAAAATTAAATTAAGACTAGAAAGTTATCTTAATTTAATTGAAAAAAATAAGAATAATAAAATGGAGGAATGAAAAAATGGCGAAAATAGGAATTGATGACGGTCATGGATATAATACCGCAGGGAAAAGAACTCCCGACGGATACCATGAAAATTATTTTAATGAAAAAGTCAAAAAGTATTTAATTACAGAATTAAAACGTAACGGTTTTAGTTATGTCGACTGTAGCCCAATGACATCTGATAACAGTTTGCAAGATAGATGTAATAGGGCTAATAATGCAAAAGTTAATATATTTGTGTCTATTCATGCCAATGCGTATGGAACAGGATGGAATGGAGCCGACGGAGTAGAAACTTATTATTATCCCGGCAGCACTAGTGGAAAAAAGTTGGCTTCATTAGTTCAAACAGAACTATTAAAAGGAACTAAACAAGATAATAGAGGTGTAAAAAGTGCTGATTTTTATGTATTAAGAAAAACAACAATGACAGCAATTTTAGTTGAAGCGGCGTTCATGACAAATAAAAAAGAAGCCGCATTATTAAAAAAAGAAAGTTTTCAAAAAGAAACCGCTCAGGATATTTGCAGAGGTATCTGCGAATATTTTAATAAGTCTTATAAAAAAGAAGCTACAAAACCAAAATCAAATGAAGATTATACAGGTATTTTAAAACATGGTTTTGATAATGGCTGGTTTACTGGAGAAGATTATGAGGAAAAAACTAATATTGATTTTGGTAAACTATGTTACATCTTAAGAAATTATGATAATTATTTAAAAAAGAAATATAATTTGAAATAATATTAAAGCAAAAAACGAGGAAAAATTATTCCTCGTTTTTTTATACAATAAAACTATAGATCATATACATATTATATTATTTTTTTTCTTTGAAATCAGTTAATAAAAACCCACCAGATGCGATTAATGATAATACTATACTAACAATATTATCTATATTATCATTATTAATTTTTATTACATTGCTTTCATTTAAAATAAGAATAATTAAGGTAACTAAGGAAGCTATAAATTTTTTATTTTTCAAAATATTTTTTAAGACTTTCATATAATCATCCTTTCAATATAACTTCAATTAACTTTTTAAGTTTATCAATCAATCCAATTAAGCTACCGCCTATTGCTCCAAACATTATTCCTAAAGCGGTAAACTTTCTAATACTAATATTTTCTTTTGATTTTATATTGCAATCTTCTTTAGTAACAAAATTTGATATCTGATCCTCAATTTTATCTGTCTTTTCCGAAATATGTTTTATTAATTGAGTATTATTATTTTCAATTTTCATATCTACTTTTTCAAGAATATCAATTACCTTAAGTAATAATTCGTCTTGTCGCATTTTGTTTACCCTCTATATTTTATTTTTTTTATGAAGTGCTTACGTCTACGGGCGTTAATTTTATATATGATCCACTAGCAAACACAGTTATTGTGCTTGCGTCACTTGTATATTGGGCCCATTGTAACCTAATTAATCCACCTGTTGGACTTGCTCTTACTAAAAATCTTTCTTCAATAAAAGTTGGCTGCGATCCAGAAGCCGCCAAACCATATGCAACCGAAGCAGCATCATGATATAATGCAGACTTCATGTTCGTATCTTTTGAAGTTGTATTAGACTGAGCTGGTCCTAAATTGCCTCTATATGACAATATAACTGTGTTTATAAGCTGCCATGCCAGCTTTATGTCTGGAGTTGTGCTTAAACATCTTGCCGATAAGTGCAAATATACTTCGTATACTTGATCGGCTCTTAAATATGCCCATAAATACTCATCATTTTGCAATGTTGTATTGCTTGATAGCGTTTGATTAGAAACTTTTTTTATAATAGTTGGTCTTGTTTCATTTACTAAATGTAATTGATTCATACTATTAGAAATAGCAAAATCAACTAAAAGCCCAAAAGCTGTTTCAGCTACACCAAGATATATATCTCCAGGGCTTGTAAATGTTGTTTCATATTCGCAAATTGCCAGATTTTCACCATTTTTATATCCTAATACTCTTATACTATCATTGTATTTTTCAAAAAATATAATGAGTTTATTATTAAATTCAATAATTGTATCAAAAGGATAGGTCGTATCAACTGCCGCCCCTCCATTTGCTACCGATAGAATTAATTCGCTTGCACTAGCATAAACCTCCGCATAGTGTGTTGAGTCGATATAAAAAGTCATGCTCGGCAATCCATCTTCCAACTTACATGTCCATTCAAATTTAGCTACAAAACAATTTATATTTTCATAAATTAACATCCCATTTTTATAATACCCGGGAGAAAATGGAGGTTCAAAGTTATCAGGATTTAACTTTATAATTCCCAATTTTTGAACTTGCTGCCCAACGTCATCAACTACCGTCCATACTGGATATGATTGTGAAAATTGATTTTCCCAACCTGAAGATGTTCCAAAATATTTTTGAAAAGCATTAAAATAATCGGAATCATCTGGATCATGCCGAACCATTTGCATATATTGCAAAACAATATATTCATTTTGATATCCAGCATTATAATCCATTTGAATCTGCCAGAAATCTATATTATTCCAATTTGGCGTTCCGCTCCAAACATAAAAATCAGATTTTGCCGCCCATGCAACATTCCATCCAGTATCAAATCCCCATGCATCTATGTCAAAATCATATTCATAAGTACTAGAAATTGAAGTATCACCGATATTAAAAAATAGATTTCCTCCTTGATGGGCGGCTATATCTGATATATAAAAAAATATAAAAATATAATCGTCTGTACTTGATACGCTTTCATCTAAAAATTCAGTTAAATTGACTGTATCTATATCATGTGCAAAATCGAAAAAATCGGAAGTTGCTATTGGAATTAAAGATTTTAAGCCTCTCTCACCTAAAAAAGCGTCGCCGCCATAAACTGAATCATTTGATAATGTTCCAGTCGGGGCATAATTTAAATAATCTGAATAGTCAGATTGAAATGTATCAATATCTTTTGTATTTCTTTGTCTAAAATATTTTAAATATTCTTTTAATTTAAAACTTGCACTTCTAGCCAATTCCTTGTCAGCTAAATTTACAACCCCTTCTAGAGCATTCAAATTAGCTGCATTTATTGGCGGAGATGTTCCATCAATAAAAGTTATTTCTGAAAAATCATTAAAAGCAGTCATATTAATG
>NZ_JBNKXY010000017.1:0-51656 GCF_050300555.1 Arcobacter sp.
ATTATATCTTTTATGACTTTTTAAGGTGGCAACTGTTTGAATAAAAAAGAGTGATAAACTCACTCTTTTTTATGAGTCCCGCAGACTAGAAAATAAATTTAGAACTGGGAGGGTAACTTCGCCTTCATCAACTCGGCAGTCTTTTTTGCTTACTTTTTCGAGACCATGCAGGAACGCAGTGACTAAATCCTGTAAGGTAAAAAGTAAGAGAAACGGAAACCTTTTGGTTTTCAAGAAAATAATATTTAAAATCCAATCCCACCTCTAATTTTTATATTTAATCACAAATTAACATTATTATTTCCATATTTATTCTATAATTCCAATATATTATTAAATAGGAAAATTGATGTCTTATAGAACTTTAGAAGAAGAGATAAAAGTATTGGAACAAGGACTTCCACCACAAGAAGGTGATGGATTTATTGGGGGAAGATTAGACCCTGATGAGGCTAGTTTAGTTCTCATCCCTGTTCCTTGGGAAGCTACTGTTTCTTTTGGAGAGGGAACTGCAAAGGCTCCTGATGCCATGAGAATTTCTAGCCACCAACTTGATGTGGAAACTTTCCACTATATCAAACCTTATGTTGCAGGTATTGCTATGCTTGATACAGATAAAAGTCTGTTAAAATTAAGTAATAAAGCCAGAAAAAAAGCCCTAAAAGTAATCGAAGCACTTGAAGAAGGGAAAACAAATAAAAAAGCTCTAAAGTTTGTAAATGAAGCATCAGTTACACTAAACAGTTCAGTTTATGAAAAATCTCTTGAACAAATAAAAAAAGGCAAACTCGTAGCAGTTGTAGGAGGAGATCACTCTTGTCCTCTTGGACTTATCAAAGCTTTAAATGATACACAAGAGGAAGCTTTTGGAATCTTACACGTTGATGCACACCATGACTTAAGAAAAGCATACGAAGGCTTTACTTACTCTCACGCTTCTATTTTTTATAATGTTATGAATGAGTGTGACAAAATCTCAAATTTAATTCAAGTGGGAATTAGAGATTATAGTTCTGAAGAAGCTTTAAGAATGAAAGAGTATGGTAAAAGAGGTGATTGTTTATATGATACAAACATGCAAGCTCAATTAGCTAGCGGTAAATCATTGGAAGAGGTTTTTACACCATATATTGAACAACTTCCACATAATGTTTATCTCTCTATTGATATTGATGGATTAGAGCCATTAAACTGCCCAAATACTGGAACACCAGTTCCTAGTGGTTTAAGATATGGAGAGTTAGAACACTTAATCTTTATGATAGTAAAAAGTGGAAGAAATATCATAGGTTTTGACCTTTGTGAAGTGGGAGATAGTGATGATGGTTGGGATGCAAATGTTGGCTCAAGGGTTTTATACCAACTTTGTGGAGCCATACTTGCAAGTCAGGGAAAGATAGATTTTAAATAATCTATCTTTAACTAACAATTATCTTTATAATATTAGCAACAAGCATAAAAACAAGTACAAAAATAAGAACTTTTTTTATAAACTCTTCTCCACCTTTGATAGCATAATGACTTCCAACATAAGCACCAGCTATATTTGCTAATCCTAAAACAATAGCAACTCCCCATAAAACTTTTCCAGCTGCAATAAAAGCTATGGCAGAACCCACATTTGTAGCAAAGTTTAAAGGTTTGGTTGATGCAGTAGAAACTAAATAATCAAGATGTAAAAACTTTTTCATAGAAATAGTCATATATGTTCCAGTCCCAGGTCCAAGTAAACCATCATAAAATCCAATAGGAGCAGTAGCTAAAACTATATTTTTTTTATTTACTTCTGTTTTTTCTTCAACAATTTTTTTACTCTTTTTTAATAAAAAAACCAAAGCAATAGGAATTGCAATAATTATTGCCCATTTAATTATCTCATCAGATACAAACATTACTAATCTACTTCCAATATAAGAAGCAACTAAACAAGGAATAATAGCAATACTTACAACTTTCCAAGATATTTTTTTACTAAGAGCATATTTAATTGTTGCCATTAAAACACCAACTAAACTAGCCATTTTATTTGAAGCTAAAACATGAATTGGAGAAAGTCCACTTAAAAGAAGTACTGGAACTTGAATCATTCCCCCACCACCAGCAATTGAGTCTATATAACCAGCCAAAAAACCAGCAATAACAAAACCTATTATCCAATAAAGGGTAATATCAGCAAAAAGTTCCATAGGGAATCCTAATAAAAATATAGTTTATAAAAAAGATAGCATGAAGCTATCTTTTATGTTAAGCAAATGCAGGTTCTAAGAAAGGAATAATTTGTTTTTTTCTTGATAGACAACCATCAAGCCATACTTTTCCATTTTCAAGTTTTACATTAAATGCTTTTTCGAAAATTGAAGCATCACTAGAAGATACTAATATTTCAGAACCTTCTTTCATAATATCAGTTAAAAGAAGTGCTGCTGTATGTAAACCTTCTTCAGCTCTAAGTTTGTCCAAGTCAGCTTGTAATTCATCTTTCACATCATCAAAAATAGCTAAATCAATAACTTCAAGTTGTCCAATACCAACTTTTGTTCCGTGCATATCAAAAGGTTTATAATCTCTTAAAATCAACTCTCTAGCAGGAACTCCTTCAACTGCTGATTTTACTTTGAACATCTCCATACCTAAAGCCCCAAAGTCTTCAACACCACAAATTTTTGATAATTCTCTAACTGCTTTTATGTCAGTTTCTGTACAAGTTGGTGATTTAAAAATAACAGTATCAGATAAAATTGCACACATCATAATTCCAGCTATATTTGCAGGAATTTCAACACCGTGAAAATCATACATCTCTTTAACAATAGTATTTGTACATCCAACAGGTCTTATCCAACACTCTAAAGGAGTAGAAGTAGTAATATCTCCTAATTTATGATGATCAACAATTCCAACAACAGTTGCTTCATCTAAATCTTTTGGAGCTTGTCCTCTATCAGAATAATCAGTAATAAAAAGTTCACAACCAGCAAATTCAGTTTTTAATAAAGGTGCTTCAAATCCAAATCTATCTAAGATAAATTGTGTTTCAGGAGATACTACTCCTTGACGTGCAGGAATTGCTTCACGTCCAATTTTATTTAATAAATATCCTAATGAAATTGCTGAACAAATTGAATCAGAATCAGGTGTTGTGTGTCCACAAGTATAAATTGCCATAAAAAATTTCCTATTTTAAGTTTTCGAGATTCTATCTAAATTTTAGTTAGGGATGTTTTAAAAAATATTTCTATAACTAAATTTTAACCTTTAAAGTTGTTTCAAAGCCTCGCTCTGGATTTTTTGGAACTAATAAAGATAATCCCAAAGAACAAAAAGCGATACAAACACCAATAATAAATACAAGTGAATATGAATATAACCATAATAATCCTAGTCCAAATGGCAAAAATACTGCTGCAATATGATTTATAGTAAAACTAACAGCACTTGCACTTGCAATATCTTTTGGATCAGCAATTTTTTGAAAATATGTTTTAAGTGCAATTGCCATAGAAAATAGTAAATGATCCACAACATATAGAAAAAAAGCAATATAAACATTATTTACAAAAGCATAAGAAACAAATACTAAAATAAGTCCAATATACTCAATTCTTAGTGTTATTCGCTCCCCTGCTCTTGCAATAAACTTACCAATTTTTGGAGCTAGATACATATTTAGTATAGCATTTATAAAAAGTAGTGAAACCATATTTTCTATATTTACTCCAAACTTTTCCACAAGTAAAAATCCTGCAAATACCACAAATATCTGACGTCTAGCACCTGCAAAAAAAGTTAAAGTATAAAAAAGCCAATACTCTTTTTTGATAACTAATTTTTTTTCTTGAACAACATCATCTTTAAAATGTTCAAATCCTATCCAAGCAATAATACCTACAAATAAAGTAGTAAGTCCAAAAAAGGCATAAACATATTTATACTCCACACTATAAAATTTCATCATCACATAAATAATCACAAAAGCTACAAGCGATGTAAAAGACTTAGCAGCAGTAATTTTTCCTAAAACAATAGGGGCTCGTTGTTTATCTACCCATTGTAAAGCTAAAGATTGATTTAGTGTTTCTAAATAGTGAAATCCTATAGACATAAGGATAGTTGTTATGTATAAACCTAAAGCACTAGGATATAATCCAGTTAAAAATACACCTAATCCTAAAGCTATAATAGACAAATAAGCAAGTCTTTGTTGAGCAATAAACATAATAGCAATCACAACTGTAAAAGCTAAAAATCCAGGTATCTCTCTTAGACTTTGTAAAATACCTATTTGACTACCATTAAATGAGGCTACTTCAATAACATAGTTATTAAGTAAACTCATCCAAGCAGAAAAAGAAAATACCATAGAAATTGACATAATATAAAGTAAAGCTACTCTTGATTTGAAAAGATTTTGTATCATTATTATTCCATTATAAATTGTTTTGAAATAATAGCTTTTAAATATAAAATAAGACTTTATTTTTGCTTTTAGTTACTAAATTATTATTTTAAAATATGTTCTTCTACCACCCAATTAGCAAAAGGAATTGATGAAGTAAAAGCAGGACTTACTGCGTTTAAAACATGTACAGAATTTTCATCAGATTCCACAACAAAATCTTGTACTAACTCCAAAGTATTTTTATTTAAAAGTTGTGCTCTAATCCCTGGTGTACTCCAAGAGTTATAGCCATCGTGATTCATATTTTTTGTAAGTTTCATTGCAAGATTTTTAAAATAGTTTAGATTATATTTTTTTATCTCGCTAAAGGCTAACTTTCTAAAAGAAAAAGCATTTGTAATAAAAAGTTTTGCTTCATAAAAAAGTATTTCAAAGAATTCAGAAAATGAAAAATTATCAAAACCTTGATAATTTTCTCTCCAAAATGCTGGAATTGCTGTTGGTCCTATTTTACTTTCATTATCTACCGTTAATGTATAATGAACTCCTAAAAATGGATTTTTTAAATCTGGCACTGGATAAACATTTGTTGCTAGATTTGAGATATTGTTTTTATCTTTTAGATAAATTCCCTTAAATGGAATAATTACATAATCATGAGAAAAACCAAAATCTCGTGCAATTTTATCAGCATATAATCCAGCACAATTTATCACTTTCTTAGCTTCAAAGTCACCTTGAGAAGTTTTAACAATATTATTATATGAGCCTAAGTATTTACAATCAAGAATAAGTTGAATACCTAATTTTTCTATTACTTTTGCAAACTCTTTTGTCACTTCTTTTGGATTTACAGTTGCAGTACTTGGGCAAAGAAGTGCTTTTTTATAAGTTTTTATATTTGGATAAAGATTTTCTAACTCTTTTTCATCAAGCCAAATAAGCTCAACTCCATTTATATCTCCCCTTCTTTTTAGCTCTTCTAAACCTTTTAGTTCCTCTTCATCTATAGCCACAACAACTTTTTGGCACTCATTTATTTTAAGATTTCTTTGTTTACAAAAGTTTTTTAAAGCGATATTTCCCTCTTTTGTAAATTTTGCTTTTAATGAGTTTGCAGTGTAATAAAATCCAGCATGTAAAACTCCAGAATTTCTACCACTACTATGAAGTGCTACTTCAGGCTCTTTTTCTATCACTAAAATCTTGCTTTGAGGAAATCTCTCTTTTAAATTTTTAGCAATATTTAGTCCAATAATTCCTGCACCAATTACCAAATAATCATACATTTTTAATATCCTAACTCTTCATTTATTAAAATTATAGTAATTCTATCCTTCTCATCGGCTTTTACCCATGTGAACTTGTTTGCAATATTATCAAGGTTATGCCGTGGCTCTTTTCCCATCTCTATTGCTTTGTTATTCATTCTATCTATATTTTTAACAGCTGCAACTTCCATAACTCTTTTAAAGCCAGATTCAACATCTTCAACAATCTTATTTACTCCAACAATTGCTAAAATCTTTTTAGGACCATAACAAAAAGCAGCTACTCTATTTCCACTTCCATCGGCATTTACTATTTTTCCATCACGAGTTAAAGCATTTATTCCTGTAACAAAGATATCAGATACTAAACCCTGTCTTCTTCTTTCACTATTTTCAGCCATAGTAATACCAGCTTCATATTGATTGTGTAAAGTAATATCTTTTTTATTTATCAAATAATCCAATAAACCTATTTCTCCAACAGTTACTGAACCACCAAGCCCTACACTCATTCCTTCTTTTATAAATGTTTTTGCCAATGCAAAAGCCTCTTCTTTAGTCTGAACAAAGTGTGGATCATATCCACAAGATTTAAGTGTATCAATTAGTTTCTGCATATTTTTTTCCTTCTTTAAACATCATTTTATGTAACAACATTGAAGCTGCAAATAATACAAATCCAACAATATGTGTATTTTGAACTATACCAAAATATGTCTCAAAATTGTATGCTTCATCTTCTGTTAAAAGTAAAACTGCAGCAATAGCAAAAACAACTCTTTCTAAAATCATCATTTTTTTATCCCAAAAACCTTCCATAACAATAGAAAAACAAAGTATTCCAAAAAATGCGAAAGTAAATACTTCAACTCTTTCAAACCAAGTACCATTTACAAGTGGAGTAAAGGCAAATAATAAAGGAATAATATACATACCTTTTCCTATTTTCCATGAAACAAGTCCAGTCTCCATAGGAGGAGTTTTTGCAATTGCTGCTGCTGCAAAGGCTGCTAAACAAACAGGTGGTGTAAGATTTGAATCTTGAGATAACCAAAATATAATCAAGTGAGCTGAAAGTAAATACATAGCAACTTCAGGAAGTTCAATTCCTGCATTAACAAGAGCTGCCATTTCAGGAGTTAACATCAAACCTACAAGTGCTGGAGCACTTAAAACTGATAATACTACATATGAGGCAGTTACAGGTAATCCCATCCCTAAAATAAGTGAAGCAATTGCAACTAAGATGATAGCTATAAGTAAAGAGTTTCCTGACCACTCCATAATAAGTTGAGAGAATGTTATTCCAACTCCTGAGATATTGATAACTCCTACAATAATACCAACAGCAATCAGTAAAACTCCTGTTACTACCATATTTTGGCTTCCAAGTGCTAAAGCTTCTAATATCTCTTTTAAGCCCATTCTTTTGTTTTTTGTTAAATATGATGCTAAAACAATAGTAACTATTGCAATTGAAGCTGCATATGTAGGAGAAAAACCATAAATCAAAAGTCCAACTAATGTAGATAATGGAATAATAAAATGAAAACCTTCTCTTAAAAGTGGAAGAATTTTTACACTATTTTCTTCTCCTTTTATATTGTTCTCTTTTGCATGAATATGTATATAAAAAGATATTGAAGCAAAATATAAAATTGCTGGTAAGATTGAAACTGTAACAATAGTTACAAATGGTATATGAGTAATTTGAGCCATAATAAATGCCCCTGCTCCCATAATAGGAGGCATTATTTGTCCACCTGTACTAGCTGCTGCTTCAACTGCTGCTGCAAAAGTTCCTTTGAAACCTGCTTTTTTCATCATAGGAATTGTAATAGAACCAGTTGAAACTGTATTTGCAACTGCACTTCCTGAAATTGTTCCCATAAGTGCTGATGAGAATACTGCCACATGTCCAGTACCACCTGTGTATTTTCCTGCAACTGCATTTGAAACATCAACTATAAAATCCCCTGCTCCTGATTTAAGTAAAAAAGCAGCAAATAAAATAAACATAAATACATATGTAGATGAAATAGTAGCTATGGGACCAAAAAGCCCTTCACTTGTATAGAACATTCTATATAAAAATCTTTCAAAATCCATCCCACCAAAAGCAAATACACCCTCAAAATATTGACCTAAAAATAGTATATAAGAAATACATAAAATAATTATCGCTGGAATTATATATCCAGTACTTCTTCTAACCATCTCTATTGCTAAAGCAATTGTAAGACAAGCAACAATCACATCACTTGTTCTCATTTGACCATGGGCAACTGCATATAAACTCTCTTCAAACAACATCATATACATAAATGTACTTATTGATAGAACGGCAAAAATTATATTTAATATAGAAATTTTATTTTCATCTTTAGTAGCTTCTAATGTCAAAAATCCAAGTGATGCTAAAAGTGCAAAGTGAGCGGAGTTAAACCATAAATCACTAATTCCTCCCCAAATATTTACATTGAAGTGAAAAAGTGAAATTAATATTGCGTAAACAAAAGTAAACTCTTTGAAGTATTTTATCTGAATCATTATCTTAGTCCTTGTTCTTATAAGCTACATAAATGATTACTAATCACTTATGTAAGATATATAGTAAATAAAGAGAGTAAAAACTCTCTTTATTTTAGTTATCTATTAAATTTGCAGGTATTTTTATACCTTGCTCTTTATAATATTTTGCAGCACCTTTGTGTAAAGGCATTGGTAATCCATCTATTGCTTTTTGTAATGACATTGCAAGAGTTGCTTTATGAACACTATTTAAAAATGGTAAGTTTTCATAAATCGTTTTAGTTAATAAGTAAACTGTCTCTTCTGGAGTATCTTTTGTTACAACAAGCAAATTTGGTTGAGCAATAGTATTTATATCTTTAGTTTGACCAGGATATGTTCCAGCTTTTATTACAAATGGAGTCCAAACTGGATAGTTAGCATTGATAGCATCTAAATCAGCTTTAGTAAAGTCAAGTACTTTAATATTGTCATTTCCAATAGAAGCAAAAGCATTTGTAACTGCTGATGTTGGAGGACCGGATGGAGTTGTCATACCTTGTACTTTTCCATCTTGAAATGCAGTAGAACTTGGACTATAACCTAAATATTGTAAATCCATTTTATTAAAATCAATTCCAAGTGAACTTAAAATAGTTTCAGATGAAACTCTAGAACCTGAACTTCTTCCACCAATTGAAAATCTTTCACCATAAAGATTTTTTATATCTTTTATGTTTCCTGTTTTTGCATATTTACTTTTAATAGTAAATTGCTCAACATTTTGCCAAAGCATAGTAATAGATCTAAGATTTTTTTGAGGGTTTCCTTCATATTTATCTTTTCCTTGCCAAGCCATTGAACCAAAAAGACCTTGTAAAATAGCAAAATTCACTTCACCTTTACCAAGCATATCAACATTTTCATTACTTCCCGCACTTGTAATTGCTGAAAAAGTAACTTTATGCTCTTTTGCTAATTTAATAGAAGCAATTGTTGCAATACCAACACCAACTGGATAATATGTTCCACCTGTACTAGCTGTTGCTATAACATACTTAGTCTCTTTTGATGCAGCATTAGCACCAGTTAGCATTGCTGCAGTTATAACTGAAGTAGCTAATATTTTTTTGAAAATTGAAATATTCAACATCTTATTCTCCTTTGTTTTTGTACAAAAGAAGTATAACATATTTTGAAACCAAATTGTTTCAAAATTGTTTTAATTTATGAATTTATTTAAGAACTACCATTTATAGGGATATTATTTTTTATAATTTTAATAGATTTGATTTTACTTTGAAACAATTTATACTTATATAGTATTTTTTCTTTATATTTTTATGCATTATATATTTCTATCTTGAAGAGGTAAACCTCTTCGCTTCTCTTACTTTGTGTGGACAAAGTAAGCAAAACCACCAACAGAGTTTCAAAGCCCTTTGGGTTCCCTCACTTATTATTATATAAGTTCCGCAACGCAGAAAAAAAAGACTGAAATCTTAGGGAGCTTTGCCTTCATCAACTGGGCAGTTGCTTTCTTTGTTACTTTCTTTTCAACAAAAGAAAGTAAAGAGCGAAGACCGTCAGGTGTTCAAGAGAATAGAATATAATTCTATTTACAAATAATTAGTATCCTGTTCCCAAATTTTTGCCTAACATTTGACTAAACCGACAGTTTTACCTGTTTGGTGATAGGATTTGTTGTGTGATTAAGTTAATTTATTTCTAAAGTCTTCAATTACTTTTTGTGTATATTTATTCATATCGTCTAAAATATTAAAATTTGAAATAATATCTATAAACTCTCTTATTGAATACGGCTTGATATATATATCATGTGTATCATTTTTAGATTTTACAATTTGATAATCAAAAAACTCTTGTGTATCTTGATGTACTTGAGGAGCAATAAAGGATAAATATTTTATAAAACGATTTGCAAATTCATCATTTGAAAATAAATGTCTAATAACTGATGTAGTTTCATGATTTAATTGCTGTGTTTTATTTCGTATTAAAGTTACTTCTATTAGCCAATATATTGTTTTAGAAAACACTTCAATATCACCTGTATTTCCAGGTGCATGTGAATATGGTTTTCCAATATGGTCTGCTTTATAGTTAGGTCTAATAATAAACTGACTTTTATATTTTAGAGCTATTAATATTGAAATGAAAAATTCCAATTTTAAAGGTTCTGGAATTTCTTTAAACTCTTGTATTTCTGTAGTTTTAGAACCAATTTTTTCGATACTCTTAATGATAATATCTTCAGTAATATTATAATCTTTAATAATATTATAAAGCTGTTCAGTATAAATATCACCAACAATTTTATCTTGTTCTCTATATTTATATAGTAAATCTAAAAATATATCTGTGTAAGTTTCAAATTTTTGGAAGAATAAATTTTCGTCATTTTTTTCATCATCAATTAAATTAAAATCAATATTACAAATTTCCTTAATGTAGTCTAGCTTATTTTCATTTATCTGAATAAGTTTTTTGCCTGAATATTTTATTGTAATAAAACCTGATATTATAAAAAATCTTCTAACTACATCGGGATAATCTTGCATAGTGGTTTTATAATTTGTAGTTAAACTATAATGTTCTTTAATAAATTCAAAAGTAGTATCATAATCTTTAAATTTATTATTTTCAATTATTTTTAAAAAATTTTCTACATTGCCATCATTACTAAAAGTGGCGATAATAAACTGTTCATAACTTAACGATTTATTAGTTTCTTTTAATTTTAACAAAACCATTAGAATAAATTTAAAAAAATTAAAATCATTACTAACATTACGATAAGGAGATTTTCTATTATATTTCATAGCTTGTATAGAAAAGGCTTCTTGCTCATCTATATCTCTATCTATTAACATTTTTGCAGTTTTGGACAATCTAAACTCTTGGTTATATCTAGCAAATACAAAACCAAGTTCACATAAAGCTCTCATATATGTCCAAAATCTTGATTGATACCCTTTAGGAAAACCACCATCAGCATTTCTTGAACTATTTACTTGAATCACTAAATCTTTAATGTCGCTAATTGTTGTATTTTCATTAATATTTATTTCACTACTTGTAACAACACCTTCTAAATATAAGGCTGATACCATATTCAATAAAATATTATCATTTAAAATTTCTCCATCAAAATCCCTAACTACTGTTAGAATATCAATATATCTTTCTGGATTTCTGACCGCAGTATCAAATGCCATTTGTTTATATGTTGGAACTCTCTTTTTTCTTTTTGCCATCTCTCTTTTCCTTAAAATATTTTGTTTAACTTCCTCAATTCTTTGTAAATTTAATTTATATTATAATTTCGTTGTTTCTATGTTGATATTATATCTTAACGCAATTTGTTCAAAAGCTAAATTATCAAATCTTCTATCTAGCCATACATTAAATTCAATATCAATCATAATTAATAACTAAAACTTCTTCAATATTTTTAACTGAATTGTCATGATAGCTTATATAATTACTTTGAATCTTTTTTACACTATACTTTTTCATCCAATCAAGAAAAATATTATTTACTCTTCCTTTATAATGTGTTACATTTGATATTGCAAATTTTATATTTCTTTGATGTAAGTTATCTAAAAAATTCAATAGTTCATGTTCTTTATCTTCATTCCAAACTTTATTATATTCACTGAATGTAATTAGATATGGTGGGTCTAAATACATAAAATCACCTTCTTTAAAACCATTTTTAATGATAAAGTCTTTAAAGTCTAAATTTTCAAATTTAATATTTTTATTTTTTATAAACTCAGAATAATCACCTAAAGCTTGTAGAACATTTTTATTAAAGTCAACATTTCCAACGGGAACATTAAATTCACCCTTAGAATTGAATCGTATCATTCTATTAAAACCATAAATTAGCAGTAAATATAATAAAAGATAATTTTTACTTTCTAATATATTAAAATCTTGTTTTAACTTATCATAGCCTTGTTTATTAAACTTGGCATAATATGTTTTTTTATACTCTTTTTTTAATTGTTTAGGAACTATATCTTCTAAAAAAGACCGTGAAAGATTATATTTTTTGATATATTTTAATACCTTATCTATAAAGTCAATTTCACAAGCTTTTGTCTGTAAAAAAAGATGTAAATTATATATGTTTTTATCAATATCATTTAAAATATAACTATTTGCCTCTACATTTAAAAATACTGAACCTCCTCCTACGAAAGGTTCAATAAATGTATTGATATTTTTTGGAAAATATTGTTTTATTTCTTTAATAAGTTTGTACTTGTCTCCAACATAAAACATTGGTGATCTTTTAATTTTCTCCATGTTTTACCTTTGTAATAAATAAATATTCTCTATGATTATCAAATTCAGTTTTTCCTGTATTAAATTGCTGATGCTCTTTTTCATATATCTTTGTAGTTCCTATTGAATTTAAAATTTCTTCAATCTCTTCTAGTGTAATTTTATTTTTTGATGAGTTACTTTTTGAGTTATAAGTATTATTGTAAGAAACTGCAAAATATTTTGTTTTTATTGAATGTACAAGTTCATACAGTCTTTTTTTTGCACTAATTCTGCAATAATCACTCATATTCTCAGGTTCTGGTTTTAATGCTACTCCATGAAGCTTTGGCTTATTCCACTTTGTTAAATTTTCTAAGACATGATAAAATCTACTGTATTGTCTTGAGTTATATGGTGGATCAATATAAACCAAATCTGTATTTATTTGATTTACTAATTTATTTGCATCTTCTTTAAATATTGATATTTTATTACTTGACTTTATTGGCTCAATTGGCTTTAAAAAGAATTTATCTTCAATATGATGCTTTTTAAAATAAGCATCATAATGACCTACAGTATTTGCTATTTTATCTACTGAATACAATAATGAAGCTATTAAAATTGAATACTCTTTATCTGTTAAATTTTCTTTGTTTTCTTCAATGTTTTCTCTTATGAAACCTATAATTCTAGCTGAGTTATGGCTAAAATATTTTCCTCCGAAATTTTTAGAAAAATAATTTTCTTCTAAATCATCAGAATTTATATTATTATAGTTTCTAATAATATTATTGATTTTATCTTCATCAAAGCTTTTTTGTTCAAAAAAAGCTTTGTAGATAATATTGTTAGAGTACAAAAAATCATTTAATATTACTTCTTTATATTGGCTAATCGCTACACTAGAAACAATCCCTGTCCCTGCAAAAATATCTGTAAAGCTTTCGACATTTTTACAATCTTGTTTAATAATTGAAAAAATCCAATCCAATAATTTTTGTTTATTTCCTATATATCTTCTATTGTGTAATTGATGATAATTATTTTTTATTTTAGGTAAAAAGTATTTATACTCTGTAATTTTGGCAATTGAACTTTCATAAATTGGTTTTTCTATTTCTAAAAAATCAAATAATGTTTTTTGTTCTCCTTCCGATATATAATCAATCTTATTTTCATTTGATAATTGACTAAAAAAGCTATAACTGTCATTTTTTGAAATTATTAAAAAATCAATAACTTTAATACCTATCAAATTGCCAGCTTCTGTAATTTTTTTAACGATTTCTTTATCATTTTGACTTGGAGTTGCATTGCCTGTTGGGTGATTATGTATCAAAATAATATTTGAAGCATTTAGTTCAATTGCAGGGTGAAAAATTTCTCTTGGATGAAATAAGCTTTTATCTACTGTACCAACACTTATAGTTTCTTTTTTTACCAATTCATTTCTAGCATTAAGATAAAAACATACTAAATATTCTTTTTTCTTATCTCTTAATTCATAGGATAAAGAAAGTACATTTTGTGAGTTTTTAATAACTATTTCATTTTTATTCTCATCAAAAAATCTTTTTATCAATGAAATAGCAGAAATAATTTGTAAAGCTTTAGCTTCTCCAATTCCTGAAACCATTTTTAATTCATTGAATGTAACATCTAAAAAAGTTTTTCCAAATTTTTTAATTATTTGATTTGATAATTTTTGTACATTAGTACCTTTTATTCCAGTTCCTAATAATATAGCCAATAGGTCAGTTTTAGACAGAGAGTCTGCTCCATATTTTAATAACTTCTCTCTTGGTCTTTCTACTTTTGGTATATCTTTGATTTTTGCCATATTCTATTTGTCTTTTTTAATTGAATTTTACCATATTAATCTTATTTTTCTATATGCACATAACGACTATTTTGAAAAATAAGTTTACCAGCATATTAACTTATTTATCTCCTAGTACTTATTAGCAATTTTATCTTCAATGTGTTTATATGGGTCAATAATTTTGTCATATTCATTTTTATGGATTCTCTTAGATTCAAAATCTATTTTAATATCTTGTAGAAACTTCATAAAGTCTGGATTCTTTTCGGATAACTTATTCATTGTTTCCCAATCAAGATTCTCTCTTTTTCTAGCATGGAATAAAACAGATGAAGAGTCAATATCATCAAGATTTAATTTGATAATACCAATACCAAATGACATTGATAATCTTTCAAGTTCTGACAATAAATCATCATCATTTGCAATATTAGATGCGACTAAATAGCCTTCATGTGCCCAAGTTGAATTTGAAACAGCTTGAAAAAACGATTCTCTATAATTACTTTTATCAAGTTTTATTTTTAATTCAAATGAAAATAATTTTAGAGAATTATTGTCAGTAATTTTATTAAAGTCTAATAAATTTGTGTTCCAATCATCAATAGGTAAATAAAATCCAACCATATCTGGATGTAGCCATTCATTAAAACCTTTTTTTGTTGATTTTTCATGAAATATTGTCTTTGTATAAATATTTCTACCTCTATTAAATAATGGATTTGCATTTGCAAAATATGCTAAGAGAGGATGCAATTCTCTTTCGTGAAACGTAGTTTTTTTAACTGGTGTTTTTTGTTCTTTTTCTTCTATTTTTTCAATAATATTTGTCGGTAATTCATCTTGTTTTGATTTTAAATAGAATCTAGCAGGTCTTTTCCCAACTTTAACAAAAAAACTTTTTTCATTATCTCTTGTATCTACAAATAATTGTGCACCAAGTGTATTCCATGGCGTACTACCACTAGATTTTAATTGTTGGTCAAGTGATTGATTAAGACCATGATCCCATATTTCTTGAGGTGTTAATGGTATATCAGAGTTTGTTAAAACTTCTTTTGCAAAGTCTTTAAAAGTTATTGCCATATTAATCTTCCTTTTATATTGATAACAATTTATTCAGTATACACTATATACAAAATAGCCTAAAAATTACAAATTCTATACATTAAAAATATAGTAAATAAACATATATCATTTTATATTCTACACTAATAACTTCTCTCAATCAAATACCCCAAACCTTTTTTTGAAACAATAAAATCATCATCAGCAATCTTATCTTTAACCCTTTTTATAACCGTTCTCATAGTTGCATCAGAAGTTTCTATATCATCCCAAATATATTTTTTAAGATATTCTTTTGTTTTTATCTCTTTTATATTTTTAACTAAAGCCTCTAAAAGTAGTTTTTCTTTTTTTGATAAATCTACTAAGTCATTATTTTTATATAAAAGATTTGTTTTTCTGTTGTATTCATAGGTATTGTTTATTTTTACAATCTCTTCTTCTACTATTTCATTTGACTTATCTTCTAAAACTTTTGATTTAACTTTTTTTAGCATCTCCATCATATTTTTTACTTCTAATGGTTTTACAAAATATGAGATAACATTTAAATTTATTGATTTAAACAAATACTCTTCATCTTTGTATGCTGATACTATTATGAACTTTTGATTTTCATTTATATTTGTAATACTTTCAATCATACTTAGTCCATCCATATTTGGCATTTTGATATCTGTTAAAACTAAATCAAAGATTTCATTATCTTTATATGCTTTTTCATAAAGTTCTAATCCCTCTTTTCCATCACAAGCAATTTTAACTTCATCAAAAACCGTATCAAGATAAAAACTTAATATCTCCCTTGCATCCTCTTCATCTTCAACTAATAATACTCTTGTAATATATTCACTCATTTGATATCCTAAGAAATTAAATATTTAATGTAATGGTAAACTTAACACCATCACTTATATTTTCTACTTCTATTTTTCCTTTCATATTAGTTTCTATAATTGATTTTGTCATATATAAACCTATTCCTGTACCTTGCGTTTCAAACTTAGTTGTAAAATATGGTTCAAAAATTTTATATAAAATCTCTTCACCTATATTTCCTCCATTATTTGATATTTCTAACTTCATTTTTTCCTTATCTTTTTTCAAAGATATGTTTATAATTGCTTCAAAATCTTCTTTTTCTTTTTTCATTAGTAAGGCATCTTTTGCATTATTTAAAATATTTAATAAAGCTTGTTTTAGTTCATTTTCATAGTTTGTAATTTCTACTTTCTCATACTCAAAATTTATCTTTATATTTTCACTTTCATATTGATTTCTTACCATATAAAGTAAAGTATCAATAGACTCATTTACAAAAAATTTGTTTTGTGTTTTTGAGGGTTTATAAAAGTTTCTAAAGTCATCAATTGTTTCACTCATGTACTCTATATGTTTATTAGCTTTATTTATGAACTTATCTATTTGTTCTTCACTTACTGCAATATTTTTATAATTATCCCTTAAAAATTGGAGTATCAAGGAGACATTATTTAGTGGTTGTCTCCATTGGTGAGCGATATTACCTAACATCTCTCCCATAGCTGCTAGTTTATTTTGCTGGATTAGGATTCTATCTTTTTCTCTATTTTTACCTAGTTCATCTTCTACTTTTAATTTCAGTTCCTCTTCACTTAGTTTTATTTTTGTAATATCATTTAAATATCCGTAAAAATGGCTTACTTGCCCAGAGTGATTTTTAATAAGTATTACCCTACTTGATATCCATCTTATTTCATTTGCTGCATTTATCATCCTACAAATAAAAGTAAAATTTTGTAAATCATTTTTCACAGCTGCATTTATTGCAACTTGTACCTTATCAACATCCTCTTCATGAATCAAATCCATAAACTTCATATTCTCTTTTTCAAACTCTTTTTTGGTATATCCAAAAGTTTGAATACTATTTGAAATATATTGTACAGATAAATTTTGATTATTAACAAGTTTAAAAATTACAATTTTCCCATCTTCAACTAAGAGTTCAACGTCAAGTAACTCTTTTTTCATCCTTTTATTTTTATCAATATCCATAGACATCATAAGCATTCTGTCTAGTTCATTGTTATCATCAAGGAAAGATTTACCACGAGCAAGTACCCACTTAAAGCCATCGTTTTTAGTTTTTAATCTATACTCACATATAAAAGTATCATCTACTTTTGCAAAAATTTTATCAAAGAGTTTTTCCACATTTACTTTATCTTCATTATGAATTAGACTAAACCAATCAGAAAAAGTAAGTACTTCATCTTTTTCATAACCAAACATATCTAACCATTTATCTGAAAAATATATTTTTTGGGTTTTAAAATCAATATCCCACAATCCATCATTTGAAGCAATAATTGCCAACTCAAATCTTTTTTTCCAATGAATTAAAGAGACAGTTTTATTTTCCAATTCATCATTATATTCAGTAATAATTGTTTTAATAAAGTTTGTAAATAAATATGTGAGTAAGATAAGTAACCCAGCACTTATCAAGATATAAGTATAAATTTTAAAAAGCAGTGTTCGATAATCTTTTTTGATTTTGTTAATAGTATCTTTTATCTCATTTTCTACAATTTTTCTATCATAAAATATAGATACCAAAAAATCATATTTTTCGTAAAAGTATGTATAACTTCTAAATTTCTCACTATAACCGAAATTATTATAATAATATTCTAATATCTCAAAAGACTTACTCTTTTGCTTTGTTCTTAATAACTTTGTTGAATCATTATATTTCTTTTGTTTATAAAAATTGTATGTGCGTTTAGAAATAATATCATAAAACCAAATATCAAATTTATCAGTATTTATAGCACTTATAATTGCATTTTTTGTGATTTCACTAATTGAGTTAATAGTAGAAAATGTGCCAATATAATAATCATCACCATTTATAGAAATAGTATCAAAAAAACTAAGTCTTACTGTTCTTGCAACATCATCTTTCCAATATTGAAGATTACTTTTCCCTTGAGAATAAATATACTTAAGAATTAAATTTTTATCTTTATCTTTTTTATAAGAAAAAATCAGTTCTTGTAGATATGAAATTGATTCTTTTCCATGAAGTATAGATAAATCATTTTTCTTAAATATTGCAATATTTATATTATTTGATTGTTCTATATTATTTAAAAAATTTTCTAGTTTTTTAGGATCTTTTAAACGATTTGATTGAACAAAACCTATTACTTTATAAGTGATATTTTTAAGTTGTATCTCTTCGATAGTAAATCTATTTTTTAACTTTTTTTCTACAAAAGTTTTAAATCTACTAATCTCTTCTTTTTTTGTAAATTCATAATTTAAAAAATATTTTTGTTTAAGTAAATCTATTTCTCTTGCTTGTTTTGAATCTAAAATAAAATAAGTAATAATACATGATAATAAAGCGATTACGATTATAAAAATAAGTGGTATTTGTGAGTATAATCGCTCTATATCATTTAAGCTATATTTTTTATCATTTTTAAAAAGCATTTAATTACCTGTTTCATAATTGTTTCAGACTTAACAATTATATTGAAACTATATTAAATATAGCTAATTAATTAAAAACTGTCCTACAGATCTATCTTTTTTTAGTCTGCTGTGTTCAACAACAACACCGTGCATAGATAAATAAATGCCAGGTTTAACATCTGCATTTAAAAATCCTAAAGCTTGTGAGAAATTCATAGTAGCTTCAACTTCATCAATACTCATAGGAACCATTGCACCTGTAAAAACTATAATTTTACCTTCAATTTTTCCTTCAAAAAATTTTGAAGTCAAATCAACTGTATCTGTTCCATGGATGATTATAATTTTTTCAGATGTACTATTTTGTACTTCTTTTAAAATTGTTTCTCTATCCTCATCTGTGAAATCTAAACTATCTTTAGAAACTATATTTTTAATATCAAAAGTTACATTGTGACAAGATTTAATTATCTTGTCCAATGCTATATTATCACTAGGAACTTCAAGTTTTCCTTTGATAGGATTATATCTTTTATTAAAAGTTCCACCAGTGTTTAGAACAGTTATTGTCATTTTGTAGTTTCCTTCATAAGATTATTTACCATATTTTCAGGTTTTAGTAATTCATCTAACTCTTCTTTTGTAAATAATTCTTGCTCTAAAATTATGTCATATACTCTTTTGTTAGTAGCTAATGCCTCTTTTGCAAGAGCTGAACTTTTTTCATACCCTAAAATTGGATTTAAACAAGTTACTAAAGTAACAGAGTTTAAGATATTGTTCATACAAACATCTTCATTTGCAGTGATACCTTTAACACATTTTTCACCTAAAGAATAAAATGCTCTTCTCATCATATTTATAGAAGTAAATAATTTATATGCAATTAATGGTTCAAATACATTAAGCTGTAATTGTCCACCTTCACAAGCAATAGAGATAGTCGCATCAGCACCAATTACTTCAAAAGCAACTTGGTTTACAACTTCTGGTATTACTGGATTTACTTTACCAGGCATGATTGAACTTCCTGGTTGCATTGGAGGAAGATTTATTTCATTGAATCCTGCTCTTGGACCTGAACTTAAAAGTCTTAAGTCATTACATATTTTAGAGATTTTAATTGCAACTCTTTTTAATATTCCAGAGATATGTACAAAAGCACCTGTATCTTGAGTCGCTTCAATTAAATCTCCAGCAGCAACATAATCTACACCAGTTACTTCTCTTAAGTTACTGATAACTTTTCTTTGGTAAGCAGCTTTTGAATTAATCCCTGTACCAATTGCTGTTGCACCTAAATTTACTTCTTTTAAAAGTGCTTGTGCTTCTCTTAGTCTATAAATATCCTCGTCAATCATTACAGCATAAGTTTTAAACTCTTGACCTAATGTCATAGGAACTGCATCTTGAAGCTGTGTTCTTCCCATTTTAAGTACATCTTTAAACTCTACTGATTTTTCTTCAAAACAATCTCTTAAAAATCTCAAAGAATCTTTTAATTTATAAATTAACTCATGTAAAGTAAGTTTAATAGCTGTTGGGTAAACATCGTTTGTAGATTGACTCATATTGATATGATTATTTGGATGAATAAACTCATATGCACTTTTTTCTTTTCCCATAATTTCTAAAGCTCTATTTGCGATTACTTCATTTGCATTCATATTTGTAGAAGTTCCAGCTCCCCCTTGAATTGGATCTACTATAAATTGGTCATGAAGTTTTCCATCAATAATTTCATTACAAGCTTGAACGATTGCATCTCTTTGTGCATCTGTTAAATCGCCTAGTTCAAAGTTTGTTAAAGCACAAGCCTTTTTAACTTTTGCAATTGACTTTATAAAATTTGGAAACAATGATATATCTGTTTTTGTAATATCAAAATTCTCTTTTGCTCTTAATGATTGTATTCCAAAGTATTTATCCGATGGAATCTCTTTTTCCCCTAAAAAATCTTTTTCTATTCTATGTTTAGTTCCCATAGTCCCTCTTTTGTTTTTAATTAATAATTCACAAAATAATAGTGTAAATAAGTATGTAAAAAGTGTGTTTTTATTTCATAATTTTAAATTACGAAATAAAAGCAAATTCTACTATTAAATAAATATAAAATCAACAAAAAAAAGTAATAAAACTTGAAATTTCAAAATTTAATAACTATTAAGATAATAAGCTTAATTATTAAAATAATTTAACAATATAATATCCACCAAAAATCAACCATATAAATAAGACTAAAGCCAAAATAAGAGGTTTGAAACCTACATTTTTAAACTTCTCAAAAGTAGTTTCCATACCTAAAGCACTCATTGCCATAGTTAAAATAAAAGTATCAATAATATTTATATAATCTACTGCCACATTTGGTAAAAAATCAAAAGAGTTAACTCCAACAACTAACATAAACATCACAGCAAACCAAGGAATAGTTATTTTCTTTTTTTCATCACTTTTTGATAATCCAGTTTTAATTATAAAAATAGACAAAATTATTAAAAAAGGAGCCAATAGCATTACTCTTATCATTTTTACTATTACAGCATTTTCTGATACTTCTGTTCCTAAGGCATTGCCTGCTCCAACCACATGTGCAACCTCATGCAATGTTCCACCAATATATACTCCCATATTAAAAACATCAAGATTAATAAATCCTGCTTTGTACATAAAAGGATATAAAAACATCGCAATTGTTCCAAAAATCACAACAGTTGATACAGCAATTGTACTTTTATATGCTTGTGATTTTAAAACTGACTCTGTAGCTAAAACTGCTGCTGCTCCACAAATAGAACTTCCAACACTTATTAATATGGTCAATTTTTTATCCATTTTTAGAACTTTTACTCCAAAAAAATATCCCAAAATAAATGTAAAACATACAATTAAAATAGCAACTGAAAATCCATTTAATCCTACCTCTTGCAAATTTTGTAAAGTCAATCTAAAACCATAAAGGACTATACCTAGTCTTAATATTGTTTTTGTAGAAAATTTCACCCCTCTATTCCAGCTTTTTGGAAATTTACTTTTTAAACTATTTGCAAATATCATGCCCAATACAATACCAATAATCAAAGGACTTATTCCAATACTTTTAAATATCCTAAGTTCTGAAAGATAAGTTGCCAATAAAGAAAATAAAGCAACAAAAATAATCCCAAATATTGTTCCTTTTTTATTATCTATTTCAAATAACACCCTTAGCTCCTTTTGATTTTTTGAAGTATAACTCTCTTTTTTTAATATGTAAAATATATTATTTTTAATATAATAATAAATATTTTTAATAAGGAAAAATATGACATTAAAGGAATTAAGCTTTTTTTATAAGCTATGTGATAACCCACAAGTAACTCAAGTAGCACAAGAGTTAAATATAAGTCAATCAGCTATCTCACTAGCAATAAAATCTTTAGAAAACAAACTTAATGAACAACTTTTTGATAGGCTTGGAAAAAAGTTAGTACTTAATGAAAGAGGAAGATTCTTTAAGGAAAAAACCTATTCACACTATCTTGCCATAAAAGATGCAAAAAATATTTTTCAAAAAAACAAACTAGCAGGTCAGATGAAAATAGCAGCTAGTAAAACTATTTCTAACTACATCATGCCAGATATTTATTTCGATTTTCTATCTCAATATAAAGAAGTAAAATTTGACATAGAAACTATAAATTCAACAATAATATTAGAAAAAGTTTTAGATTCAAAACTTGATATTGGACTAATAGAAACAGATTTTACTCATTCAAATATAATAAGAGAAAAATTATATGATGATGAATTAATCATTGTCACAAGTGATGAAAACTATCCTAGAACTTCTTATATAGATACCATAGATAAAAAATGGATTTTAAGAGAAATTGGTTCTGGGACAAGGGAAATATTTATAAATAAACTTGGGAAACACACAGAAAAACTAGATATCTTTATGGAACTTCATGGTTTTGAAGAGATAAAAAAAATAGTTATGGATAACAAAGATTGTATAACAGCCATATCAAAAGTTGCAGTTAAAAAAGAGATTGAAAATAAACAACTCTTCGAAATAAAACTAAAAAACTTTGAGTTCAAAAGAGAGTTTTATTTGATATATCATAAAAATAAATCAAACAATCTTCTTTTTAAAACTTTTATTGAATATCTAAAAAACAAGCTACACTAATCCTTTAATAAAAGAATTAGTGTAGCTATTGAAGAGATTAAAATTCCAATTAGAACCTTTAACCCAATAGTTTGTCCTTGAATTATAAACATCAATAAAGCAATACAAGCTGGGTTTATATAAACATAAGCCATAACTTTTTTAGGACCTAGATTTATTGATGCTTGTTGGTATAAATAAACAGTAAATAACGTTGCTCCAATAATCAAATAAAGCATATAATAAATCAAATCACCTGATATTTTTTCCCATTGTAGAGGTATTTCCATAAACAATAAAGCAAGTGACATCCAAATAATTCCACTAAATAAAGTTACAAAAACTAATACTATTAGTTCATCACCTTTTTTATGAACTAACTTTGTAGATATAGAGTATAAAGCCATAGAAATAATGGCAAAAAGAAAAATAATATCACCTTGGTTTAAATGAAATTTTAAAAACAGTTGTAAATCACCTTTAAAAACTACGATACAAGTTCCAACTATACCTACAAGATAGGTTATTAATTGGATTAGCCCTATTTTTTGTTTTAATAAAAAGATTGCAAATATTGCTGTAAGCAAAGGTACAAGGGTAAAAAGTGTTCCCGTATTTAGAGCAGTTGTACTTTCCAAAGCTTTAAACAATCCAATAAAATATAAAGAATAAAATAATCCAATAATCATACCTCTTGGAAGAGTAGATAAAACTTTGTTTCTATATTTTTTATTTATAAAAATTAACGGAGCTAAAAATAGTGTTGCAAAAATAAAACGACATAGGGTCAATGAAATTGGGTCAATAACACCAGAAAGCTTTTGAGAAGCAATAAATGAACCTGCTACTAAAAAAGTAGCTAGTAGAAGTAAAAGATGAGCTTTTATTTGATTTGTCAAAATTATCCTTTTGAAATATATATTAAAATACTAATCAAAAAAAAATAGTTTGTCCTTTACATATGTTGATTTTTATTTGAATTGGTTAAAATACAACAGATTAACTAAGCTAAAGGAATTAAAATGAAAATAGCGATATTAGATGACTATCAAGATGTGGTAAGAACACTTGATTGTTTCAAAATTTTAAATAATCATGATGTACACATTTTCAATGACACATATAAAAATACAAATGAGTTAGCTTCAAAATTAATAGATTTTGAAGCCTTAGTACTTATAAGAGAAAGAACAATTATCACTGAAGAACTTTTATCTAAACTTCCTAATTTAAAACTTATTAGTCAAACAGGGAAAATAAGCAATCACCTAGACTTAAAACTATGTCAAAAATATAAGGTAGAAGTTGCAGAAGGAGTTGGTTCACCTATCGCACCAGCTGAATTATGTTGGGCACTTATTATGACATCTGCTAGAAATATACCTGAATATGTATCAAACCTGCTACAAAATAAATGGCAACAATCAAGGAACTTAGGTTTAGGAAGAAGTTTAAATGGTCTTACCTTAGGTATTTGGGGATATGGAAAAATTGGTCAAAAAATAGCCCAATACGCAAAAGTTTTTGGTATGAATATTTTAATTTATGGAAGAGAAGCATCTAGGACTTTAGCAAACGAGCATGGATTTGAATCTACTGATAATAAAGAGCATTTTTTCAAAGAAGCAGATATTATAACTTTACATTTAAGACTTAATGAAGCTACTAAAAATTGCGTTACGAAAGAGGACTTAAAATTGATGAAAAAAGATTCTTTATTTGTAAATACAAGTCGAGCAGAGTTAGTTGAAAGTGGTACTTTATATGAAGAACTGTTAAATAATCCATCAAAAAAAGCAGCAATAGATGTTTATGAAAATGAACCCATATCAAAAGAGTCTGAGCCACTTTTAACTTTACCAAATGTACTTTGTACTCCACATCTTGGTTATGTTGAAAAAAATAGCTATGAACTATATTTTAAAATAGCATTTGAAAATATCATTGCATATGCAAATGGTTTACCTCAAAACTTAGCCAAATAGCTTAACTCTCTTTTATCTTTTTTCTAATTCTACTTAACTGTGTAGGAGTGATACCTAAATGGTTTGCTATATGGTGAAGTGGAATTCTATTTTCTATATTTGGATTATTTTTTATAAAGTTTTCATATCTTTTTGTTGCATCATCAAGTATTAAAGATATCTCATTTTTTTCTTTTACTATTATCCAATTTTTTTCTAAATAATTAATATAAAAATTCTTAAACTCATCATTAGTTTCAATAAGCTTTTTATATTTAAAAAAATCAATATAAATAAGCGTAGAATCCTCTAAAGCATCAATGCAAAGATATGAATCTTCCCCAGTAATAAGAGAAACTTTTGAAGCTGAAAAATAGTTTTCACTAAATAAATTTTTAGTATAAATTGCACCTTGTTCATTTGAAAAAAAAGTGCGTAAGATACCTTTACAAATAAAATAAATATATTTTGCAGGTGAATATACATCTTGTAAGACCTCACCTTTTTTTACCTCTTTTAAAAAGCTTATTTTTCTAAATTCTCCAAATGATTTATCGGAAAAATTTTGATACTGTTTACAAGTTTCCCTTAACTGATTAAAACAACTTTTTTCATAACTTTGTTTTGGCATTTAAATATTTAAACCCAACTTTTCATCAAGACCTAACATGATATTCATATTTTGAACAGCAGCACCTGAAGCTCCTTTTCCAAGGTTATCAAGTCTTGAAATTACAAGCATATAATCTTCACTATCATATACTGATATTTCAATTGTATTTGTATTATTACAATTCATGGCATTTAAAAAACCATCATCAAGGTATTCAATATCATTTTCAATAATTTTTACAAATTGCTCACCCTTGTAATACTCTTTATAAATAGAAATTACTTCGTCTTTAGAAACTTTTTTTGATAGTTCATCTTTTATCAAATAAGACATAACTAACATTCCCTGTGAAAAGTTTCCAACACTTGGAGTAAAAAATGGAGCTGATTCTAATCCTAAAACATGCTTCATTTCAGGTAAATGTTTATGACTAAGTCCTAAAGCATATGGTCTTTGACTATCAAATTTACCTTTATTTGCTGGATCTTCATAAGCATCAATCAATGCTCTTCCTCCACCACTATATCCTGTAATAGAGTGACAAACTATTTTTTGTGATTTTAAAACAATCCCATTTTCAATCAATGGTTTCATAGCCATAATAAATCCACTAGCATGACAACCAGGAACACAAACTCTTTTAGAGTTTTTTATTTTTTCTCTTTGAGTAGGAGTTATTTCTGCAATTCCATAAGTCCATTCTGGGTTTGTTCTGTGGGCTGTACTTGCATCTATTATTTTCACATTTTCATTTGTGATTAATGCAACAGACTCTTTTGAAGCAGCATCAGGAAGACATAAAAAGACTAAATCAGCTTCATTTAAAAACTTTTTCTTAATCTCAATATCTTTTTTTTCTTCTTCACTTATTGTTAGAAGCTCTAATTCACTTCTATTCTTTAACATCTCGTTTATTTTTAATCCAGTCGTTCCAAACTGTCCATCTACAAAAATTTTATATTTCATTTTTACTCTTTAAATTATTATATTTTCGATATTTTAACTTGATTTTGGTTAATTGTATATATTTTTTATTTTTACCATTTTAAAAAATATTTGCAAACTAATTGCATTGTTCTTTGTGTATATACCAAGTCATTGTTTTATTGTTATTCAATAAAAATTTTTCAGCCATTTTATGTGTTGATTCACCATCAATCAAATAAAACCAACCATAAACTCCCACTTCAGACTTTACTCCATCAATAGAACGTACAAAATTATATTTGCCAGTTTTTACAGCTTGAACATCACTGATTTTTTTTAATAACTCTAATGCAGTAGTCCCATTTTGATATTCAGTATTTACAACTTTATCAAGTTTATGAGTACCATATATGATAGTAACTTTGATTTGCTCTGACATTAAAAAAGTTGTCAGAACAAATAATAGAAAAATATATTTCATAAAATATTTTTTTTAAGATTTTTTTACAAATTCTTGTTTTAGTTTTATAGCCCCTACTCCTGGAACTTTACAGTCAATATTATGACCATCACTTCCTTCAACAAGTCTAATACCTTTGATTTTTGTTCCTACTTTTATACCAGAAGAACTACCTTTTACTTTTAAGTCTTTGATAACAGTTACATCATCACCATCACTTAATATAGTTCCATTTGCATCTTTAACTACTAATGTAGCTTCTTCTGTTTCACCTGCATCTTTTGACCACTCATGTGCACACTCAGGACAGATTAGTAAACTCCCATCTTCATATGTATATTCACTCCCACATTTTGGGCAATTTGGTAATTGACTCATTCTTTTCCTTTAAAACTTTTTTGGAATTGTAGAATATTAATCAAATAATGTCAAATATAATGATTAGATTTCTTCTTTTAAATTCTCAAACTCAACTGATGTCATACTTGGAACAAACTCTATAATTTCATAATTTGCTAACTTTGCAATATTAAATGGGTCTTCTGCCAATATTTCTTGCAACTTCTCTTTTGAAGTAAGTTTTGAAAGTATCACTCCACCATCTCTTGGTATTTTTCTTCCAGAAGCTATAAAATTCTTTTTTGCATATTGTTCTTTTAAATACTTTACATGAGCTTCAAGATATTTATCTACCTCATCCAATGATTTAATATATGTTAAATTGACTATAAACATGCTTACCCTTTAAATTTTAAAAATAAATTATAATAGAAATTTCTAAATCTAACTATAAACATATATAAATAAAATGATTTTATCTATCATCTTTTATTTTAACCTTTAAAAACTCTTTTTTTGAGTATCATCAACAACTGCAGTAGCTAAAGCTAATGTATCACTTGCAATCTGTCTTGTTTTTGATGCAACATCTGCATTTTCTTGAGTTTGCCTATCAAGACTTGTAACAGCATGATTTATTTGTTCAATTCCTGCTCGTTGTTCCTTACCTGCTTGTTCAACATCTTGAATAAGCTCCAAAGTTTTAGAAACATTATTATTTAAACTCTCATATCCTTTTATCATCAAATCAGTTATATTTTTTCCATCATTTGCTTTTGTTGAAGCACTTTCAACTAAATTTTTTATCTCTTTAGCTGCTTCAGCACTTCTATTTGCAAGATTTCTAACTTCTTGTGCAACTACACCAAAACCTTTTCCTGCTTCTCCAGCGGTTGCTGCTTCGACGGCAGCATTTAGTGATAAGATATTTGTTTGAAATGCTATTTGATCAATAACACTTATTGCTTCATTTATAGCATTTACCTCTTCATTTATTTGTTCCATTGATGTTGTAGTTTTTTTAGCAAAAGATTCACCCTCTTTTGCAGAAGTTGCCAATTCTTTAGCATAGTTTGACATTTTTATTATATTTTCCGTATTGTTTGCTATAGTTGAAGTTATCTCTTCAAGTGCTGCAGCTGTTTCTTCTAAAGAAGCCGCTGCTTTATTTGAAGAACTACTAAGTGTTTCAACGTTATTCATAAGTTCATTTGCACTTGTTTGAAGAACTAAACCATTACTTTTATCTTTTTTTAACATATCACTAATAGATTTACCAAGAGTATTAACACCATTTGAAAGCTTTAAAAAATCGTCCTTTAGACTTGATACATCTACACTATTTAAATATTTATAATTTGAATATTCTTCTAAAACTAAAAGTACATTGTAAATATTTTTTTGTAAATTATCTGCCATGTTATTTAATTCAGTTTTTAGCCTACTTAGTGTTGGGTTTGATACTTGCAATGTTAATCTTTGAGAAAGGTCACCTTTTTCAAATTCACCAAGTACCTGAACTATTTCATTTAGTATGGCTTTATCTTCTTCAAAAGATATTCTAAGAGATTTTATACCTTTATTTATCTCTTTTGCCATAACTCCAAATTCATCTTTTGAATCTATATCAAGTTCGTTTAAATGGTCATTTTTTCCTTTAAGATACTCAAAAAACATAATAATACCATCTTGAACTTTTTTTATAGGAGATAAAACTTTATTTAAAAATAAAAAAACAATAATAAGAGTCAAAACTAGAAAAATAATAGAAGAGATACCAAAAGTATATAGACTATTATAAATTTTTTTAAATGCTTTTTCTTTATCAAGCTCTACACATAGATACCAATTTGCAACTTCAATCTTTGAAAATGCTACAAGTTTTCCATTGATTTCACCAAACTTATCATCTGATGTTCTAAATGATTTTAAAATATCACTTTGCTTATCTAGCATTTTTTTATCTTTATGTATTAAAATTTTACCTTTTTCATCAACTAAATAAGCAAATCCATAATTCTCTATAGAAATATTTAAAACTGTTTTTACAATTGTGTCTAAAAATATATCAGAACCAACTACTCCTATCATATTATTATCTTTTATAATTGGTGCAAAAATAGAGATTGTAAGTTTTTTAGTTGCACTATCAATATAAGGTTTTGTTACACCTTCTTTTTTTATCTCTTTAGCTAGTTTATACCAAGGTCTTGCTCTTGGGTCATATCCATCTTTTGCTGCCATTGTATTTCTACCACTCCATCTAAGCATTGAACCATTTGATTCATACCCAGCATATACAGAACCAAAACCTCCAGCATCTTTTCCAGCTACTAACATGTTTTTAATCTCTTCCTTAGAATTTTCAGAATCATAAGATGACAATTGATTAGCAATAGATTTTATTACATCTGCTTTAGAGTTTAAATAATCATTAACATATTTTGCTGATTCAGTAGAAAGAAATTTCTCTTTACTCTTTAAATTGTTATAATTATCTGTATAACTGTTTGAAAGCATCATATACCCTAGTATGATGTATGACAATGCCACCATTGCTGATATTGATATTAGTAGTTTTAACTTTATACTCAACTTTTTCTCCTAATTATTTTTTAGTTTAAATTACGTTTTTTTACATAGTAAAAATATTATTTTATATAAAACCGTTAATTCTAACTTATACTAGTGAAAAAGTAGTGAAAAAATTATATTAGAGTAAATAAGACCTAGCACAATACAAATAAAGTTATTTTCTAAGTCTTATATATCAAAAACTTCCTTAGCTGCAAACAATCCATTTAAAGCACAAGGGAAACCTCCATATGTGGACATTTGCATAATTACTTCTAAAATCTCTTCTTTTGTACACCCTACATTTAATCCTGCATGAATATGCACTTTTAGTTGTGGTGCTGCATTTCCCATAACAGTAAGTGCAGCAATAGTTGCTATTTCTCTTGATTTTAAATCTAAGGCTTTTCTTCCATAGATTTCTCCAAACATTCCTATAAGTATATCTGCAAAGTCTGGTGCTATATCATTTAGTGACTCGATTACTTTCTCTCCAGCACTTCCATCTACTTCTTTTAATTTTTCCCAACCTTTTTTATATCTATCTGATTTCATTTTATTTTCTCCATTTTTATAACATCTGTTTGTTTTTCTAAATGATTTTTTATATCTTCAAGTGCTTTTAAAGTGTAATGATATGTAAAATGATTGTTTAATGATAACTCATCACTCCATTGCTCATATAAATATAACTTATTAGATTCTAAGTCCTCATATAGATTAAATTCTATACAACCTGATTCTTTTCTTGTATCATCAATAATTAATTTTAATATCTCTTTTGCTTTATCAAAACTCTCCTTTTTGGGATGTAATGTTGCAAAAATAAATAATGTAGTTTTCATATAATCTCCTTTTTTATTTGAGAAGATTATAAAAGAATTTGAAATTTAACAGTATAAGAAAAGTATCTTTTTTTATAAGTTTTGTTCTATAAAATTCAAAAAGATAGTTTTATAATATTTTTATGAATATTCACACAAAATTAAGGTATTTCTATTTATTATTACAAAACATAATATAAATATAAAAGGATATTTTTAATGATAAAACTAATAATGTGTGTTACAAAAAAAGATGATATGACTAGAAAAGAATTTCAAGAGTATTGGCTAAATACTCATGGAGAGTTACTAAAAAAATTTGCAAAAACATATAATGTCAAAAAATATACTCAAAGCCATACAATAGATTCTTCATTAAATGAAAATGTAAGAAAATCAAGACAAATGCCAGAATTAGAATACGATGGAATTGCTGAACTTTGGTGGGAATCAGAAAAAGAATTTATTGAAGCGATAAGTTCAGAAGAAGGTGTAAAATTACGTACTGTATTTTTAGATGATGAAGCAAAATTTTTAAATTTTTCAAAATCTACTGCTTTTTTTACAAAAGAGTTTGAAATAGTAAAATAAATAATAATCTTACTCTCTTACTTTTTGTTCTCTATAAAGTAAGGGAGTCATTTTATAATATTTTTTAAACTGGATAATAAACCAAGATACACTTGAATATCCACATGAAGTTGCTATTTGAGATATGCTTTTTTGAGTATTTTTAAGAAGTGTTACAGCCCTATGAAGTCTTCTTTCATCTAACCACTCTTTTGGGTTTTTATTATATAGTCTATTCATCTCTTTTCGCAAAGCTTTTGAGTTCAGCCTTGTAAGTTTACACATATCATCAACACTATTTATAATATCAAGATTCTCTTCTAAGATATATTTGATTCTTGAAGATTTTGTTTGAATAATTTTATTTAAAAAAGCAGCAAATTTTTCTTTATCTTTTGAAAGGGAGTATAAAAATATCTCATCAAGTTTAAGTTTTACTAAATCGATACTATTTTCTATGTTTTTTTCAAAATATTTATTTATAGTACCAATACAAGTATTTATAAACTCATCTCTTTTTAATGGTAAAACATCTTCTTGTTCATCTGTATCTACAGTGATATTATATCTTTTAATAAAATTAAAAACATACTCATCATCAAAAAATACTAATATAGATTCATAACCATTTTCATTCCCAATTATTTCACTCATAAAATAGTTACCTTGAGACAAATAAAGTATATCAGTAGTATCGATACTAATATCACTGTTTTTAAGATGTAAAGTTTTACCACCATTGATTAATAAAATAGCAATATGCACACTATTTCGTAAAAAAAGTTTATCTTTTTTATATATTGTTGACTTTGATACTAATATCTTGTCATCACTAATAATTTGATATAACTCTTTATTTTCCAATATATAATTAGGTAAGGTAATTGTCATTATTTTAGCTTTTATATACCATAGGTTGATATTTCAGTTCTTGAAAAAGTTTTTCTTCACCTTGTTTTACAAAACCAAATGATTCATAAACTTTTATAGCATATAAAGAGGCATTAACTTTCATATTTTCAGTATTATAAGTCATCTTAGTAAATTCCCAAAACTTTTTTGCTATACCTTTCTTATGATAATTTGAATCAACAAACAAATGAAAAATTTGATTTTTATCTTTTATAGTAAGAAGTCCTACAATTTTTTTATCTATTATATATACAAATTGTTCATAAGTTTTATCTAAAATTCTCTCTTTAAAAGCTTTTGATGATATCTCATCAACAAACCACTTTGGAGCATCTTTTTCAAAAATAAAACCCAATAAACTATTTGATAATTTACTTAAATCATCCACATCATTAAGATTTACTTTTCTTATATTTTCGTTTATTGAATTGCTCATATTTTAGTAGTTTAACTATTTTCTTTTGTATAAAGACAGACCCTATTTCGTCCACTATTTTTTGCATCATATAAGGCTAAATCAGCTCTATTTAAAAGATTATCAATATTATCACAATTATTTGCACTAGCTACCCCAAAAGAGGCTGTAAAGCTCAATGATATTTCATTTTCTAAAACTATCTGTGTTTCAAAAATTTTCATACGTAATCGTTCAGCTACTTTTACTGCTTCATCAACACTTGTTTGAGGTAATAAAACAGAAAACTCTTCTCCTCCAATACGACCTATAATATCCACATCCCTTAAAAGTTCACGACTTATATCAGATATTTTTTCTAAAACTAAATCTCCTGTACTATGACCATATTTATCATTGATTTTTTTGAAAAAATCAATATCAAACATCATTATAGATAACTGCCCTTTATATCTATGAAACCTAGATAACTCTACTTCACTACGCTCTATAAAATATCTTCTATTTGGTAGATTTGTAAGATAATCATAATATGCTCTATGCTCTAATTCAAATTTTACATTTCTATTTTCTATAGCAATAGCAGCTATATTTGCAGCAAAAGTAATTCTTTCAATATCCATTAAATTTGGACAACATTGTTCTTTATGATATATTGCAAATGTACCTAAAACTTCACCACTAGAAGAGATTATTGGTTCAGACCAACAAGCTTTTAAATTAGCTTTTATTGCTAAATCTAAATATGGTTGCCAGTACTCATGAGTTAAGATATCATCTACAATAATACGTTCTCCAAGAAAAGCAGCAGTACCACAAGAGCCAACACCTACACCAATTTTGATACCATCAATTGCTTCATTATAAAATTTAGGAAGATTAGCAGATGAAACTCCTGTTTTCAGATGTTCTTTATCACAATCCAATAATAATATACTACATAAAGACGTTGGGTCTTCAGATTCTATGGTTTGAACAATATTGAAAAGAATATCATTTAAATTAGAACCTTTTGCCACCATTTCTAACATACGGTCATGGGCACGATTTCTTAGTTCACTTTTCCAATGATTTGTTATATCACTAAAATTAACTAAACGTTTATTTCCAATCCAAGAAACTCTTATAAAAACTCTACGTTCACTGCCATCTTTACAAGTTACTGTTACCTCTAATTCAGGACAAGATGTACCTCCTCGAATAGAAGAAGCAACTTCTTTATGCCAAGGAACAATAACTTCGTTTCTGTATCTTATGTCGGGATATGCTTTTTTATACCAAGTATCAAGGTCAGGTAAATCTTCAATGGTATAGCCAAATAGTTTTGTAAATTGATGATTTACATACTCTATTTTTCCATCTTGATTTGACCATCCAACTCCCACAGGAGAAAAATCTAAGATATCTTTTAATTGAATCTGTTGTTTAGTACTTTTTTCTAATCGAAATTTCAATTTTGATTCATTTAATTTTGATAACTTATTTTGAGCTAACATTTGCACCATTTTTACAATACAATCCATAAGTGCTTCCATCTTTTCTCTTGTAACTATTGGAACACTATTTATTGCTTTTAAGTATTGTTTTTCATCATAGTTATATTTTTTAGCTTGTTCAATAAAAAAATCAACATTAGGTTTTTCTTCTAAAACTTGTCCTAAAAAAACTGTTGCTAGTATTTTTCCATCAATCACAATAGGAGTGGCATAATCAATAAGACCATTTTTACATTTTGAGTAACTAACTTCTCCCTCATGTAAATTTTTCATCAAAGAAAGATTACTCTCTTCACAACAATTACTGGATTCAGAATTAACACGATGAAATAAGGAACAGGCACTAACCCAACCAGCTTGAGTTATAATTTTCCCCTCATTATTGACTAAGCCATTTGGGATTTTAGTTGCTTTATAAAAACTTTGTAATAATTCATCAAATTCAGTAATATCAACTAAATCATCAAATTTATACCTAGCACCATCATTTATAACTTTTTCATCTAACACACATAAATCCTAAATATCTACTTATTATGCTTTAGTTTATTATTTTAATACTTTTAAACTAATGAAAATAAAACTTTAGTACAAAAAGTGGTGTTATTTAGCTATTTTCTATACGATAACCCAAACCAAAAATATTTTTAATACTATTTTCAGGCAATTTTTTTCTAAGATTTTTTATAGTTGATTTTAATGTATCTAAAAAATTCCTTTCAAAATTATCTTCCCATACATACAAAATAATATTATCATAAGTTATTGTCTGATTTATATTTGAAAATAATATTTCTGCAATTTTCGTTTCATTATTTGTTAAAGAGATGAGTTGATTATTATTGTACAATTCACTTGTTTCAACATTCCAATAATAATTATCTTTTAGATTAACAATTCTTTTAGATGTTATATTAAAATTATCCAGCTCTTCCATAGCTAAATTTAAAGCCTCTTTTAACTCTACCCTAGTTATTGGTTTTACTAAATATTTTGTAAGCTTTAATTCTGTTGCACTTAATAAATAGTGCGTATCAGAATGGGCTGTAAGCATTATAGCTTTTGTAGTATGGTCTTTTTCTCTAATCTTTTTTAAAAGTTCTAAACCATTAAGTTTAGGTAAATTTATATCTATTATCAAAATATGTGGCTTTTTTTCTTTATATATTTTATATGCTTCTTCTCCATCTTTTGCCTCATAAACTTCTTTAAACCATTTTTGAAAATAAGTTATATATTTTTTTCTAATATCATCCTCATCTTCTATAAAAAGAATGCTATAAGGTTTTTGTTCATTACTCATTAATATCCTTATTAAATTTTATTCTAAAGCATGCACCTTCATTAATATTTTCAACTTCTAATTTTCCTTGCATACCTTGCTCTACTATTATTTTTGATATATATAATCCTAATCCCGTCCCCTGTGCTTTATGTTTTGTTGTAAAATATGGCTCAAATATTTTGTTGATATTTTTTTCATCTATTCCCCCTCCATTATCAATCATATCTATAAATATCGACTCATCATTAGAATATAAGTGTACCAATATTTTAGGATACTCTATTTTATTTTGAATCAAAACATCTTTGGCATTATTTAGGATTACAAGCAGTACTTGCAACAATTCACTTTTATAACCACAAATATTAAAATTGTTTTGAATTTTCTTTTCAAGATTTATATGATGATATTTTAAAGATGATTCTACAATTGCTAAAGATTCATTTATCACATCTTCTAAAGCAAATATTTCTTTAAACTTATCTTGGGAAAGTAGATTTCTAAAATCATCTATAGTTTGAGACATATATTTTGTCATCTTCTCTATTTCATCCAACTCTTTTTCCATAATTTCAGAGCTAAACCCTTTATCTGACATCTCATCATCTATAATAAGCACCGAAGCATTTATCTGCGAAAGTGGTTGTCTCCATTGATGAGCTATGTTTTCTATCATTTCTCCCATTGATATAAGCTTATTTTGATGAAAAATCAGATTATCTTTTTGTCTTGATTTTTCTAACTCCTCTTTTACCTTTTTTTGTAATTCTTTGTTTAATTTTTCTTTTTGGATAGTATGATATAAAATAAAAGCAAAAACAACTAGGATAAAAATTAAAATTTTATATAATAATGTATAGTCAACCCCTTTATCATAACGTACATTGATATAATGTTTTAAAATAGTTTCTTTTTCACTATCTTTTATAGAATCTACTGCTTTTTGGAAAATGTCATGAAGTATAGGAAGTTCTTTTTTTATGCCAAGACTTAGTTCCAAAGGGATTCCAGTATCTCCTGAAATTTTAAGGTGTATAAATCCTATCTTTTGAATATGCCATGCAATAGTAGGAATAGTATCAATAAAACCAAAAATTTCTTTATCCTCTACTTTTATAAGCCCCTCTTTTACTGAACTTACTTCAACTAATTTAATACTAGGATATTTCTTTTTTAATAATTCTATGGAAGCATAACCTCTAATTATTCCAAATTTCTCATTTTTAAATTTTGATAAATCTTCAATATAAGAAACATCTTCACGGGTTGCTATTACATTTTGACTTGAAAAGTAAGGAGTAGTAAAAGATAGATATTTTTCACGACTTGAAGTTTTAGCGATCATTGATACTATGTCACACTTACCTTCTTTTGCAGCTTCTAATACTTCTTGCCAATTTTTTGCAGGATAATTAACAATTTTATGTCCTATTTTTTTAGAGAATAATTTTATAAACTCTGCCCCAACACCTGAATATTTTCCTTTTTTATCAATATAATCAAGAGGTTGCCATACAGAGTCTGCACAAAGTTGTATATCTCCATGATTTTTAAGAAATTCACGCTCTTTAAATGAAAGTATTTCTAATTTATCATCCCAAATATGCCATTTTTTATTTAATTTATTCATTTCATTTAGTGAAATAGAATTCATAGCTTTTTGTAGTATATTTGCAAAGAGAGACCAATCTTTTCGTACCGCAATATGTAAACCTGTTTTGTTGTCTTTTTCAAAAATTCCTGCAACTTTTAGATTATAAAATCTATTTTTTTGTATCATATAAAATGCACTTGGTCGTTGATCTAATAAAAAATCAGCTTTACCTGTAGCAACGGCTTCATATCCTTCTTCAGTTGTAGAAACTTCATAAAATTTTAATTGAGGATATTTTTTTTTCAACAATTCACTACTTTGCCATCCTTTAAAATAAATAGCTGTCTTTCCATATAAGTCTTCGATTGTTCTTGGTTCTAAAATATCATTTCTAATAATAAAATAACCTGGTAATTTTAAAAAAGGTATAAACTCTCCATATTTTTCAAGCTCTTTTGTCTTTGCTAAAGAATGAATAATATCTATTTCATGCTCTTTAAATCTTCTTACTAAACTACTCCATTTATCAGAAACAAACTCAAACTTGACTCCAACTTGTTTAGCAATAAGATTTAAATATTCTATGCTATATCCTGCAGGTTTACCCTCTTCATGGTAATCCATTGGTGGCCAATCAAACTCGCTACTAACTTTGATAATTGGATGTTTTTTTAACCACTTTTTTTCTTCTTCTGTAAAATATATTTGTGAAATTTTTTTATTTGAAGATGTACTAAATTGTTCTCTTTCTTGATATGAAGAGATGCCCTTTTTACTTTGATTTAAAACAAATTTATCAGGATTTATAAACTCTTTTGTATCCCCTAAACTTATATAAAGCTCTTCTATTTTTTTAATTCTATTTAAATCAATACTACCAATCTCATATCCATCTGGCTCCATAAGTTTTTCTATTTCTTCTGCTTCAAAAAGAAGATGTTCTTTACTTTTATGTTGGGTATTGTATTTTTTTAAAATAATATTAACTATCTCTTCTTTGTTATCTAAGGCATATTTCCAGCCTTTATTTGTAGCTTCTACAAAGTTTTTTACCACCTTAGGATGATTTTCAGCATAATTTTTTGTTGTAACTAAATTTACGTCATAAAGAAGCTCTCCACCATAGTGAGCTGGATCCATTATTACAAAAGGGATATTCTTTTTTCTTAAATAATAAGGCTCATTTGTAATATATATAGACATAGCATCTACCTTGCCAAAATTAAAATCTTCAAAATCCATAGAGTTTTGAATCAAATTATAATCACCCTCTTTAATTCCGTGTTCTAAAAACATTTTTCTAAAGTTAGCACTTTCTATTTCTTCTTTTGATGCTACAATAGTTTTGTTTTTTAAATCTTCTGGAACTAAAATATCTTTTTTAACGGCAAGTGCTAGGGGTGATCTTTTAAGATAGTTTGCTACCAATAAATATGGTTTTTTATTTTGAATATCTCGGATTATACTACTATAAGCTATAAAAAACTGTACTTCATTTTTTAAACATTTTTCACCAAAAGGAACAGATAGGTCTCTCTCTAAAAGTTCTACATCTAAGCCCACCTCTTTATAATACCCTTTTTCCAAAGCAGCATAAAATCCAGCAAATTCAAATTGATGTTTCCATTGAAGTTCTACTTTTATAGAATCAGAAAAAAGATAATTAAATAATATAAAGACTAGAAATAAAAATCTAATCACAAAATAACCCTTTACAATAAACTATTCTAAAAATAAAAATTTAATTCAATATTAAAATCATCAATAGTAAGATTTAGAAGATAATTAATAGCCTTTTTAAGAACATTTTTTTCTTCTGCAAATTTAAGATGCTCAAAAAATCTTTCCCGCTTTTGGGTATCAGTCGTATAATGCCATGAAGTAGCCACATAAGCTATAGGTAAATACTCTTTATCTTGAGAATAGTTTTTCAAATCTTCCCATAAAATAAACCAATGATTTTCATTTGGACAAATTATATCTAATCGAAGAAAAATATTTATAAGTCCAAAATAATCTAAATCTGATTTTGAATTAAAATTTTTATCATCTTTTATTATATCAATTATTCTTTTAGCACTCAAATTTGTCTCCTTTTAATTATTTTTTTAAAAAATTAATAAATTTTGCTAACAACTTTAGATTTAACTCATCTTTCATATGTACATACATAAGTTTAATAGCTTCAAAACTTGACATTGGTTCTTTATATGATCTTTTTGTAGTCAAAGCATTAAAAATATCACAGATAGCTACAATCTGTGAAAATGGATGAATTTGAATATATTCCAATCCTTTTGGATAACCTTTTCCATTTATTTTTTCATGATGCTGTTCTACTATTGAAAGTACACCTTCCTCTTCTTCTCCCATTTCACGAAGAATATCAACACCATAAGAGGGATGGTTTTTCATAATTTCAAACTCCTCATCTGATAATTTTCCTTTTTTATTTAAAATAGATAAAGGAATATTTTTCTTACCCAAATCATGCAACATGGCACCTTTTCCTATTGATTTGAGTTGATTTTCACTTAATCCTAAATATGCTCCAAAGGCTAAAGCATATGTTGAAACATCAACAGAATGTGTATATGTACAATAATCATGACTTGTAACTTCAATCATAGATTTTAGTGCATTTGAATCATTTAATATAAAATCAACACTACTACTAACAATTTCAGATATGTGATTTATCTTATTTTTTGTAACTTCACCAACCAATAAATCTTGCATGGTATCGTTTGCTAATTCGTGCATAAGTTCTGATTTTATTAATGGTGTATTTTCTTTATTGTTTAAAATAGAAAAGAGATACTTATTTATATCATTTGAATATTTATCAAAATCTTCATGTTTAATATATAAATTTTCTATATTTTCAGTTTCTAAAGACTCAACAGTTCTTTTATCATAGTTGTCTTCAAATCCTAAAAATTTATTAAATATATTTTCTTCATTTTCTTTGTATATGGAGTAGCTTAAACTTTCACCTAAAAATAGTATTTTAGGTGATATTTTTATTAATTTATCTCTTTCATAACTAACAGTTGTCACTATTTTTTCTGTATTAATAATGTTGTTCAATGCAATACACCTCCAAAAAAAAATTGTATTACAAAGTAGTGAAAAAGTAGTGAAAAGTAGTTGTGGCTTATTATTTGCCTAAGTTAAAAATCCCTTTAACAAACTGATATAAAATAAAAAGAAAAATAAGAGGAAGAAGTATAGTTTGAAATACAAAAGCAATAATTAAAGAGACTATATACTCACTAGAATTATCAACTGCTTTTTTATATTCATCTACTTTTTTTGAGTAATAATCTGAATCAAATTTTTCTGCAATTTTATTAAAAATAGAGCTATTTTCTTTTTGTTGGATTGTATTTACTGTTACTTGATTAACTTCATCTTTTACTTTTAGAATATTGTCATTTAGTTGGCTAATATTATAATCTTGCTTTACAAAACTATTATATGCAAAATCATTTACTAAACCTATGAGTGGAACTGCAAAACGAAGAAAAATAAGTATTATAGTAACTTTAAAAAATAGTGTTCTAAATCGTTCATCTTTTGAAAATCTATAAAATAACCACACATTTAAAATCACTAAAGTAAAAAGTAAAATAAAATTATATAAATCATTTGTAACAAAATTCATCATTATTTTTTGAATACCAAGAGAAGTCATACTAGCTAACATAACAAAAGAAAATTGTTCTACTAGATCATTTATAGGATCTAAAACTTCTCCAATAGCTACAGTTAAAAAAGGTAAATCTAGTTCAGTACCTTGAGCGAGAGAAATCACAGCATTTAAAGCTTTTGCACTTCCAAAAACAATCACTGATTGTGTAAAACTTTTATCAACTAACTCTTTGCCTTTTATATCCAAAGTATAAGAAAAAGCAAAAAATATTATAATTATTGATAAAAAAATAATTAACAGCTTATTCCAATGAGTTTTTAAAAATTGCATATGATGTCTTTATTTAGAATTTTTATATAAAAATATTACTCTTTTTCAAAAATATATCCAGCTTGTGATACATTTTTTATTATATTTATTGGCATTTTATGCCTAATCTCTTTAATAAAAGATTTTAAGGCATGACTTGTCATAAATTTATCTTGCCATAATTCAACTTCTATTTGCTCATAAGTTGTTATTGAATTCTTATTTTTATATAAAAGATATAGAAAATCTTGTTCTCTTTTTCTTAAAGGTATTACTTCATTTTCTTTATAAATAAGTATTCTTTTAGATAAATCAAGTTTTAAATCATCATGTAAAAATATTTGTTCTCTAAGATTTTTATCTATATATTTAAGTAAGGCTTCATTTAATTTTTTTGAATTTAAAGGTTTTAAAATAAAATGGTCAACATTTAAATTTATTAGATTCATCAAGTACTCTTCACTTGAATATGCAGTTAACATAATAACCATAGTTGATAAATCATCTCTACGTATCTTTCTTACAAGATCAATTCCACTCATTCTTGGCATTTCAATATCAGATAAAACTATTTTAGGTTTATATTCTTGATATAATTCATAACCTTCATAACCATTTTTAGCTTCATATACTTCTTTAAAATAATATTTTAAAGTATTTACAATAAACTCTCTAATACCACTTTCATCTTCTACACATAATATACTTATATCTTTTAACTTTTCTATTAATTCATCATTCATATATCTATTCCTAATACTATTATTTTAAAAATTGCTCCCTCATCATCATTTTCAACACTTAAATCTCCACCCATATTATTTTCAATAATTATTTTTGATATGTAAAGTCCAAGTCCTGTTCCTTTTGTGGAGTCTTTAGTACTATAATAAGGATCAAAAATCAAATCAAGATTCTCTTCATTTATTCCACCTGCATTATCTTTTATGGTTACGATACTTTGCATACCTTTAGAATCTATTGTAATACTAATTTTAGGATCAGATATCTTTTTTTCTGCCAAAATATCTTTTGCATTACTTATAAGATTTAAAATAACTTGTGAATACTCTGTTGGATATCCAAATATTTTTTTGTCATTTTTTATATCTAAAAGCAATTCTATGGAAAGATTATGCAATGTTGCATCCACTAAATTAAGTGCTTTTTTACAAGCATCACTAATCCAAAAATACTCTTTTTTCTTATCTGGCTTATAAAAATTTCTAAAATCATCAATAGTATTTGACATAAAATCAATCATTTCATTACTTCTATCAATAGAATTTAAAATATGTTTTTCATCGACTTTTTTAAATCTAGTTGCGGTTTCAAGTTCCATCAAAATACCAGATAACTCACTTAGTGGTTGTCTCCACTGATGAGCAATCATAGAAATCATTGAACCTACTTTTGCCAATCTTGATTGTTGAAGTATTGCTTTATCTTTTTTCTTACCAACTTCAATTCCAAATGCAACTTTAGAAGCTAGTGTTTCATTTAGATTTTTTAACTTAATCTCTTCTTCTCTCACTTTTTTTACATATTTTTTTACAATATCACTAATTATAGTAATCATTAAAAGAGTAAATAAAATCATAAAAACTAAAACACATAAACCTAATACAATAACAAAATATAAAAATTTTTCTTTACTTTGTTCATATAGTTCTGTTTTATTTTTTATAATTTCTGTTAATTTATCGCTTTTTTTATTTTCTTGTATATAAATTTCTACGTAGTTTTTTAAATCTTTGTCAAAGTTCTCTTGTGAAACTTTTAAGTAGTAAGAGCTAATAAAGAATAAGCAAAAAACAATAGTCAAAAACGGTATTATTATTATAAAAAATGGTATCCCGTCTTTATTAAACACTTTTTTTCCTTGAATGTAAAGTGTGAGAATCATCTCACACCTTATACTGATTTATGATTTTTTATCATTAATATTATCAACTATCTCTTTCCAAATAGCTTTATCAATTTTAAATTCACTATAATCATTATATCTAAGAACAGGTACAATTCCTTCTTTAAGTTGTCTTTCATATCCTCTAATTAATTTTAATACAGGTTTGTATAATAATGCAATAACAACCATATTAATAATAGCTAATAATCCCATAGATAAATCAGCAAAAGAGAAGATTGAACCTAAATCTTGCATTGAACCCCAAATAATTAATGCAATACAAATTATTCTAAATACATTAAATGATGTTGCATTTCCTTTGCTAAAAAAGTTTAAACTATTTTCAGCTAAGTAGTAGTTATAAATCATTGAAGAAAAACCAAATAAAAATAATGCAAAAGTTACAAAGTAACCACCTAATGGTCCAATATGCTCAATTAATGCAGTTTGAGTTAATAATACCCCTTGAACACCTTGAGCACCTGGAACATAAGCACCTGATAAAAGAATAATAAATGCTGTACAAGAACATAATATAATTGTATCAATAAATACAGAGAATGATTGAACAATTCCTTGTTGAACTGGGTGACCAACATAAGCAACCGCTGCAACGTTTGGAGCAGAACCTAAACCTGCTTCATTTGAAAACATTCCTCTTTTTGCACCTTGTAAAATAACTGCACCAATTCCACCACCAATTGCAGAACTTGGGCTAAATGCTTCTGTTATGATTCTTGTAATTAATGCTGGGATTTCACTAAAATTTAAAACAATTACAACTGAAGCAATAAGTAAATAACTAACAGCCATGATAGGAACAATAACTTCTGACATTCTAGCAATTCTTTTTACTCCACCAAAAATAGTGATACCAAATACAAGTGTTAAAATAACACCACTAATCCATGTTGGTAAGTTAAATGATGCTTCAAATGAAGTAGAAATAATAAATGATTGTGTTGCATTAAAAGCAAAACCAAATGTAATCATTAATAATATAGAGATAACCACACCTAACCATCTTTGACCTAATGCTTTTGTAGCATAATAAGCAGGTCCACCTCTATAAACACAAGAATCTAATTCATCTTTTTCTTTGTAAAGTTGTGCCAATGAACATTCAAAAAAACTTGTCGCCATTCCTACAAGTCCAATAACCCACATCCAAAACACAGCTCCAGCACCACCAAGTGTGATTGCAACTGCAACCCCAGCGATGTTTCCACCACCAACACGACCAGCAACACTTAACATAAGTGCTTGAAATGAACTAATATGTCCATCTTTATCATGTACAGTTTCTCTTAAAATGTGAAACATTTTAAAGAAATATCTAAATTGTACAAATCTAGAACTTACTGTAAAAAAGATACCAAGAATTGGTAGTAAGTAAATTAAAAGCGATCCCCAAATCAAATCATTTAGGAATGTATTTATTTCTGCTAACATTTATGTTCTCCTTTTTGCAAAAAAAAATTCTAACATTCCAAAGAGTTTAAAAAGTGGGTTTGTTTTATAATTTATTGATAATATGATAATATTCTGTTCAAATTAATAAAAAGATTTTTTTATGATACATATTTTTTCAGCACTAATCCCTGTATTTAGCCTTATTCTAATAGGCTATTTTTTCAAAAAAATAAAATTTCCATCCCATGAATTTTGGCCACAAGCAGATAAACTGACATATTATGTACTTATGCCTTCACTTTTAGTTTATAAACTTTCGACAGCATCCCTTGATTCAGAAAATAGCTTTGGCTTTGTAGCATCAGCATTACTAGCAATACTTTTTACTATGATTATTCTTATAATTATAAATAAAATTATCCCATCTGCACCAAGTGCTTTTACATCTATGGTACAAGGAGCAATAAGATTTAATACTTATGTATTTTTAGCCCTATCAGCATCTATATTTGGGAATGAAGGTTTAGTCTATTCTGCAATTATACTTACATTTGCAATTCCATTTATCAATATTTTATGTATAAGTATATTTGCTATTTATATTACAAATGATAAATTAAACTTCTTATATCTGTTAAAATCAATTATTACAAACCCTTTAATAGTAGCTTGTGTAGTTGGTGGAAGTATAAACTTTTTAGGGATTCATCTTCCTGTAGTTTTAAATAATACTTTAGAAATATTAAGTAAAGCTGCACTTCCAATGGGACTTCTATCTGTTGGTTTTGGACTTGTAATAAAAGAGATAAAATCTTCAAAAAGTGAAGTTATTATCTCAAGTTTAGGGAAGCATCTTATTTTTCCTATTTTAATCTTTTTATTTGGAAAGTTTTTTGGAATAGATGGTATGATGTTGTCTATTTTAGTACTTTTTGGAGTATTACCTACTGCACCTTCTTCGTTTATATTAGCACGTCAACTTGGTGGAGATGTGGGGTTAATGTCTTCAATTATAACTGTGCAAACACTTTTATCAATAGTTTGCATACTTTTAGTTTTGCACTATTTTATCTAAGTTAGGAAAATACTATGAAAACTTTGCTTTTTAGCATACTTTTTACAACTTTAGTTTTTGCAAATTATAATTACTCAAATCAAAATAGTGGTAAAATAGATATGCATGGTGGCAAATCTGATAACTTATTAAAAGATAAAAATTCACTTTCAAATATGAATTCAAACAGTTTAAGCAATCAATTAAAAAAGAAAAAAGAACCTAAAACAGAAGTAATTGAAGAAAAAGAGTTTAAAGAGTTAAAAGAGCTAGGATTATAAGCTTGTGTATTAATTTTAAATTAATACACTAACTATTACTTTTATTGCCAATAACGATAATAAAACTTTTAAAAACATAATAAACTTTTTACCATCAATAGTATCTCTTAACTTTGTACCTGTCCAACTCCCTACTATTGCTCCAATTATCATTACAACTAAAATTCCAATATAATCAAAAAATACAAAACCAAAAAACATAAAAGCAAAGACCTTTAAAGTATGAGTAATACTCATCAAAGCTGCTCCTGTTGCCACAACTATATTTTTATCATTATAATCTTTTAATAGTAGTGTCATAGTAAGAGGTCCTGTTGCCCCTACAACAATAGAAAGTCCCGTTTGAAAAAATCCTGCCAAAAAATAGCTTTCGTATTTTTTAAGTTTTTCATTGAATTTTTCAGACCAAAGAGATAAAAGTATATAAACCCCAATAAAAAATGGTACATAATCTAAAGAGATAAAATACAAAATTGAAGCAAAAAAACCAATACCAAATAGTGATCCAAATAAAAATTTTGGAATGACTTCTAACTTAACATCCTTGTATCCAAATACAGCACGACTAAAATTACTAGACATTTGAGTCAAACCATGTACTGGAATAAGAGCATTAAGTGGTAAAAATGAAGGTAAAATTGCAATTAACATCATACCTCCTCCAATACCAACAACACCTGCAACTGTGGAGGTTAAAAAGGTAATTAAACCTAAAATTAACTCTTGATTCATAAAACTTCCCAAAAATATTATATTTTTGTAATATAATACAATTAATTTAAAGTTAGCTTTCTTTATAATGCTGACAAAATATTTTATTTTAAGTTGTGAAAAAAAGAGATAATCTTTTCACATGAGGAGTTTATATGGCTACGTTGGAAAAAGAAATAGAAAATTATCTAACAGAATTTCAAGGGAAAGTCCCGAAAGAAACTCAAGATATATTAAATGGTGCAATTAAAAAATTAGAAGAATCAAATATTTTTAGCAAAGCACTTAATGTTGGAAATAAAATTCCAGAATTCTCACTATCAAATCAAAATAAAAAAATAATAAACATAAAAGATGTAGTAGAAAAGAACAAATATACAGTATTGAGTTTTTTTGAAGGTTCTTGGTCTGCTTATAGTAACTTTCAACTACTAGCTTTACAAAAAATTGTTTCTCAACTAAAAATCTTGAATGCTACACTTGTTACAATTTGTCCTCAAACACAAGATAAATCACTTTATTTAAGTGAAAAGCACTCTTTAAATTTTGATATTCTTTATGATAAAAATAATACCATAGCTAAAGATTTTGGAATCGCTTATACTTTAAGTGATGAAGTTATTCCTATTTATGAAAAACTTAAAATCGATATTATTGAAGCAAATAGAAATGGAACATATGCTTTGCCACTACCTGCAACTTATATTGTAAATAAAAATTATGAAATCATTTATGCTTTTGTAGATGCAAATCACAGAAAAAGATGTGAACCAAAAACAATAATAGACGTACTTAAAAAAGATATTATCAACAAAAGATAATAAAAATAGATATGTATCTTTTTAGGTACATATTTATTTCTCTTCACAAAACTTTGAACTAAAATAATCTTAGCTATAATAAAAACTTTAAAAAATATTATAAGGTTTTAAATGAATAAATATAAATTTGTATCATGGAATGTAAATGGTATCCGAGCAGTTGATAAAAAAGAAGCTCTTAAATGGGTAGATGAACATGATATCCATCTTCTTGGAGTTCAAGAAACAAAATCAATGAAAACACAAATCCCTCAAACTATCTTTGAAAAAAACTTTAAAAATGTAACAGCAAGTGAATCAGCCATAAAAGGTAGAAGTGGAACTGCACTTTTTACTGATTTGGATATAACTTTTGAGTGTAACTGCCCAAGTGTAGATATCTTAGATGAAGGAAGAATCAACGAAGTTCACTTTACTTTAGGAGATAAGGATATAGCATTTTTTAATGTATATTTTCCAAATGGTCAAAGTAAAGAAGAGAGACTTGTATATAAAATGGAGTTTTACGATAGATTTTTAGAGCATTGTGAAAATTTAAAAAAACAAGGTAAATCAATCATAGTATGTGGAGATGTAAACACAGCCCACAAAGAGATAGATTTAGCAAGACCAAAAGCCAATGAAGATGTGTCAGGTTTCCTACCCATGGAGCGAGCTTGGATAGACAAATTTTTATCTCACGGCTACATAGACACCCTAAGACACGTAATTGGCGATGAACCACATAATTACAGCTGGTGGAGTTATAGAGCAAATGCCAGAGCCAATAATGTTGGCTGGAGGATTGATTATTTTTATGTAAGTGAGGACTTGAAACCTCATATTTCAAATGCTTATATTATGAGTGATATTTTTGGAAGTGACCACTGTCCTATTGCTTTGGAGATGGAGATATGAAGATACTAAAAATCACTTTTAATTTTTAGTATTTTAGTTTTAAGCTTTGGAAGATATTCTCTTAGAATATTTTCTATAAAGCCTAAATCGACACCTTCATAATCATGTACAATATAATTTCGAGTGTAATAAGCACCCTCTTTATCTTCTTTTAAATCATATTTTTCAATCAAAGTATCATCAAACTTTTTTAGAGTTTCGCCAATTTGAGAAATAGCCATTAATATTGCCATTTGTCCCTCAATATCTTCTAAAGTTTCAACAATACCTTTATGTCTATTAATTATTAACTCGACATTTTCTATCATTTCAAGAATAAAATCAATTTTTGCTAAACAAGAGTTTTCAGACATAAACTACATCTTTTAAAATATACTTTTTAGCTGTTTTAGAAAGATTTGTTTTAGGAGCTAAATCAATCTTCTTACCTAAACTTTTACCAATATATTCTTTTATTTCATCAAGTTTTTTAAACCCTATAAAACCACTATATTTATCATAAAAAACTTTTTCAAGATGGTATAAAATATCTACATCACTATCTTTAAGATTTTCATTTCTAGCATACGAACCAAAAACTCCATCAATAATAAAGCCATCAGTCATCAATGTTTGTTTTAATGCTTTTAAGTTTTCAAATACTTCTTGATTATCCATAAGTACCTCTATTTTTAAGTGTTTTGATTATATCAAAATATTTATGATGATTACAAATTTTGTGTTTGAATGTCTTTAGGTTAAATTTAAAATATATTGCTCTCTTGAAAAGACAAACCTCTCCGCTTTCTTACTTTTTCTATACAAAACAAAAAAAGCAAATACCTTTGAATTTTATGAAAATTATGTAAGTGTATATTTAATTAAATAAAAAATGTATCCTGTTACTGAAATTTTGAATTTTGGAAGTAATCACTACCCTATTGCTTTGGTCTTGGAAATATAAAAATGGTAAAAATCACTTTTGATTTTTACCATTATAGTTTTTAAATATTTATAAATTATTATTTAAATTTTTTACATCATTATACAAAGTAATCAAATGCCTATCTGACATATCTAGTATAGGTTCATACATAAATGAATTTAAATGTATGTTTTCAGGTGTCATTAGATTAACTTGTCCTAATACCTTTAAATTATCTGTTTCTTGTGGATACAATTCTTGATATTTATTAAAAAGTTCAAATGTTTGAACTTTAGTTATACTATTTACAAAAGTAGGGTTATTTATTTTATCAATCATAAACTGTTCAGCTTTTAACCTAATTGCAATAGAAAGTGTTATCTTATTTTCAAGATTGTTATTTTCATCTACAGTAGAAACACTATAAGCTTCATTAAAAATCAAATCTAACACATAATTACTATTTCCAAAGTTAAAAGTTTGGCTTGATAAAATACCTTGAAAAATATTTTGTAAATCATTTAGTGTAATACTATTTGTATTAGACTTTATATGAAGTAAAGATGTTAATGTACTATAATTAGTAGAACTTTTACCTTGTATATATTCAACTAAATTTCTTACAAATGGAATTGAAGCTATTAAAATTGTTTGATTAGTATTAATATGGTTTTTCCAATAATTAAATACATTTTCTAAATAACCTGCAGGAATAAGTTTGATTTCACTATCATTTTTTAATGTCATAAAACAATCTTCACGTTTAATATCTAATCTACTTGCTATTGTCCTAAAAAAATCAAAATTATGTGTCATTACTATCATATAAAAAATATCTTCTTCTAATATCTCTTTTAGATACTCAATAATGGCATATTTATTTTTATAGTCAAATGAATCAGCAATATCATCAATTATTACTAAAGTATCATTTCCATCTTTTTTTCGTACTTCAATTTCAAATATAAGATTTAAAATGTATAGTGCTCTTTTTTCGCCATTACTTAATATATTTTCTTTTAATTTTTGTTCATCTATTGTCTGTTCCTCTCCTCTATCAGTATATATAAACTTTATGTTAGGAGGTGTATCTTCATTTAAAATCACATCTGCTTTATTTTCAACAATTAATTTAAAAGGAACATTGAATTTTTGGTTAAATTTATCAACTACATTTTGCCAATCTGTTTCTTGATTTTTTGCTTCATCAATTATTTCCAATAACCTTGTCTTGGATTCAGTATAATAATCTAATAAATCAAAGATTTCTCTCTCACACTTTTTAAAATAAGCCATCCATAAATCATATTTTAGAAGTTGAGGATTGTTTAATTTTAAAAGTATATCTTGATTATTTTCTAGTAATTTTCTAAAGTTTCTTAGTTCTGCATTTTTTTCTAAAGCATCATCAATTTTTTGAAAAATTGTTTGTAGCTCAGGATTTGTTAAAATTGCTTGTTTTTCCTCTTCTATTAATGATGACAATTCATTTTCAGATAATATTTCCTGATAACTTCCATCATTTTTTTTCAAATTTATCTTATTTTGTACACTAAAAAAACCATTTTTTGATAAGGAGGATGATATTGTGGCAACATTGTTATGGGTAAAATTTGGTTGTAGATATTGTGATTGTTCAATTAAGCTATTATACTTTTCTATATAATTTTGTAGATTTTCTTGAATACCTCGTGTCTCTAAAAATTTTTTAACCTTATCATTAAAAATCACATCGTATTTTATACCTTCAAATTGACTTTCTTCCATTGCTTCAATTTCAGTTTTTGCATATTCAAATACTTGAAAAAAAGATTGCCCACTATTAATTTGAGAACTTAAAAGTTCATTTTCTAATCTTTGCCTTGATATGCCACTTACACTATATAACGAGGAAATCAACGTCTTTTTCAAATTTTCTAAATTAGTGTATATCTCATCATACTCTTCTTTTAATCTTTCATTTACTAATAATGTTGATATTTTTTTAGATTTATAGTCCTCTTTATATGATTCTATAACAAAAATATTATCTGATATAAGTTCATTACCACTTTCATCTTTTATATTACAAATAGGAGTTCTATGAGGATATATCTCATCTTTTGGTGTTCTATTATTGCTTAAGTCAATAAATACCTTAGCAAAAGATGATTTCATAAATCCATTTGGGGCATAAATATTCTTAATCTTTTTTTGACTAAAATCAAAATCTTTAATTAATTTATTTATGCCATAACAGTTTTCTAAGCTTACATTTACCCTATTCATATAAATTTTCCTTATATTAATTAAATTTAAAAACTTTAAAATAATATATTCTATCTTTTTACCGTCACATATCATGTCACATTTTTAATAAATTATAAAATTATATTCTTTCTTGAAGAGGTAAACCTCTCCGCCTTCGCTTACTTTGTGTGGACAAAGTAAGCCTTGTGCTTGCACTCTCTTTGAGAAAACCACCAACAGAGTTTGAAAGCCCTTTGGGTTCCCTCATTTATTATTTATCATTTGTCTGTACCAGAATTTAGTCACTTCGTTCCAGCATCTGACTTGCAAATGTTGAAGATAAAAGGTGGGATAAGGACATTTGCATTTTTGATTTGTTTAGATACTTAACTTCACTTTAGTAAATTTATATATGAAAGTTTAAACTATAGGGATTTCTTTCTGCCTTTGATGAAGCTAAGATTTTAGGCTTTTTTTTCGGGGAACAGTGAGGACTCGTATACTAC
>NZ_JBNKXY010000018.1:0-43575 GCF_050300555.1 Arcobacter sp.
TCATATATAAATTTACTAAAGTGAAGTTAAGTATCTAAACAAATCAAAAATGCAAATGTCCTTATCCTACCTTTTATTCCAACATCTGCAAAAGCCGAATGTTTATTTTTTTTTCGGAAAAGACTTGTAACTGTTTGAATATAACAAATATGCTGGGAGCATATTTTTATATGAGTTTTACAAGTCAGATGCTGGAACGAAGTGACTAAATTCTGGTACAGACAAAAGATAAATAATAAGTGAGGGAACCCAAAGGGCTTTGAAACTCTGTTGGTGGTTTTCTCAAAGAGAGTGCAAGCACAAGGCTTACTTTGTCCATACAAAGTAAGAGAAAGCGAAGACTTTTAGGTGTTTATGAGAAATAAATAGTTTATCCAACTTTTGATATACTAGAAAAAAAATTATAGAAAGAAAACAATGATAAAGACACCCTATTTGACAGTTGATGGTATTATAAAATTATATGATAAAGAAGAAAATTTTAGAGGAATTGTTTTAATTGAAAGATTGAATCGACCACTTGGAATTGCTATTCCTGGTGGTTTTGTTGATATTGGTGAAACAGTTGAAAATGCAGTTATTCGTGAAATGAAAGAGGAAACATCACTTAATGTTTCTATAGAATCACTTCTTGGAGTATATTCTGACCCAAAAAGAGATGAAAGATTTCATACAGTATCACTTGTATATGTTTGTAAAGCCTATGGAAAACCTATTGCTCAAGATGATGCAAAAGAAGTATTTATTTATAAAAAAGATGAAATACCACTTGACAAACTTGTATTTGACCATAAAATTATTATGACTGATTTCCTTAAGCCCCACTTATAGTAGGCAAACTTTATTATAATACTGCATTTTTAATAACGAATTTTACATATTATTTAGCCAAAAAAATGAAAATTATTACAAATATACAACTTAAATATTTACTGTAAAATAACTATAAAATTATTTTTTTAATATTACTTTTATATTTAATTGAATAACATTGATGATTATTAAAAATAAAGGTAGGTGTTTAAATGAGTATGTCTATATGCCAAATGAACACAAATAGATATTATCTTATAGACAAGGTAATTATAAATGAAAATGTTGAGTTTTTTTTCGATTTATATGGAAAAAATAAAAAAGAGGAATCACTTTCTTTAATTTCTATAAAAGGTAGAAAACTACTCAAACATGATGTTGAAAATCTTATGGACTACAACTTCTTATACGTTCATGAAGATGAAAAAGAGTTTTATAGTAGTTATTATAAAGACTATATGAGTTTTAAAATCATACCTAAAAATATGGAAAAATTTTATTCCAATATAGGTAATATTGTCAACCGAATGTTTGAAGACCCTCAATCTATAAAAAATGTAAAAGAAGTTGAAACTATAGTTAATGATATGGTAACTACAATTTTACATGACAATTTTTCAGTTAGTTCTTTTATTACTATTCTTGCAAGCGATTATTATACCCATACACACTCTTTAAACGTAAGTGTTTATTCTCTTTGTCTTGGTAAACATATGGGTCTGAACCAAAAAGATTTAGAAAACTTAGGAACATCAGCTTTACTACACGATTTAGGAAAAAGTAAAATAAGTGATAAAATCATCAATAAAAATGGTGTATTGACTGAACATGAATTTAATGAAGTAAAAAAACATCCTATGTATGGATGGGCGTTAGCTAGACAATTAGGTATAACAAATAAAAGTATCTTAGCAGGTATAAGAAACCATCATGAAAGAGTTGATGGTACAGGTTATCCAGATAAATTAAAAAATGAACAAATAGATATATTTGCAAAAATCATTGGTGTATGTGATGTATTTGATGCCCTTACTACAAATAAAACTTACAAAAACTCTATGGGAACATTTAATACTTTAGTTATGATGAAAAAAGATATGTCAAAACATTTAGATAGTAATATTGTAAATCATTTCATTGGAATATTTAAAGAAGAGATGGAAAAAGTACAAAAAAACAACTAATAATTTTTAGAAAGATGATAAAAGGAGTAAACTCCTTTTATCTAAAGTATATGGTCTTCTTTTCTTGGTTGAGGAAGAATAAGATTTAAAAATATACCAGTAATAGCTCCAAGTCCAATTCCTGAAAATGAAACACCCCAGAAATTAAAAGTCATACCACCAATAGAAAACACTAAAATCATAGAAACAATAACTAGATTTCGTGGACAATTAAAATCAATATTTGCTCGCACTAGCGTAGATATACCAACACTTGCAATAATTCCAAATAATAACAACATAATTCCACCCATAACTGGTACAGGAATAGTTGCTAAAACACCACCAAGTTTACCAACAAAAGCCAACACAATTGCAGTAATTGCCGCCCAAGTCATAATTGCTGGGTTAAATGCTTTTGTTACTGTTACTGCTCCTGTTACCTCTGAATAAGTAGTATTTGGTGGTCCACCAAAAAGTGAAGCAACTGATGTAGCTAATCCATCACCCAAAAGAGTATTTTTTAGTCCAGGTTTTTTAAGATAATCAACTTTAGTAACATTTGAAATAGCTAACATATCTCCAATATGTTCTATAGCTGGAGCAATTGCTATAGGTAGTATAAATATAATAGCTTGCCAATTAAACTCTGGCGCTGTAAAATTTGGTACTGCAAACCATGAAGCTTTTGCTACGATAGAGAAATCAACTATTCCAAAAAATATAGAAACAATATAACCAACTATTATAGCACCTAAAATAGGAACTAATCTAAACATCCCTTTTCCTAAAAGAGAGATAAATACCATAGTAAATAAAGAAATCATAGAGATTATGATTGCTTTATCAAAATTAACTAAAACAATTGCACCATCACCTGTTTTTCCCATAGCCATATTAACAGCAACAGGAGATAAAATAAGCCCAATAGAAATAATTACAGGACCTACTACAACTGCTGGTAAAAGTTTATGAATAAAATTATCACCTTTTAATCTAATAATAAAACTAAGTACCACATAAAACAATCCAGAAGCGACAAGTCCAGACATGGTTGCAGCAACACCCCAAGTTTTTACACCATAAGAAATAGGAGCAATAAAAGCAAATGAGGAAGCTAAAAATATAGGGGGAACTGCTTCTTTATTTATTAATTGAAATACTAAAGTACCAAGTCCTGCTGTAAACAAAGCAACATTAGCATCAAGTCCTGTCAAAATTGGTACAAGTACAAGTGCACCAAAAGCAACAAATAAAAACTGAATACCAAGAATAGAGTCTTTTACTCTAAAGTTATAATCTGTAGGTTTCATTTATCCTCTTTATAATAAAATAATTTTACTATAGTAGCCAAATAATGGTTAATACTTTGTAAACTATTGTCTATATTATAAGTAGTTTTGGGATATAATCAAACTCGAATAATAAAATAAATTAGGATAAAATATGTATAAAGAAAGTACTAATATACTTGTAAAACATCTAATAAATAGACTTAGAGATGTAAGAACTGCATCAAATGAATTTAGACTAACAATTGAAGAAATATCAAGAATAATTGCGTCAGAAGCTTTAGCTGATTTTAATACTGTAACACAAAATATAAATACTTGGCAAGGCCCATTAGATGTTCAAATGATAGAAGTTCAAAAATTAGTACTTGTGCCAATATTAAGAGCTGGTGAACCTATGCTTACAGGTATATTAAGAACTCTGCCATATGCAAGAAGTGGATTTTTAGCAATGAAAAGAGATGAAGAAACTGCATTATCAAAACTATTTTATGAAAATATTCCAGAACTTGAAGATAAAACAGTTTTACTACTTGATCCCATGGTTGCAACAGGTGGTTCACTAATTGATGGAATATCTTATTTAAAAAGTAAAGGTGCTAAACGAATCATCTCTTTAAATATTCTTGGAGCACCAGAGGGAATAAAAGCTATTCAAGATGCACATCCAGATGTAGATATTTTTATAGCACAAATTGATGAAAGACTAGATGATAACAAATATATTAGACCAGGTCTTGGAGATGCTGGAGATAGAGCATTTAATACACACTAAAAGAAGTAGTTTCCCCTACTTCTTAATTTAACTTTTAAACTACTAAAACTAACAAAAATACTCTTCTACTTTAAAAAATTTTATATTATAAATATAATTTTTGTAATTTATTTAATTTTTAGATAAAATTGCATTATTTGGCTTTAAGGATTAAAATTAGAATGAAAAAATTTTTAAATATTAATATAAATAAAAATTATATTATTGAAAATAGAGTTTATATTTTTTCATTGATATTATTTATTCTTTTAAATATCTCTTTTTATAATCTAACAAAATACTATTCTATACATAAAACAGAAGAGAGAATTGAAGACTTTTTACAAAATGTAAAAGCAATAAGAAACTTTGTAAGTAATAGCCAAAAAAATGAAATATATTCATTAAAAGAACAGAATGTTCTAGATAAGGATTTTTTTACACCTGTATTGATGTCTTCTACATATATTGCAACAAGAATAAATGAAGAGTACAATGAACTTTCACGTAAAATAAATCGACCACCTATTAAAATTAGATTTTCAAGTACAAACCCTAGAAATCCCAATAATATGGCAAATAATGAAGAGACAAAACTCCTAGAAAGATTTAACAAAAAAGAGATATCAGTTTATAAAAAGATTGTTAATACAGAGTATGGGGATGCTCTATATTATGCTATACCTACAAAAATCACAACTGATGCTTGTATGAGATGCCATTCAGATCCAAAAAATGCACCAGCAGGTTTAATTAAATTATACGGAGATAAAGCAGGTTTTTATGAACATAAAGGAGAGATAAGAGCAATGTTATCAACCCTTTATCCTATGGAAACAGAATATAAAGAATCGGCAATTTTATTTTTTGTTCTACTTCTTTCAACTTCAATTATATTTTTATTTATCATTATATTCTTTAGTAAATATAATAAAATCTTACATAAAAATAATGATTTACTAAAACAAAGAATTAACCTAGAAATAGCAAATAATCAAGAAAAAGATTTAATTATGCTACAACAATCAAAAATGGCAGCTATGGGTGAAATGATAGAAAATATAACCCACCAATGGAAACAACCACTATCCGCTATGCTAACACAATCAACAGGAACATTGCTTCAAAAAGATTTAGGAATGAGTGATGAAAAAGCATATATTAAAACAATAGAAAATGTAGTAACAAATGTAAATTATCTCTCTACTACAATTGATTTTTTCAAAGATTTTTTTACTGGAGAAAGAGTAGAAAAAATCTTTCACCCTAAAATACTTGTTGATAGGGTAAATAACATTATTATTTCAAGTATTAAAAGACACAGTATTCAACTTAAAAATAATATAGATGATTCAATAAAAATAAAATCATATGAAAATGACTTAATACAAGTATTTTTAAATATAATTAACAATGCGAAAGATGCCTTAGTAGAACACAACAATTTAACAACAAGATATCTAATAATAGATGCCATTGAGACAAAAGAGTATCTTGAAATCTCAATCAAAGATAATGCAGGTGGCATAAAAGAAGAATACATAAGTAAAATATTTAACCAATACTTTACAACAAAAGAAAAAAATGAAGGTACAGGTATTGGATTGTTTATGTCAAAAGAGATAGTAGAAAAACATCTTCATGGAGCTATAGAAGTAGAAAATGTAAACTTTGAATACAACAATATTCAATGTACTGGAGCAAAATTTACAATCAAACTTTTTAAAAAATAAGTTCAAATAAAAAAAAGCCCTATGTAAAAGAATAATATTCTCTTACATAGGGCTTTTTTAATGGAGCGGGAGACGAGACTCGAACTCGCGACAATCTGCTTGGAAGGCAGAAGCTCTAGCCAACTGAGCTACTCCCGCAACAAAAAAATTTTATCAAAAAAAACTTAATTTTTCAATAAAATAAGTGGTGGGTCTACTGTGACTCGAACACAGGACCACTCGGTTATGAGCCGAGTGCTCTAACCAACTGAGCTATAGACCCGACTAATTCAATAGTGGCGGACAGTGAGAGATTTGAACTCTCGGTACCGTTACCAGTACGCATCCTTAGCAGGGATGTGGTTTCAGCCACTCACCCAACTGTCCTTCTTTGAATTAGGACTGTGATTTTAGACAAATAAAGTTAAAAAATTGCTTAATTTTTACCAATTTCTTACTTAATTTATAAATTTATTTTGTTAAAAAGATTTCAGATATTTTCTAAAATTTTTTTAACCACTTCCTTAGGATTTTTATCTTGATAAATTGGTCGTCCAACCACAATAAAATCTACTGAATTTTCTTTTGCAAATGGGATATCTGCTACTCTTTTTTGATCCCCTGCATCTTCTCCAAATGGTCTAATTCCAGGACAAAGAGTAATAAAGTTATTTGAAGTATTTTTTTTAATATCTAAGCTTTCAAAAGCAGAACACACAACGCCATCTACACCAGAACTAAATGTATCTTTTGCAAATTGAGTAGCCTTTGTTGATATTGATTCATTATAAACAGCTAAGAAACTAGCATTATCAAATGATGTTAAAGCAGTAACAGCTAAAACTAAAGGTCTATTGGGAATATTTTTAATTCTATCCATAACTGTTTGCATTGCGTTTATTCCAGCGCTTGCATGGACATTAAACATATCCACAAGCCCAAAGCTTGATATCTCTTCTGCAGCATCAGCCATTGTGTTTGGTATATCATAAAGCTTTAGATCTAAAAAGATTTTAAAGTTTGGATTTATAGCTTTTAAATCTTCTAAAAAACTTTTACCATCTCTAATATATGACCTAAATCCAACTTTTAACCATACATCAAAATCTTTTATTTCTTTAACTAATGCAAGATTTTCTTCAGCACTTGGTAAATCTAATGAAATACATAGTTTCATTATGCTTCCTTAATAATTTTATCCAATACACCATTTATAAATTTTGGTGCGCCATCACTTGCTAATCTTTTTGATAATTCTATTGCTTCATTAATAATAATAGCTCTATCTAATGTCTCAAAAAGTATTTCATAAATAGCTAATCTTAAAATAGATTTTTCAACAGAACCTATATCTTTTATAGTTCCTTGATTCAGATGAGAAGAAATATGCTCATTTATAAGCGTATAATTATTTACAACACCGTTAAATAAATTTAGAGCAAACTCTTTTTGTTTATTTCTAATTTTTTTATCTTCTAAAATTTCATCAACAAATTTTACAATACCTTCATTCCCTAAATCATAAGCATATAATAAACCTATTACAGACTCTCTAGCTTGTGTTCTTGTTGCCAAACTATTTTCCCATCTCTTTATATAAATCTAACATCTCAATAATCGTAATCATAGCTTCTGCACCTTTGTTTCCAACTTTACTTCCAGCTCTCTCTATCGCTTGCTCTATTGTATCTGTTGTTAAAACACCATTTGCTACAGGCTTTCCTGATTTGATACCAACAGTAGCTATTCCTTTTGTAGCTTCAGCAGAAATATAATCAAAATGAGGAGTTGCACCTCTTATTACTGCGCCTACACAACACACAGCGTCGTATTTACCACTTGCAAGTGCTTTTTCTAAAGCAAAAGGAATTTCAAATGCACCAGGAACTAAAACTAAATCAAGATTTGCTTCATTTCCACCATGTCTTAAAAAAGCATCTTTTGCACCTTCAACTAATCTATCTGTAATAATATGATTAAATCTACCATTTATAATAAGAACTTTTTCGCTTCCGTCAAGTCTTAATTTACCTTCAATAATATTCATTTAAATTTCTCCAAAAATTGTGTATAAGTGACTGATTATATCCTAAAGCATCTTTAAAACGCTTAATACAATTTAATATTTTATTTTTAAAAAATAATAAAAAATATTATTGTAAAAAAATTGTAAATAATTAACTTTATCATTTAATGTACAATTTAAAATAAAATTTAAGGAAATCAAAGATGAAAAATTTTTCAATTAGAATCAAACTATTTATTGTTTCAATATTATCAGCACTATCAATCATAGTTTTAACAATAATTATTAATTACAATGTTACACAAATTTCACAAATGCAAGAGATAAAAGGTGATGCAATCACACTAACTAACAAAATTTTAAATTTGATGAGATTAGAAAAAAATTTTTCCTTAACTCATGATGAGAATATAAAAAAAGAGTTTGATTTATTATACAAAAAAGAGATTCAATATATTAACTATTTAACAGCCGAATTAGATAGCTACGGTTTACCATCAGATGGTGTTAAAAATTATACTAATAAATTATCAGATTATAATTTAGAATTTCAAAAATTATTTACAACTATACAAGAGATAGGATTTACAAGAGACTTTGGTGATTATGGAGAATTAAGAAAAGTAATTAAAAAAGCAACAACATTAATAAAACTAAAAAAAGATGAAGTTTTATTTAGTCATGTACAAGAATTAAGAAAGCTTGAAATGGAATTTATTATTACACAATCTGATAAATATGAACAAGAAATAATCGAAAAAATAAAAGAGATTTTTGAACTAATAAATCAAAGTAACCTATTAGAAGAGTTAGAACAAAAAGATTTATTGTCATATTTTGATAACTATCAAACAATCTTCAAAAAAATAGTAGTAAACATAAATAAACTTGGTTTTTATAAAAAAGAAGGTTTATATCCTAAACTTAACTTTATCATTAGTGATGCACAAAAAAACTTGAATACTGTTGTTATAAATATAAATGAAATTTTAGAAGAGAAAATTAGACAATATCAAATAAACATTTGGATTGTATCAATCTTTTTTATTACATTGATTCTTACAATTTTATACTATATTTCAAGTAAAACTATAGTTACTCCAATAAAAAACTTTGAAAAAGGTTTAATTGATTTCTTTAAATATTTAAATAATGAAATCAATGATGTATCCTTATTAAATCTAAATACAAAAGATGAATTAGGCAATATGGCAGAAATTGTAAACAAAAATATAATAAAAACAAAAAAATTACTTGAAGAAGACAAATCACTTATAAACGAAACCATCGTTGTTTTAGAAGAATTTGAAAAAGGAGATTTATCTCAACGAATTCAAACAATTTCTAATAATCCTTCATTAAACGAATTAAAAAATGTTTTTAATAAAATGGCAATAAACTTAGAAAAAAATGTAAAAAATATATTAACCGTTTTGGATAAATATACAAAATATAACTATTTGGATGAAGTAAATAATCTTCATTTAAACAAAGACTTACTTGAACTTGCAAACGGCGTAAATACCTTAGGAAATTCAATTACAAATATGCTTATTACAAATAAAACTATAGGAACAGAGCTTAATAATAGTTCAAATACACTACTTCTAAGTGTAGATAAATTAAATAATAACACAGTAGAAGCTGCACGTTCTATTGAAGAAACATCAATTTCATTGGATGAAATAACTAAAAAGATAATTGAAAACAATGAAAACGTTGAAAAAATGTCTTCATACACAAATGAGTTAACAATATCTGTAAAAGATGGAGAAAAACTAGCTCAGCAAACTGCAAATGCAATGGATGAGATTACTGAACGTGTTACTTCAATAAATGAAGCACTTAATTTAATTGACCAAATTGCATTTCAAACAAATATTTTATCACTAAATGCTGCAGTTGAAGCAGCAACTGCTGGTGAAGCTGGAAAAGGCTTTGCTGTTGTTGCCCAAGAAGTTAGAAACCTTGCAAATAGAAGTGCAGAAGCTGCAAAAGAAATAAAAGATATGGTTGAAAATGCGAATACAAAAGCAAATGAAGGTAAACAAATTTCTGATGATATGATTAATGGATATTCAAATTTAAGTTCTAATATTAATGAAACAATACTACTAATCAATTCAGTCTCAGAATCATCAAAAACACAAGAAAAAGAGATGAATCAAATTAATTCTTTGGTTTCACAATTGGATAAAAAAACACAAGAAAATCTAGAAGTTTCACAAAGCACTTTTGATATGGCTTCTAAAACAAATCAAATATCAAACCAAGTAGTTAAAGAGACAAATACAAAAATATTTAAAGGAAAAGATTAAGGTTTTAGTATTAATATCCTAAAACCTCTTGAATTGCAAAAATCTCATTTATAGTTTTATATAAATCCTCGACTTTTAGCATATTTGGCCCATCACTTTTTGCAATACTTGGGTCAATATGTGTTTCAAAAAAGAAACCATCTACCCCCACTGCAGCTGCAGCTTTTGCCATAGATGGAACAAAAGCAGAATTACCACCAGTAGTTCCACCTGTACTTGGTATTTGAACAGAGTGTGTTGCATCAAAAATCACTGGTGCATATTCTCTCATAAGAATTAAATTTCTCATATCCACTACAAGTGCACCATATCCAAAAGTATTACCCCTTTCACAAAGCCATACATTATTATCTAGCGAGTTTTGATAGCTAACCTCATCAACTCCTCTAGTTTTAAGTATCTTATCAATTGGATGTTTCATAGAATCAGCGGCTAAGAACTGACCTTTTTTTACGTTTATTATACAAGATGTTTTTGCAGCAGCAACTAATAAATCTGTCTGTCTACATAAAAAAGCAGGGATTTGTAATATATCCATAACTTCTGCTGCAGGTGCTGCCTGATATGATTCATGGATATCTGTTATTAATTTATATCCAAACTCTTTTTTAATCTCTTCAAATAGTTTTAATCCATCATCAAGTCCAGGTCCTCTATATGAATCTAAACTTGTTCTGTTCGCTTTATCAAATGAAGCTTTAAAATAAAATTCAACTCTTTTATCTTCACTCAATGGCTTTAACTTTTCAGCTATTCTAAATACTGTATCTCTATCTTCTAAAACACAAGGTCCAGCTAAAACTTTCACTTAAATATCCTTCTTAAAATTGTTCTTTTTTCTTTTCCACTATAGGCATAATAAAATTCATAAATATTTTGAGCAATATACTGCATATCATGTCTAGCATACTCATCACAAGCAAAAAGTATTTTATCATTTTTTTGTAAAGTCATATCCCACTGTGGGATTAAATAAATTTCACTACCTCTTATTAAAACTAAGGGTACTACATTATTGTTTAATTCTCGGTTATGTAGTGATGTCTTAAAAATCTCTAATTTTAACTCTTCATCAGAATCTAGATGCTTATAAATTTCAGGTGCATCATGTATTGTTATATTTATCTCTTCTAGCAATGGATTTTCATCTATAGTCTGAGTTAATCTTTTTACTAAACTTGATGCCCATGCTTCATCTTTATTAATCATCTCTTGTATAAAAATATTTGACAAAGGATTTATAAGTGCATTTGTTGTTTTGTTTATCAAAATATTTGCAGGTAAAAACACATGGTCAATCTTTGAATTTTCAAACATTGATACATGTCCTAAATCATTCTCCCTAGCAATTGTCATAATTTTTGGATTTAATCGTTTTGCACTACTTAAAATTGACAAGTTTGTTGTATCATCATTTGTTGCTGCAATTATTGCTACACTTTCACAAATACCAGCTTTTATTAACATCTCTTTATCATCGGCATCACCAATAATTATTTTAGAAACACTATCTGCTTTGTAATTAATTAATTTTTTTTCATCTAACTCTATAAAAACTAACTCAATACCATTATCACTTAATCTTCTATGAAGATAACTTCCCATACGACCAAAACCACAAATAATATATTTACCAACTGGAAATCTAGGAGTATGACCATTTAAGGTATCTATTTTATAAATCCATTTTTCTAACTTTAAAATATTTGGTGCTTTAAATGCTACATCTATCTCTTTTGAAATAATCGAAAAAGGATTTGCTACTATATCAACACCAATATCAAGTAAATTTTCAGCTTGATTCACTGTTGTTGCTTTTACTACAAGTTTAAGAGTTTTGTTTAATAATTTAGACATAACCGCTATTTTTAGATTTAGTTTATCATCACTAAAAACAGATACTAAACCTCTACAATGATTTTTTGTAATTCCAGCATCTTCTAAAACTTTTGGAGAACTTGCATCGGCAAGTAATACAGGAACATGTGGTGTAAAATTTTCCAAAAGTAATTCATTCACCCTACTTTCATCTGATTCTATTACTACTGTTCTTATATCAAACTCTAAAGCTTTTTTTATTATCGCAGAAGTGATTGAATTATAACCTAGAACAATAATAAAACTCTGTCTTAGATTTTTGACATTTCTTTTAAATTTTGTTCTTCTCAACTCTTCCAAAAGAAGTTTATCTTGTACTAAAGAGACAAGCGTTCCTATACCATAAAACCATCCAAGAACAGTAAGATAAATAGAAAAACTAACCCAAAGTTTTTGAGGATAGGTAAAAGCGTATGGAGTTTCACCAAAACCAATTGTGGTTGCTGTATAAGTTATAAAATAAAAAGCATCAAAAATGGACATATGATAAACATTACCTTTATCATCTACTCCATCTATTAACAAAAGTCCTACCATCGCAATAGTATATGTAACAATTATTACAATAAAAGGTATTCTCATTCTAAGAAGAACTATCCATAATGTACTATTTGACAAAACTATCCTAACTATTTTTAATATTTTTCAAAACTAACGTTTTGATTTTAGAGTATCACCCACATATAATAACACAGAAACAATATTTGCCAATAATGCACCTGCAGAAAGTGAAATAACAGTCGTAATAATTTCAGCATCAACTACACTTACATAAGTAGCTATAGTCCATACAGAAGCTGCAGATATTAATTGAATATCTGCAACAAGTGATGTTGCCAAAAGTACAGAACCAACTTGTGTTCTATCACCAAGCTTAAGTACTGTTGCAATTATATTTATAATAATTGCGGCAAAAAGCTCATATTTACTATGATGGGCTAAAGTATCAAAATCTCCATAAACAAAACCAAAGTTAACAGTCATTGCTAAAATTATGAAAAATCCTGAAATAACTTTATCCAAGTTCATGATATTCATCCTCCAAATCTCTACCGATTTTAAGTTTTCTTTTAAATACATCATCCATATTATCATAAACTTTTGCATCTTTATCAACAAACATAATTCTATGTTTATTTAATTGCTCAACACTTTTTAGTCCCATGATAGCCAACAGACCTTTTACACTTTTTAATAGGTTTTTATGATAATTAGCAACTTTTTTAGCATGTTTGTGTACAAAATATTTTTTTCTTTTTGCTTTATTTTGAGTTGCAAGACCAACAGGACAATCATGTTTAGTAGTTCCAGAACAATATCTAGCTCTAATACATCCTGCACTCATCATAAATCCTCGAGCAATTTGTATAAAATCAGCACCTAAAGACATAATAATAATTACATCATCAGGAGTTAAAACTTTACCACTTGCAACAAGTTTAATACTATCTCTAACACCAAACTCTCTTAAAACTTTATCAACTAAGTAAATAGAATCTTTAATATCAAGTCCTACTCTTTCCATCATTTCGATTGGAGCTGTAGCACTTCCACCACTTCCACCATCAATTGAGATAAAGTCAGGGTAACCAGGGATATTATTATCAATTCTTCTTTTTATCTCTTTAGCATATGGTTCAATATTTTCCATATCAGAAATTACAATTTTTACACCAACAGGCTTTTCAGATATTTCTTGTAACTCTCCAATAAAATCAAAAAGTTCTTCTATACTACTTGCAAAAGGAAATCTATTTGGTGAAAAGACATCTTTATATGCTTCAACATTTCTGTAATATGCAATAGCAGGAGTTACTTTATGCGCTGCAAGTTTTCCACCTGTTTGTTTTGCACCTTGAGCTATTTTAATCTCTGTCATTCGACAAAATTTCATAACTTTTTTATATCTTAAAGGATCAAACTTTCCATTTTTGTCTCTAGCCCCATACAATCCAGAACTTATTTGAAATATAATATCAGGAATATCAGATGGTACTTCATCAGGAAAACACTCCAAAGGAGCATCCCAATTTACTCTATGAAATAATTTTGACTGTAAATCAAAAATATAAGTTTCCGCTTCAGGATCTTTTCCAAATACTAATTTTCTATAAACATCAGCTGCTACGGCACCATTAAAAAAGAATTGAACAATATCTTTAATTTTTTTCTTAATAAAATTACCCTCTACAACTTTCATGTAGCCAGCTTTATAATCTTGGTGAGTAACAAAGAAGTTAGAAGTAACTCCACCTTCACCTGAATTTATTGGGAAATTACCTTCTAAAGCACCCTTTGCAAAAGCTCGTGTTCCTTCAGGTGAGATAGAACCATCACTCATTGCAGATCGTCCGATTATTGACTTAGATGTATATGGTTTTTTTCTTTTTGGACCAAAAGTAACCTCAAATTTATCATCAACTTCATTATCATTTAAAACAATATTTGCATGTCTTATCATAAACTTTGGATATGGTAAAGGCTGACTTGGAGAAAAAGAAGCATAATTTGGTAAATCTCTACATGCTTTATTAACCCAATCTAATTTATCCTTTGACTCATAAAATTTCTCATCACCAAAATATTGTCTAAAAGGTTCCCTTGCTTCTTCAAAAAGATATCTTAATCTTCCAATTATTGGATAATTAACCAATAACTGATGATCCCTTTGAACATACTTATCATGCACATACCATGCAAATATAACAAAACCTATTATAGCCCACTCAATAGTTGACAATTCCCAATCAAAATTCACTTTTTCCCCTTATTTTTTACTTGAAGCTAAAACTCCACTAATAACGATTAAAATTATACCTAATATTATCCAAATATCAGGAAATTTATCCCCTAAAACCATTCCAAGTATAATTGCAAAAACTAAAGTACTATATGAAATTGTACCTATTATCCCTGCTTTCACACTTGCATAAGCTTTTGTCATATATATTTGAGCAAAAGTTGCAGTCGTTCCCATAAGCACAATAAATAATAAGTCCTTTAAATTTGGCATAGTAAATGTACCTAAAATAAAATCGAAACTACTATTTGTATAATATGTTCCAATAACCATTAATATAACTGGTCCAACTGTTCCAATTGTCATAAATGATAAAACAATAACCCTTGTATCATAAAAAGTTCTTAATTCCCTAACAGCAGTATATGCTAATGCTGCTCCAACACCTGAAAAAATCCCTAACCAATCTGACTTATCAAGGGAACTACCATCAAATTTTGTAATGAAAAGTATTCCTATAAAACCAATAAAAATACCAATCCAACCTTTAATAGACAATTTTTCTTTTATGAAAATAAAGGCAAATAAAGCTGTGAAAATTGTAGATGTTTTTGAAAAAGTCATTGCTTCAGCAAGTGAGATGTAAGAGATATTATAAAAGAACATAACTAAAGCAGCAAATCCAATAAAACCTCTAAAAAATAGTAATAAAGGTTTTCCGCCCCTTTGTTTTACAGGCTTTTTGTACAAAGATATAGTAATTAAAAATACACCAAATATATTTCTAAAAAAAACAACTTCGATTGAACTCATAGAAGAACTTAACTCTTTTGCAAAAGCTCCCATAAAAGCAAATAAAAGTGATGCCAAAAGCATATACTTTATGCCTTGTGAAGTTTCTGTATCCATTATAATCCTAGGGAATAAAAACCGAATTTTAATTAATCTTTTGTTAAAATCCAATTATTTTCAATAAATAATAAATAGTTTTAATAGATAAAAAATAATGAAATAAAATAATAGGGAAAAAATGAAATATTTAAAATTAAGGTCTTCAAAAAATTTACAAGGTAAGATAAAAATTTCTGGTGCAAAAAATGCGGCATTGCCACTACTTGCATCAACTATATTATCTAACAATAAAATAAATATTGGAAACCTTCCTGATGTTGTTGATATCAATACTATGTTAAAGTTACTTGAAAAATTAGGTGCTGAATATTCAAAACAAAAAAATAGTATCAACATATCTACAGAAAATCTAAAAGAGACAAAAGCAACTTATGATATTGTAAAAACAATGAGAGCTTCAATACTTGTATTAGGACCGTTGTTATCTAGATTTGGACATTGTGAAGTATCATTACCTGGCGGATGTGCTATTGGACAAAGACCTGTTGATTTACACTTAAAAGCTATGGAAGCAATGGGTGCAATTATTGAAATAAAAGCTGGATATATAAAAGCAACTGCTCCAAATGGATTAAAAGGTGCAAAAATAGTTTTTGATAAAGTAACAGTTGGGGGAACAGAAAATGCAATAATGGCTGCAGCATTAGCAAATGGAAAAACTCAAATTATAAATAGTGCAAAAGAGCCTGAAATAGTGCAATTATGTGAAGTTTTAAAAAATGCTGGCTTAAATATTGATGGAATTGGAACTTCAACAATCACAATTGAAGGAACAAATAGAAAACTTCTTGAATTTAAAGATTTTGATATAATTCCTGATAGAATAGAAGCTGGAACTTATATGTGTGCAGCGGCTATTACAAATTCTAAATTAACAATTACGCATGTTGAGCCTTTACATTTAGATGCTGTAATCTCAAAACTTGAAGAGATGAACTTTAAAGTTGAAACAACACAAAGTGAAATCACTATATTTCCAAGTGAGAAAATAAAACCAGTACATATAATCACAACAGAGTATCCTGGTTTTCCAACTGATATGCAAGCTCAGTTCATGGCACTAGCTACACAGGCAAATGGTACCAGTACGATTGATGAGAGATTATTTGAAAATAGATATATGCACGTAAGTGAACTTCTTAGAATGGGAGCAGATATACATTTAAATGGAAATATCGCTACAATAACAGGTACACCAAATAGTTTAAATGGTACTGATGTTATGGCTACTGATTTAAGAGCTAGTTCGGCGTTAGTTCTTGCGGCATTAGTTGCAGAAGGTGAAACAAATATTCATAGAATCTATCACCTTGATAGAGGATATGAAGATTTAGAAGGAAAGTTACTAAATATCGGTGTTGATATTAAAAGCTTTAATGAATAATAATTTTTATTATTATTCATTAAGAAATATTTAACTAAAATAAATTTAATAAATTAAGGTAGAAATATGAAACTTGAAATCTCTTTATTTAGATTTGATTGTAAATCTGATTATTTACCATATTACACTAAGCATTTTTTGAGTGTAGAAGAGAATAATACACTTTTAACAGTTTTAAATAAACTAAACAGTGAAAATGAATTTTCATTTGAAAATAGTCCAAGCAGTTACATAGTTGTAAATGGAATTTACATGAATGTAATGACAACTTGCAAACAAATTAAGTCAAATTTTGGAAATGACATTAAAATCGAGCCACTAAGTATTAGAAGAGTAAATAAAGATTTTATAATGAATGAAGATGATTTTAATTCTAAACTTTCAATTTTAAGTGAATTTATTAGTACAGATATGTTAAGCACAAATATTGACAAAGAGTTTAAAGAACTTTACCAATCTTATAAACCTTATTTTTATGCTTCAAATACTTTAAATGTTGAATACAACTATATAGGTGATGCAATTTTACTTTTAGCTTCAAATTTAATAGAAAAATTTCCTGAAAAAGAAAAAGCTATTTTAAATAGAATAAAAGAGTATGAATATGGGATAGAGTATCACACAAGTTTAAGCAACAGAATTTTAAATTTCGACCAAAATATTGAAGATAAAATTATTGCGTTGAGAAGCAAACTAAATATTTCAAAACCTAGTGAAAAGCAAAACTTTAAAATAAACTCTTCTAAAACAATAGACTTTGGTAGTTTTAAAAACTCTTTAGAGATTAAACACTCCTTTGAAGATTTTAATTTAGCTTACTTAAAATCAGAAGATTCTAAAGAAAAAACAAACTTAATCTCAAAACTTAAAGCAAAAGTATTAAATCTATCATCTCTAAATCAAGACTTAGCTAAGGATACTTTTCATATAAATCCAGAACTAACTTACAAAATAACTTCAAATCTAATGCTTGATGCTTACGATAGTGGAGCTGATTTTATAGTTGTTGATAATGACCAAGATTTTTATTTACTTGATTCAAATAGAAAAAATATGGAAAAAATTATTGGAAGAGAGATTAATATCCCTGTTTTACATATAAATGAACTTGAAAATCTTGCTATTGGTGAACATGATTTAGTAAAAACTACACTTAAAAATCATACGGTAGATCCCCAAATAATATAATGGGAAAATTATGATTCTTGGATATGATTATATAATCTTAGCATTAATCATAATTATTTTATTATTACCTTTTTATATTTATAGAAAAAAAGTATTTAAGTTTTACTACAATAAGAATAATATTGCATATCTAATCAAAGATATGCAAATTTATTTAAAAAATAGCCATCCTAAAATCAATTTTGATTTTTCAAAAATAGATTTGATAAATAAATCAAACTCAAAAGATCTCTCTATTTTACTAATTATTGAAGACATTATTAATCAATTTATTAATTTACCATATATAAAAAGAACACAAAAAAGCATAGCTAATGAGCTTTTATGGGGTAATTATGAAAAAGAATCTATTCCCAAAAATAGCACAGCAAATAATCTTTTAAGAAGAAAAGAATTGGTTATAAAAAGAGATAATTATAGATGTAATAGATGTGGTAGCCCCATAAAACTTGATACTTCAATGTTACTTTTAATTAAAGATATCGAAAGTGGGGGAACATATCATTTTGAGAATCTAACTGTTTTATGTAATGATTGTAATAAAATAATCCATAGTGAAAATCCTGAAAAACTTATGAAAGATTTAAATATATTCTACATGCTCAAGAAAAAATATCTAAAATAGTTTAATAATTAATAGATACATAAAAACTCAAATCAAATTCATTTTCTTCATTTAAAAAATTATTCTTTCTATATATTACATATGAGGGTTTGGTTGTTGTTTCATACTCACTTTTAGGAAGCCATTCATGATAAACCCAATGTATAAATTTAAGAATATCACCCCTTTTACCTATTAAATCAAATTTGGCATAAACACCTTCAGATATTTTAAAATTTGGTAATCTATCACTTTTAATATTTTTGTCATCAGTTACAATACAAGCGATATATTGACACTCACTCAAAGGTGTAATAGTTGGATTATCATGGAAGAGTGCTATTTGTTGATAATCTTTTATATCATTTGATAAAATCCAAGTTTGAAGTTTCTGCCAGGCCTCTTTTATATTTGCATTGTAACCATTATTTCTAATATAAAAACTCTCAAAAAATGGCATTTTTACTATTGTAGGGGTCATATTTGAAAAATCTGCAGTAGATTGCATGGCTTTTTGAGATTGTTGTAAAATTTTTGTAGAATAATCTTTATATCCTGTATTTCTCCACTCTTTGGGAGTCATGTCAAATCGCTCTTTGAAGCTTTTGATAAATGAAGATTGAGAAGAATATCCACATTGGTTTGCTATATTTGATATAGTAGAATATTTATTTGTCAAAAGAAGATTTGATGCCTTTTGTAAACGTATAGATTTGATACTTTCATAAATATTTTTTCCAAAAGCATCTTTAAAGATTCTGTGCATGTGAAATTTACTAACATCAAGATCAATACTTAACTCTTCTATATCAATATGAGTATCAATATGAGTGTAAATATAATACATAATGTCATTTGCTATTTTTGTTCTTTTTTGTAACGTCTCTTTTTTCATAAGAAATTATAGCAAAAATAAACTATAAAATTAGCACTAATAGATAATATATTTAGCACAAAAAAAGAAGAAGTAATAAATTTATTTTCCTAAAATAGATTAAATAAATTTTTAGGGTATTTATGGACAAAAATGAACAGTTAAAATTGGTCTTCAATCATTGTAATTCTTTTAATTTAAAGAAAATAAAAGTTGATACACTATTATTAATTATTCATGCTCTTTTATGTGATTATGAAAAAATTGATATTAAAGATAAAACAAAAAAAGACACTTTACCAATAAATAGTTATGAAATAGAATTTATAAATAAAAGTGTACATGACTTAAAATGTTATTTGGAAAATAATATTGTTGTAAGTGAAACTTTACTTTATATATTTAAAAATAAAAATCAATCACCTATTTTTTCAAAAATCTCTAAAAACCTTGAACCAATGAGGGTATATTATCAATACCTTACATCACTTTTTTCTACTAAAATTACAAAAGGCACATATTTTATCCCTGAACTGTTAGCATTTTCTCTAATTCATTACTTTAAAAAAGAGTATCAAAAATCTTTTATAGGTCACAGTGTAATAGAAAATTTTCCTACGGAAAAACTCTTAAATATTTATAATAAAAACAATATTGAAATAAAAAAGCATATCTCAAAAACAGAACAAATAAATTCATGGAGAGTTAAAACAAATCTAGATGAAATGTATGATTTATCTGAATTTATGGTAAAAAAATATTTAGAATATACTTATAAAATCAATGACAAAAGAGTATCAAAAATTAGAGTAAAAAGAAAAAAGTAGTATTTAGTCTTCATTTTTAGAATAACCATTTAAAACATCAATATAATTTCTTTTTAAATGGTTATTCTTTTTTTCTTTTTTTTGCTCTATTGTTTTAAGTAAACTATTTACATAAACCTCTTCCAAACTATCTAAATAATCCACCTTACTTTTTATGATACTTAATGTTGAATCTTTTGGAATAATAAAAGGAGTAATAATTACCACCAAATTTATTTTATCATTTATATATTTTTCATTTTTAAACAAATTACCTAAGATTGGTATATCTTTTAAAACTGGAAGTCCTGAGTCTGTTTGAAATTTCTTACTTTTGATTAATCCTCCAATTATCACACTCTCTGCATTATTTAATATAGCAGTAGTTTTTACCTCTTTTTTTGAGGTATCAAGATTTTCACTTGTTGTTGATTCTTTTGCATCTTCAACTATAGTATTAATATCTAAAATTATTTTATTATCTGATATTCTAGGCTTAACTTTTAAACGCAAACCTATCTCTTCCCTTTTAAATGATTCAGTTGTACCAGAGTTATTTGTGGTTTGCCCAGTTTTAAAAGACTTAGTTTCACCCACATAAATAGATGACTCTTTATTATTTATACATAAAATAGAAGGTTCTGAAATTACATCAACTGCCTGGTTTTGTTTAAGAAAATTTATTGTAGCACCTAAAGTTAAACCCTTTGATAAGGAATTTATATCAAATCCAAAACTACTAAACTGTGAAAAATCTATTGCAGTGCTTTTTAAAGTGTTAAAGGAACTTGAAAATGTACTTAAGGTACTTGAACTATATTTATTAAAGCCATTTAGACCATATTCCAAACCTATCTCTTTTGTTTTTGTTTCACTTATTTCTACTATTTTTGCTTTTATATATATTTGAGAACTTGCACTATCTAATTTGTTGATAAAATCTTTTATTTTATTAACACTACTTTTTGTACCAGTTATGATTATAGAGTTCGTTTGTTTTTCTGTAGTTATAAGAGGATTACTATTTTTGTTTAATGTAATTTTTTCATTTATAAAAATAGCATTTATTACATCATGTAAATTTTGAGCTTCTAAGTTTTTAATTCTTATTACCTCAACAACTTTATTTTCTACACCTTGCTTATTAATATTTTCAATTTTTAATATCTCATCATCTTTTATTAACTTAAATCCTTTTTTCGACAAAGCATAATCTAATATATCCAAAAGTTTATCTTTTTTTATTGCTTCATTGGTGATTAGATCAACTTTTCCTTCAATTTTATCAACATAAAAAATATTTTTATTAAGTTGTTTAGAAGTGATTTTTATAAGTTCTTCAATATCAAGATTTTTAAAATTTATATTTATAAAATCATCTGTTTTTGCATTTAGTAATACAGAAAATACCATTAATAAAAAGAGTAATATCTTCAAATTATTTCCTTTTAAATAATTTTAAAGATTATTATATATATTAATTTCTTAATTTTTACAGCTAAATTATATTTTTATTTCTAATTTTATTCCTAAAGGCAACTCTTTTTCAAATTGTTCAAAATTTCCTTTTGTAGATTGTAGTAATAACTCTACTTTTAAATTAAACTCTTTGCCTAATATATCTATATTTGAATTTTTAATTAAATATTCAAGTTTTGACAACTCATTATATTCACATTGCAATTTTTTTATCTCAAGTTTTTGATAGGTTTCTAATTGAGCAATATTAATAACACTATTAACAGCATCACTATAAGCTCTAACTAATCCGCCAGTTCCAAGTTTTACTCCTCCAAAGTATCTTACAACTATTACAAAAGTATTTATTAAATCATTTCCAGCCAAGACATTTAAGCAAGGTTTTCCACTTGTACCTTTTGGCTCTCCATCGTCACTACTGTTTTCTATAATTTGGTCAAATTCATTTAAATATCTGTAAGCATAAACAAAATGCCTTGCTTTTGGATGCTCATTTTTTAATCGCTCCATCACTTCATTAAATTTTGAATAAGGAGCTAAAAAAGCATGAAATTTTGACTTTTTCTCTTCAAAAGTTGAGCTAAACTCTTTTTGAACATATTTCAACTATAATTCCACCCATGAGATTAGATTTATTTTTAACAAAAGCTTTCGACATACAAAGTAGAAATAAGGCGCATGAACTTATAAAAGCAAATAAAATAAAAATAGATGGTGCCATTATATCAAAACCATCTTTTAATGTAGAAGAGAATCAAAAAGTAGAGATACTTGAAGATACTTTTTATGTTTCTAGAGCTGCTTATAAATTAAAATACTTTTTAGATGAAATAAATTTAAACCTTGAAAATTTAAATGCACTAGATATAGGCTCAAGTACTGGTGGCTTTACCCAAATACTACTTGAAAATTCTGTTGCTAATGTTACTTGTGTTGATGTTGGTTCAAACCAGTTACATGAAAAAATAAAACACCATGATAAAATAAAGTTTTTTGAAAACTGTGATATAAGAGATTTTTCTTCAGAAAAAAGTTTTGATATAGTAACTTGTGATGTTTCATTTATAAGTTTACACAATATTTTATCTGATATAAATAGATTATCAAAAAAAGATATAATAGTACTATTTAAACCACAGTTTGAAGTGGGTACAAATATAAAAAGAGATAAAAAAGGTATGGTAAAAGATAAAAATGCCATAGAACAAGCAAGAGTGAAGTTTCTAGATGCAACTAAACTTTTAAATTGGAATCTAATTAAAAATGCTAAAAGTAAACTAGAAGGTAAAGATGGTAACATCGAAGAACTTTTTTACTTTCAAAAAAATATATAGGTAAGTTATGGAAAAAATGAAAAATAGTATAACATCTATTGCAATTGGTGGCTTTGATGGTATGCATATTGCCCATCAATCTTTATTTACAAATCTAACTAAAAATGGTGCCATAATAGTTATTGAATCAGGTTACGTAAACATGACACCAAAAAAAGAAAGAGAAGAATATACAAATTTTCCAATTTTTTATTATGAGTTAGAAGATATAAAACACTTAGATGGTAAAGAGTTCATAAACCAACTAAAAAAAGAGTTTCCAAAGCTAAAAAAAATAGTTGTTGGATTTGATTTTTGTTTTGGCAAAAATAGAACTTATTGTGTGGATAAATTAAAATCAATCTTTGATGGAGATGTAGTTGTTATAAATGAAATCAGTGTAAATGATATCCCTGTACACTCAAGGGTTATTAGAGAGTACATCAAAACTGGTGATTTTAAAACTGTAAATACCCTACTTGGAAGAAAATATAAAATAAAAGGGCTACAAATTCGTGGTCAAGGTTTAGGTAAAAAAGAGTTTGTACCTACAATAAATCTTAAAGTAACTGAATATATTCTACCTAAAGAAGGAGTTTATATCACCAAAACAATAGTAGATGGAGAAAGTTACCCTTCAATAACCTTTATAGGACATAGAGTAACTACAGATGGTAGTTTTGCCATAGAAACCCACATAATAAATAATGAAATCCAAGTACATGAAAAAGATGTAAGCATAAAGTTTTATGAAAAGACAAGAGATAATAAAAAATTTGATTCCTTTGAAGATTTAAAAAATCAAATTTTAAATGATATAAATGATTGTAAAAACTATTTTAAGATTTAAAAATATAAACATGTAAACTTATCAAATGAATAAGTTTACATATTAAGTTTTTTAGAACTTTTTACCATTATTTAATAAGAATCCATATGAATGCCCATATGGATTTGGGGCACTAGAAACTGTAGTATCAGAGCTGTAAGAACCTACAAGACACTCAACACCTGACTTTGAATATGAAGTTGTAACAGTCCCACTACCATGAGTAAATGTATCAAAATATCCAAATGAAATAGTTACAAAAGTACTTTGATGAGGAATTAAATGCAAAGAAATTTCACCATTTGAATCAGTTGTGTAATCTGATGAAATTTGTTTATTTGAAAGTAAAGAACCATCTGCTTTCCAAAGTTTAATGATCACATCAACATCATCTACATTACATGCATTTGTTAAAGAAATACCTGTTCTCCATACTGAAGAAGGATTAACTAACCACTGATGAATATTCTCAGTAGCACCAAAAGACGCTGTCGCAAAAAAAACCGACAAAATTAAAATTAACAATTTTTTCATATTTTCTCCTGATTTTATTTAATTGTTTCATGTGAATTGTATAATAATTATCTTAATATTTATTAATTATTTAATAAACAAAATATAATACATAAAAAGAATAATTTATAAGACTTTACATATATTAAAACTTTACTAAAAGTAAATGATTATTAATAATCATTTTGATAGAATATCTATATGGTAGATAAAGTATTTAATAAATCAATTAAAAAACAATTTGAATTTGACGAAGAGGTAGCATCTGTATTTGATGACATGCTAAATCGCTCAGTTCCATATTATAAAGAGATGCAAAGATTAACAATAAATTTTGCACTAAATTTTTTAGAAGATGATTATAAGGTTTATGATTTAGGTTGTTCAACGGCTTCAACATTAATAGAACTAAGTAAACATTGTGACAAAAAACTAAACTTGATTGGAATTGATAATTCTCAAGCTATGTTAAATAGAGCTTCTAATAAAGCTAAGGCTTTTGGTGTTGATATTGATTTTATTTGTGGCGATATTCATGATGTGGATTTATTGGATGCAAACTTAATTATATCTAACTATACACTTCAATTTATACGCCCTTTACAAAGGGAGAAACTCATAAAAAAAATATATGACTCTTTAAATAAAAAGGGAATATTTATTTTCAGTGAAAAAGTAATCTCTTCAAATAAAGTTTTAAATAAACAATGTATCGATGAATATTATGAGTTCAAAAAAACTCAAGGATATTCAGAGTTTGAAATCTCTCAAAAAAGAGAAGCTTTAGAAAATGTTTTAATACCATATACTGAAGAAGAAAATAAAAAAATGATTGAAGATGCAGGATTTAGCCACTGTGAAACACTTTTCAAATGGGTAAATTTTGCAACATTTATAGCAATAAAAGATTAAGGAATTATATTATGTTAAAAGTAGGAACAATTGCTCCAGATTTTTGTGCTCCAAATCAAGATGATGTGGAAATATGTCTTAGAGATATAAAAGGTAACTGGATAGTTTTATATTTTTATCCAAAAGATGATACTCCAGGATGTACTACAGAAGCTTGTGATTTTACAGCTTCAATGCCAGAATTTGATGACTTAGATGCTACTATTCTAGGGGTAAGTCCAGATACAACTGCAAAACATAGAAAATTTATAGAGAAATATGATTTAAGTATTACATTACTTGCAGATACTGAAAGAAAAATGTGTGAAGATTATGGCGTTTGGCAACTTAAAAAATTTATGGGTAGAGAATCTATGGGCGTTGTTAGAAGTACATTTATAATCAATCCACAAGGTGAAATAGCTGCTATGTGGGAAAAAGTAAGTGTAAGAAAAAAGAAAAAAGTAAAGGGTGAAACTGTTGAAGTTCTTCACATAGACGAAGTAAAAGAAAAACTAAAAGAGTTACAAGCTTAATAAGGAAAAAGAATGATAAAAAATAGATTATTACTACTTGGAGCAACTCTTTTAGTTGCAAATACTTTAAGTGCAAAAACAACAATTTGTTATAAAAAATCTTGGGAAACTCCTTCAAGCATTGAAACAGTAAAACTTGATGGTGGTGAGTGTAAGGGTGAAAAATCTTTAAAAGAGATGAGAAGAGCTGGTTGGTATATTAAAGATATCGAAATAAAATCAGCTGATAAAGGCTTAGATTATAACTATATTTTAAGTGATATAAATCCAACTGCTATTAGTAAAGAGTTAACTTCTACAAATGATATTACAAAAGATGTTGATATGCAGGTTCAAACCAGTTTGGTTTCAAATGTAACTAAAGAAAAAGCGACAATAAATATTGGAAATCTAAAAGTTGGACAAAGTGGTATCATTCAACATAAATATAAAGATGGTAATACTATTATTATCTCAAGTGCTTATGTGGAAAGTTCAAATGAAAACTCTTCTGTAATAAAATTTATTCCATTTTTCGATTTAAAACAAAATGCAATACCTACATCAAATAGAGTTGTAGAAAATGATGATCAATTTATTTTAAATTATATGTATGACCAAAGTTTGTTAATTACACCAAATATTGATTCATTTAGAGCTGCTAGAAAAAAATTTACTCAAAATAACTTCGTACACTCTGATATTTTTGCTGCATATTTAAAAAGTGAATATAGACCTCTTCCAACACAAAAAATGATTCAAGAGTTTGCTCTTTCACAAAATATGGGAACTATTTTTATAGTACTAAAATCAGATATTTATATTTTAGATAGTAGAACTTTTACTGTTTTAAATAAACAAAAAATTGCAAATATCTCAAGTACTACACAAATGCCATTTTATACAAGAATTGAAAATATTGAATCAAGTATTTTTACTGCTGATATTTGGAGTTGGTTTGACTTTTCAGTTATTACAGACTTTTTAAATGATGATAGAACAGAAGAAGAGATTTTATATGGTGATTTAGCAAATAATAAAGGAAAAGGTAAAAAAATAGATTATAACAATTATTATTCAAATATTTTAGGACTAAATAATGATAAATAATAAGCATATAGAACATTTTATCTCTATAGTTGGAGAAGAAAATGTAAAAAGTGACAAAGCTCACCTTATTGCATACTGTTATGATGCTACAAAAGAGAGATTTGAGCCAGATGCCGTTGTATTTCCTCGACATGAACAAGATGTTTCTGATGTATTAAAATATTGTAATGAACATAAAATTGTAATTGTTCCAAGGGGTGCAGGAAGTGGCTTTACAGGAGGAGCTTTACCTTCTGAAGGTGGTATTATTTTAAGTTTAGAACGACATATGAATAAACTACTTGAAATAGATATGCAAAACTTGTTGGGTGTTGTACAACCAGGTCTTATAAACATGGAATTTCAAAAAGCAGTTGAAGAAGTAGGATTATTTTATCCACCAGATCCTGCAAGTGAACACTACTCTACTTTAGGTGGAAATGTAAGTGAAAATGCAGGTGGAATGAGAGCAGCAAAATACGGTATCACAAAAGATTATGTGGTAGCGCTTCGTGCAGTTTTACCAAATGGTGAAATAATAAGAGCTGGTAAAAAAACTATAAAAGACGTTGCAGGATATAACACTGCTGGTATTTTAATAGCAAGTGAAGGAACCCTAGCAATTATTACAGAAATCACACTAAAACTTATTCCAAAACCAAAATTCAAACAAACATACATGGGTGTTTTCCCTGATGTAAATAAAGCCATGAATGCTGTATTTAAATCACTTGCTGCTGGTGCAAATCCTGTTGCAATGGAATTTTTAGATGCTTTAGTTATAAAAGCTTTAAGACAAAAATTTCCACAAGTTAGTCTACCTGAAAATGCAGGTGGAATTTTAGTTGGTGATGTTGATGGAAGTAGTCAAGCAGAAGTTGATGAACAATTAAAAACACTAAAAGACTCTTTTGCACAATATGGTTCAACAGAATTTATAATTGCAAAAGATGATGAAGAAGCTGCCAAACTATGGTTTGCAAGACGAAACGCGTCTCCAGCAACTGCAATATATGGAACAAAAAAACTTAATGAAGATATTTCAGTTCCAAGAAGTAAATTACCAGAAGCACTTGAAGAAATATACAAAATCGGTGATAAATATGGATTCAATGTTCCTTGCTTTGGACATGCAGGTGATGGAAATATTCATGTTAATGTAATGGTTAAAGACAAAAATAACGAAAAAGAGATGAATGATGGACATAAAGCTATTGAAGAGATTTTCCAACTTGTAGTTGATATGGGTGGAACTTTAAGTGGTGAACATGGTATTGGTCTATCAAAAGCTCCTTTTATGGATATTGCATTTAACAAAGCTGAACTTGAACTATTTAAAAGTATCAAAAAAGCCTTTGATCCAAATAACATATTAAATCCACATAAGATGGGATTATAAAGTGAACTAATGGAAAAAAAAAGTAGTAAAAAACTATTTGCCAAAATAATAGATGCGCTTGATTCGTTTTTTAATGATGATACTACTTATTATGCAGCAAGTCTAAGTTTTTTTACTATTTTTTCTATTCTTCCAATTTTTGCTTTAATTATTGCAATAATATCAAACCTAGAACAATTCAATGATTATGTTGATTTGTTTATAAATTACATACTAAATCTAATCAATCCATCCCATTCACAAAACTTTGCCCAACAATTTAAAAACTTCATAGCAAACTCTGATAAGCTTGGAAATATTGGAATTATTTATATGCTTTTTGTATTTACTATGTTTTTTAAAGACTATGAATATATTGTAAATAAAATTCACCAAGCAAAAAGAAAATCTATTTATGCTTCTTTTTTCTTTTATCTTTTTTTTATCACCCTACTTCCAATAGTTTTTGCAATGTACATATTTATAACAACATTTTATAACAATACAATTTTTGATTTTATATTAACAACACTATTAGGATGGACAATATTTTTTGGCTTATTTAAACTCACTGTTAATACATACATTACAATTAAATCAGCACTAATATCATCATTTTTAACCCTAATAATACTTTCAATAACAAAAAACCTATTTATATACTATATTTTATATAATCAAACATATACAACCCTCTACGGCTCAATGGCAACACTTCTTTTTACTTTCCTATGGATTTATACATCATGGATTGTTTTCCTATACGGTGTAAAACTTTGTCATAATTTAAATATAAAAGAGTTAAATAATTTAAAATATTGATTAATCAGCTAAATTTTACGATTAAACAACATATTAATTATTTTATAATAACCACAATGATATAATTCATAAATTTTTTAAGGAGAAAGAAATGAAAAACGTTTTAAAAGTAGCAAGTGCTATTTTTCTAGGATTATTTATCTTAACAGGTTGTGGAGTAGCTACAGTTTATAATGTAAAAAATAATCCAGTAACTTCAGAGAAGAAACTTACAAAACAAGATATGTACAAAGCAATTTATGCTGCAGGTGCAACGTTAGGTTGGAAAATAACTAAAGTTAAAGATGGATTAGCACAAGGACAATTAAATCTTAGAAAACATATGGCATTAGTTGATATTTCATATAATGAAAAAGATTATTCAATTACTTATAATAATAGTCTAAATCTTAACTATGATAAAGAAAAAGGAACTATCCACAATAACTATAATGGATGGATTTTAAATCTACAAAAAGCTATTAACACTCAAATCCAATTACTTTCAATGTAATAAAGACAATAGTCTTTATTACATAAACATTGTTTTGTAATTTTAACTTAAAATAAAATGTCTTTAAGAACTATTTTTTTAGCAATATACTCATTTATTTCATTACTTATTGCTATTCCTTTAATACTATTATTTAAACAAAAAGCGCAACTATTAAGAAAATATTGGGCTTATAGTATGCTTAAAATTATTGGTGTTAAAATAACTGAAATTGGTAAATTTAATTCAAAATGTAATTTAATATTACTAAATCACAACTCAATGTTAGATGTAATTGTAATGGAATATATTCATCCAATTGAAATTTCATGGATTGCTAAAAAATCCTTATCAAAAATTCCAATCTTTGGTTATCTATTTAAACTTGTGGGATTAATATTTGTCGATAAAAATAATAAATTTTCAAAAAAATTACTAAAAAAATGTAAACTTTCATTAGAAAATAGTAAAATTTTAGGAATATTTCCAGAAGGTACAAGAGGAGACAACTCATCAATTAGTAAATTTTATAAGGGATCAAAAATAATTGCTGAAAAATTTGATCTTACAATACAACCTATAGTTCTTGTTAATACAAGAGAAAGACTAGATACCAAAAAATTTATTGTAACTCCAGGAAAGATTAAAATCATATATTTAGATACAATTGAAACAAAAGATACTGACTGGTTTATAAATCTAGAAAATGAAATGAAAGAAAAATATTTGGAATATTCTAAAAAAATTTAAAATTACTAAATTCTCAATTTTTTCCCAACTGATGACATTTTTATTTTATCAACTATTTTTAGATTAATAGAAAACTTAATATTTGATAATTTATTTTGCAATATTTTTTTTATATCTTTAGCTAAAAACTCTTTTTTACTCTGTATTGTTATATCAAGAATTTCATCTTTTAAACTATTTTTATTATTTGAATTCACAAATACAACTGCTTTTTCAATTCCATCTATTTCTTCTAAGATATTTTCTATTTGTATTGTAGAATATCTTTTTCCAGCTACTTTAAGTATTTGTGAACTTCTCCCTATAAGTTTAAATTTATTTCCTTCAAATTCCACATAATCAAAAGTTTGTATTTGATGGTTTGTTGTTTTAAACTCTTTTTCATAAATCAAGTTTGAGATAAATGGAGACTCTACTTTTAATTCATTGTTTTCATTTATTGAAGTAATTACTTTTTTTGTTATTGTCCAAAGAGTTTCATCGTTAAATTTATAAGCGATTCCGCCTGTTTCTGTTGAACCAAATATTTGCAAAATATTGGTAGAAAACTTATCATTGAACTCTTTTGCATCATCTGGAAATAACGGTCCAGTTGAACTTACAAATAATGATTTTGAAAGATTTTTTGATTCATTGATTCTATTTAATGCTTTAATATACAAAGGAGTAGTTACAACCAAAGAGTTATCATCTATCATTTCTAAAAGGTCATGGGGTAAAAAATGCTCTTTGAAGATTATATCAATTCCATTTACCAAAGGAAAAAACAACCCAAATAAAGAGCCGTAAAGATGGATAAAAGGAACAGTTACAATAACTCTTTTGATATTATATTTTTTTAAAAGTGAAGAGATAACTTCTATCTCTTCTAAGATATTTTCTTTAGTTTTTAAAGCTCCACTTGGAAATCCTGTACTTCCTGAACTAAAATACAAAAACATAAAATCTTTATCATAAAAAATATTTTCATTATTACTTTTTTCTGCAAACTCTTTGATATTTAACTCTTTTAAAAAATCATAAAGTGCTTTATTTGTACCATCAAACAAAATTGATTTGGCACCTGAAAAATATGATTTGAGCATATTCAAAATATTTTCTTCTTTTTTAGAGGAAGAGATATAAGATACTTTATTTAAATACTCTTTTTCATAAAATAGTTCTTTTTTTATTTCATATTCATTTATTGAACCATTGTCATTAAATACTTTTAGAGTCATAAAAAGGCCTTTTTAAAATTATTATTAAAATTGCAATTGCAAATATCCCAATAGTTGCAATAATACCTATTGAAAAAAGAGCATTTATTTTAGAAAAAATCAATACACCAAATCCAGCAAATGTAGATAATAAAGAGTAAAGTATAGCTTTGTACGTGGCATTATTTAAATCCTTTGAACCCAAATAAATACCAAAATCTATACTAATTGAAATAATAACAAAAAGCATAAAAAAATGTAAAATGTTAAAAGTTAAAAAATAAGCTAACGCTACTATTAAAGATATTGGAAATATTAAATATGCAAAAGAGATAAGAAAGTTGTCTTTTGTTGATAAAAACACCATTGTCAAAATAAAAACAACTGTTATAGTACCAAAAATAAATAAATCATCATAGATAGAAATTAAATTTTCTTCAAACATTTTTTTTATACTTATATTCTCTACAAAATCATACTTACTAAACTCTGCCAATTTATCTTTTGGTAAACTTGCATAAGTTAAAAAATAATCCTTAAACTTTAAAATTTCTATATCAAAATTTCTAATTGTCTCTTGGGTATAAAGTGGTTTATTATTTTTTAAAATATAAGCATCAGCAAAATAATTAGCTTTGAAACCAAACTTGATGGACTCTTTATCTAACTCATTTTTTATTTCTTTAAGATTAATGTTATCTAACAAAAGCTTTTTATCAGTAAAACTTTTTTCATCTACTAATACTGCAATAGGAATATAAGAATTTGGATATTTGTTTTTTAATTCTCTTGCTGATTCAATTAGCTTATCAATAGATTTTGCTTTGATTAAAACAGGCATATTTTCTTGAAGATTTAATTTATTATTAAAATATTCTTCTTTTTGTTTTAGTTGAATATTATCCACATCAAGATTTTTTAGATTTAAATCAAAATGAAACTTATCTATTGAAAAAAGTACCAAAACAACTGCAATTGTTATCACATATATAGGTTTTACTTTTGAATAAAGTTTATAATTTTTTATACCCATATCATTTTGAGAAAATTTAATTTTTGGATATAAAAATGCAAATTGAACATAAGAAAAAAGAAGTGAAATTATAGAAAAATAACATAGCTGTTTGATTAAATCAAAGGAAACAAAAGACAAAATAGTAAATGCTCCAACTGTAGTAAACATTCCTAAAAACACATCTTTATTAAAACTTTTTTCCTTTTCATAATACTCATGTACATAATGATGAAACATATAATCAATAGCAACAGTAGAAATTGATATACCAAAAACAATAACAAAAATTGACAACTTATCAAAAAGAAAAGAAGAAATAAATAATGCCAATAAAATAGATGAAATCAAGGTAATTAAAGTATTAATAAGTAGTTTCAAGTTTTTTAAAATGACCAAATATAATAAAAGTAATATTATCGTTGAAAAGAAAATTATATTATTTACATCATCTTTTATAATTCTTGAATTTTCAACAAAATAAAAAATAGAGGAAAATACTTTTACACCTTTTTCAGTTGATACAACTTTTTGGATTTCATCATAAATATTTTCATATTTAGAAATCGAATTTATAGAACTATCCAAATTAAAAATTGAAATATATGCCGTATTTTTTATGATTAGATGATTATTTTTTAAAGATAAAGTTTTCAAAGAATTATTCTCTTTAAAAATATCTAAGGGATCATTTTTATCAATAAAAAATGAAAAAGTTGAGTTGATTAAATGAGCTTTTATCTCTTCTAATTTTTTAGTTATATTTAGCTTATCTAAAGCATTTTTATCAATATCTTCTATAAAAAACTTATAGTCGTTTTTATATTTTTCTAACTTTTTATTTGAATAAGAGTTTTCAAGGTGTAAGCCATCAATTTTTTTAAACTTTTCTTCAAGTTTTTTGATTTTGATTAAAGAGTTTTCATCCAAACCTTCAACACTAAGAAATATCTTTTTACTCTTTTCAAATTGATTAAATTTATTAAGCAATTCTTTTTTATCACTATTTGGCAATATAGTTTGAAGTTCTGTTGATATACTATTAAAGGAGTTAAAAGATATTGTTAAAAAAAGCAATACCACAAATAGTAAAGCATTGATGTAGTTACTAATTTTCAACAATTTTTATCCAATCATCATTGGTAAAATATATTTTTAAAAACAACAATTTCATATCTAGTTTTTCATACTCTATTTTATTTATTACATTTGCAATATATTCATTTGGAGTTAAAATAACTTTAGAAGCATCCTTTGTAACGCTAAAATACTCTTCTAAATTTTCTAATTTGTTTTTATAAATACTATCTATAATTTTTGAAAAAAGTGTTAGCTCTAAATTTTCTTCGTAGTTTAAGAATGTTTTTTTATTGCCATTATTTTCGATAATATTTTCTTTTGTGAAAACAAATGATTTATTATCTTTAGGATATTTAACTTCCAACACGTCATTATTTATTTTTAAAATACCATATCTAAACACACTTGTATCTAAAGCACTTATGTATTTCTCTTCTTTAAATTTTATTGGATTTGAAAACAAAAACATAGTAGAAATAAAAAACAAAAACAAAACTTTATACATGTACTTTAGCCTCAAAATAAACTTTTTTATGAATAAACTGCATAATTCCAGCAACTATAAACAAAAAATACCAACCAATAGATGAATAAAAAGTCCAATACAACATATCTTTACTATAAAGTACAAATGAATGAATCAAAACATTACTCAAAGAAACCACAAACCAAAAAAGCGTTGATTTATGTATATAAATTTTTTCTTCTTCCTCAATTTTTTTATTAAATTTTTCCAAAAAAATAAATATAAATGAGTTTTTATGAATATAGCTATATAAAATATAAATTGAAATTAATCCTGAAATTAACAATGGCAAAATCTTTAAAAATAAAAAATTATCTAAAAAATATGCCAAAATAGAAACAAACAAATAAAAAAGAGGGAAAATATACTCTTTTATACTCTTTTTTATACTAAAAACTAGCCAAATAAAAGAAAAAATAAATATTATCAAAGAAACTGTTTTTAATTCAAAATTTCTTAATGAATAAAAAACAGCAGGAGCATAAAATAAAGATATGAGTAAATTCATAAGCTTTATCTTACCATTGCTCCACTAATATTTAGCACTTCTCCACTTACATAAGTAGCATCAACACCTATAAAATAAGCACATTTTGCTACCTCTTCTGCTTTACCAAATCTTTTAAGTGGTATAACCTTTTTTAGCTCTTTTACATTTGGTATATTTTCAATCATTTCTGATTCTATTATTCCTGGAGCTAAAGCATTTACTCTAATATTATATCTTCCAAGTTCTATTGATAAAGTTTTAGTAAAAGCGATAACTCCACCTTTACTGGCACTATAATTCGCTTGTCCAGAATTACCACTTATTCCTGAAATTGATGCCACATTTACAATACTACCATGCTTATTCATCATCATATTTTTAGAAACAACTTTAGTAACATAAAATAACCCATTTAGATTTGTAGTAATTACATCTTCCCATTCACTATCATCCATAAAGAAGAATAGATTATCTTTTATAATTCCAGCATTGTTTACTAAAACTTCAACATCAAGATTTTCTAAAGCTTCTCGAATAGAATTTTTATCTTGCATATTAAAAGAAATTAATTCTCCATTTTGATTTATATCAGCTAATATTTTTTCAGCTTTTTCTTTATTACTATTGTAATGAATATACACAAAATAACCATTTTGAGCAAACTCTTTTACAATAGCTTCACCAATACTTCCAGTAGCACCTGTAACTAATACTTTTTTATTCAATTTAGCCTCTTATTTCAATACTTCTAATATTTCTCTTGTGGCACTCATAACTCTAAAGATTTTATTTTCAAGTTCATAAATTTTTGTACCATTAATCTTAGGATATTTCGTAGAATAAACAATTTTTGCAGTTGATAAAGTTTTTAAATCCAACACTTCACCTTTAGCAATCTTCTTTTGCCATCCTGGAGGAAGTGGTTTACCTTTTTGAACTTTTTTTTGAAGTCCAGAAGGAATATTTTTTTGAGGTTTATCTGCAAAACAATTTACTCCTAACAAAACAGTTAAAGTAATTACTAATATCTTAATATTCATTTTTTCTCCTTAAAAAATAATTAATATTATAGCCATATTATATGAACTTTTTATTAATTAATAATTTTTTAACAACCTTTATATCATTATCCATTCTTCTATCTTCGTAAAGTGGTTTAACTATATTTCTTATCTCATCATGGATATTTTTTAGATGTGGAGAAACTTCATTCTCACCTCTAATATCAACAGCTTGAGCCATACCAATAAAAGCAATTGAAAGCATATTATATAAATCAGGAATCATTTTTGCAAAATCATTTGCAGCTGTTGTTCCCATAGAGACTTTATCTTGATTTAGTGATTCTGTTGGTCTTGAGTGAATTGAAGCAGCTGTTGTGTTTTTTATAACATCTGCACTTAGTGAACTAAGACTAATTTGCATAGCCTTAAAGCCATGATAAAATGGTTCATGTGAAAGTTTTAGATTTTCTCCTAAACCTCTATTAAATTTATGATCAACTAAAAGAGCAAACTCTTTATCAAGTAAATCCGCAAGATTTGCAGCACAGATTTTTAAGGTATCCATAGCATGAGCTACATACCCACCATAAAAATTACCAGATGTGTAGATTTTTTTGTTTTCACCATCAATCAATGGATTATCATTTACAGAATTTATCTCTGTTTCAACCCAATTCTTAGAAATAATCAAATTGTCTCTAATTACACCTAAAACCTGTGGTGCACACCTCATAGAGTAAGTATCTTGTATGTTTAAATCATTGTCAGCAAAAAACTTATCATATCTATCATCTCTACCATGAGTTAATTTTGAACCTTGTATTTTATTTTTTATATTTTTGGCAGTTTCTATTTGCCCACTAAAAGGCTTTGATTCATGCACAAAATCACTAACAGGAGTGTCATCACCCAAAAGAACTTCAAACATTCCTGCAACATATGATTCCATAGAATTTAATATTATTTCAAACTCTTCAATTGCAGCTAATGCAATAGCACTCATAATAGTTGTACCATTCATTATTGCTAATGCTTCTTTTGGCTTAAATTCATAAGGAGTAATATTTAATTCATCATAAACTTCCATTACATCTTTAATTTCACCTTTATAATAAACTTCTCTCTCTCCTGCTATTACTGCTGCTATATATGATAAAGGAGTTAAATCACCACTTGCGCCTACTGAACCTTGAGAAGGAATAACTGGAATAATATCTTCTTTAATTAAAAGTTCCAATCTTTTTAGAAGGTCAACACTAACACCCGATCTTGCTTTACTTAAAGAAATTGTTCTCATAATTACAGCATATCTACAAACTTTGTGAGATAAATTTACTCCAATACCACAACCGTGAAATCTAAAAAGATTTTTTTGCAAAGTTTTACTATCTTCATATGTTACATAGTTTTTACCACTTGCACCATATCCTGTAGTGATTCCATAAATTGGTTTTCCATCTTTTATCTCATTCATTAAGAAATCATGTGTATGATTTATATAATCAAGAAACTCTTTATTATTTGAAATTTCAATATTAGAAGCTTTTGTAATTTCATCTAATGTTATATACCTTTTATCAATTTGTAACTGCATTTATTCTCCCCAAAAATTATAAAAATTAAACCATTGATTTGGATATTTCAATAAAATATCTTCAAACAATTTAACATACTCTTTTATAGCAATATCAATTGCCTCTTTCTCTTTTAAATTAAAATTTAACTCTATGTTAAAATATTTTACCTCATAGGTCTGTTTTGCAATATTTGAAACAAAAAATATCACTATTGGTTTTTTTAATTTATAAGCAATTTGAAATGGATTTTTATTAAAACCTGCATATTTATCAAAAAACTTTACTTTTTCATTATATTTCTTTTCATTTGATCTATCACCCATCATGGCAACAATTTCATCAGATAAAAGAGCATTTGCAATTTTAATAGAGGAAGAAACTCCTCCTTCATTTAAATCAATTATATTAACTTTATAGTTCTTGTTTTCTATAGAATTTTCAATATTTTTAATACTATTTAACAAAACTTCTTTCATCACAATATTTATTTTATTTTTTATATGTGGAGTATTTGATGCTGTTGCCCAACCTCCATAATGAGATAAAAGTAATATTTTTCCAGAATTTAAAATATCAGTTAATTCTTCTTTATCATCATATATATATTTATAATCACTAGGTGAAACTTTAGAAATGAATCTATCCACCATACATATAGCAAACATTCTTAAATGTTCAAAATAAATCAAATTAGTAAATTTTAGACCTAATGTTTCATAATAAATTTTTAATGATTCTTTAACATTTGACGCAAATATAAAATAAAAAAAAGTAACAGGGTACATAAGATAGTATATAAAGTTATAACCAAATATTTTATACATATTAAATACTAACTGAATACTCCATCCACTACCTCTTTGTTTTGTTTGCATATTATTTTTGTAACGTTATAAATTTAAATAGTGATTTTGACCATTTTTTTGGTAATATTTGGACATGTACCCAAACGATTGCCATAGTATCCCAAAATTTTCTAAAATGGCTTACTCTTTCCCAAGCATTTGGATAATAACACTCTATTATTACTTCTTTAATAACTTTACCTGCATCAGCATGTCTTACTATAACTTCCATCTCCCAATCAAATCTGTTAGTCTTAATAGCTAAGCATAAGATTGAAATAGGATATATTCTAAAACCTGATAATGAATCAGTTATTTTGTAACCAGTATCCCAACAAGCCCAAAAATTACTAAACCATCTTCCAAATTTAGAACCATTTGGTACATTGGAAATATCAAAATTTCTTGCACCAATTATTATTTCATCTCCTTGACAAGAATTAATTAAATACTTTACTTGACTCGCTAAATGTTGTCCATCTCCATCCATACTAACTACGTGTGTAAAGCCCAATTCTTTAGCTTTTTTTACACCAGTTGTTATAGCTGAACCTTTTCCTTGATTAGTATTGTGTCTTAATATTGTTAGTTTAGAATTTTTATTTAAGATATTTTCAAGTGCATTAGAAGAACCATCATCTACAACTATAACTTCATAATTGTTTTTTAAAACATCATCTACAACAGCTTGTATTGTGTTAAAATTATTATATGTAGGAATAACTACTACAAATTTATTCATAAATTATCTCACTCATTTTTGTTGTCTCTTTTAATAAAACTATCTTTTTTTTTGAGATATTCAAATTTATGTCTATAATATCTTCAGGTTTAATAATATTTAAAAATTTAGCTTTTTTTATTTTATTTATTTTTAAATTAAATATTTCTTCACAAATATCTATTTGAATAAATCCTGGTAAAATTGGATTTGTAGGGAAGTGAGCTTTAAATATAGGATGTTTTGATGTCGAAAACATTATTTTACAATCAAAACCATCAAGTTGAACTATTTCATAAAGATTTGATAAAAAACCCATTAATTACTTTCTTTAAATTTAAGGAATTTTACACTGTTTTTACTAAATAGTAACTAAATAATTTTTTTATTTTTATAACTAACTATCTTGTAAGCAGTGAGATTATATAATTCCTTACATAATCACTACAAGGAAATAAAAAATATGTCGATTACAATTGAGGAATTTAAACAAACACTAATAGATGGTTTAAATTTAGAAGATATTTCAGTGGAAGATATAGAAAATGATTCACCACTTTTTGGAGAAGAAGGTTTAGGATTAGATTCTGTTGATTCAATTGAATTAGTTTTAATAATAGAAAAAAAATATGGTGTTAAAATTCAAAATACAGGAGACTACAACACAATTTTTGCTTCAGTAAATAATTTATTAAACTATATTAATGAAAACAAATAAAAAGGCCTATATAAATAATTTTGAATCAATTTCTTGTGCTGGAAATGATTCAGAAGAGTTATTTAAATCAATTTGTGAGAAAAAAGAGACAATTACTTTAGATAATTCTTTTATTAAAGAAAAAACAATAGCAATTGGCAAAATTAATAGTGTAGAATCTTTTACAGATTTGTTAATAAATAAATGTAAAAAAGTATTAGAAAAATCAAATTTAGATAGTTTTGAAAATACTTTATTAGTTATTGGCTCTTCTGTTGGAGGTATGAATAATACAGAAAAAATATTTTTTAAAGATAAAAATTACAAGAATATTAATCCTATTTATCACCCAGTAGATGCAATAGCAACTATTTTAAAAGAGAATTTTACTTTTTATGATGATATCTCATTTTCCACAGCTTGCACATCAAGTGCTAACGCTTTAGGTTATGCAAAAGAAGTTATTTCAAAAAATATTTATAATAATGTCTTAGTTGTTGGAATTGATTCTTTATCATATACTACAGTTTGTGGATTTTCTGCACTAAGTGTTTTATCTTCAAAACCTTGTACACCTTTTGATAAAAACAGGGAAGGTATGAATGTTTCTGAGGCAATAGCAATTTTACTTTTACAAGATGAAACAACTGCAAATAGCATTGAGTTATGTGGTGTTGGTTATAGTTCAGATGCCCATCATATGACACAACCACATCCCGAAGGCTTAGGTGCAAAAAGTGCAATGCAAACTGCCATAACTGATGCCAAAATATCTCCTTATGATATTGGATATATAAATGCTCATGGAACAGGTACACAAGCAAATGATTTGTCAGAATTAACTGCTATAAAATCTTTATTTGAAAATGACACTCCAAGCGTCTCTTCAACTAAATCAATTACAGGTCATACTCTAGGAGCAGCTGGAGCTTTAGAAGCTATTATTTCATGTATGATTTTACAAAAACAACTTGTACCACCTAATAAAGGCTTAGAAAATATAGAAATTGAAAATATTAACTATAGTTTTAAATTAGAGCAAAAAGAAGTTTCTTATGTTTTAAGTAACTCATTTGCATTTGGTGGTAATAATACTTCTTTAATATTTGGATTAGTAAAATGAAAATAAATTTAGAAATATTAGATGCTGCATACTTGTACGATGAAAAAACTATAACTCAACTAAATACAAAAGAATTAGTTCCTAAAATGGTTTTTAGAAGAAGACTTACACAAGCTTCAAAATTAGTAATTGAATTAATGCATAAAATAAATTTTTCAACTGGAAGAATTTTATATGGCACTGCATGGGGAGAATTAAAATCCACAGCAAATATTTTAAATGCTATTTTAAATAAAGATATGGTTTCACCGACTGATTTTCAAAACTCTGTTTATAATACAGCAGTTTCTTATTCATCAATTTTATCAAATAATAAAAATGAGATTTTAACTATATCTTCAGGTAACAATACTTCACTAAATCTACTGAAAGCTGGTGCTATAAAAGCATTAGATAAAGATGAAATATTATTAATTTGTACTGAAACTATCAATATTGAAAATATTGAGCAAACTAATAATTGCATTGATTATCTAGAAGTTGCTGTTGCACTAAAAGTAAAAATATCAGATGAAAAAGCAACAATTGATTTTAAAGAAATTGAAAATAAAGGTTTCCCAAAATCAGTAAATGAACTTTTAAGTATTGCAAAGCTTTATAACCAAAATAGTAAAAATATAGTTGAAATAAAATTATGATTAATTTGCCACATCAAAAACCTATTAAATTTGTAAAAAATATAATCAAACAAAAAGATAATAAAGCAATAATTTCTTGTAGCTTTCCATTTTTACCAACTCTTTCTATGATTTGTGAAGCCAGTGCACAAGCAACTATTGCATTTTCTCCTACAAAAGAAGATATTAAAATTGGATTTTTAATATCTTTAAAAAATATTGAACAACTACAAGAATTAACACAAAATGAGTATTTAATCGAACTTGAAAAATCATTTACTTTTGGTTCTATGACAGAATTTAGCTTTAAATTACTAAATGATAACCAACTATTTGCTCAAGGTGAGCTTACAATAGCTTTAGAAAATTAAAAAACAAAGGAATACTATAAATATGGGGAATTTTTTCCAAAATAATGATAATCTTAATGCACTAGAAGCCCAATATGAAGCTCAAAAAATTGCTTTTGCTCCAATAATCTTCCAAGTTGTAAGAACTATGAGAGACCTAAAAATACTAGAAATTTTATCAAAAAATAAAGATGGACTAACATTTAATGAATTATCAAAAATAAGTAATTTATCAATATATGCTATTCAACTACTATGCGAAACTGCATTAAGTGCAAATGTTATATCAATAAAAGATGAAAAAATATTTTTAACAAAAATTGGTTTTTTTATTAATAGTGATAAAATGACAAATATTAATATGAACTATAATCACCATGTTAATTATTTAGGATTATTTTATTTAGAAGAATCCATAAAAAATGAAAAAGCAGAAGGATTAAAAGTTTTTGGAGATTGGGAAACAATTTATCCTGCATTATCAACTTTACCAAAAAAAGCAAAAGAATCTTGGTTCGAATTTGATCATTTATATTCTGATTCTGGTTTTCCAAAAGCAATAGAAATACTAAAAAATCTAAATCCAAATTCAATCTTAGATATAGGTGGAAATACTGGTAAGTTTGCTTCATTATTTGCTAAAGAAAATCCAAATATATCAATCACAATAATGGATTTACCACAACAAATAAAACTTGCAAAACAAAATATTTATGAACAGAACTTAACAAATATTTCTACATATGAAGCTAATATATTATTAACAGATACAACTATTCCAAAAGGCTTTGATATTATTTGGATGAGTCAATTTTTAGATTGTTTTAAAGAAAAACAAATTATAGATATTTTAAAAAAGATTACTCAAACTATTGACAATAGTAGTGAAGTTTGTATAATGGAGCCTTTTTGGGATAGACAAAATAATGAAACAGCTGCATTTTGTGTAATTAATACATCACCATATTTTACTGCAATGGCAAATGGTTATAGTAAAATGTTTAAATTTACAGACTTTAAAAAACTTATAGAATTATCTGGTTTAGAAATCATAGAAATTATTGATAACATAGGATTATGCCAAACTTTACTTAGATGTAAAAAATCAAAATAAATTACGCCAATTCGAAAAATAAGTGGTGCTCACAGTAGGAGTTGAACCTACAACCTTTCCCTTACCATGGGACTGCTCTACCATTGGAGCTATGCGAGCTAGTTATAATGAATAAGTAATAGTGAAAAATGAATAATGATGAGATTCTGATACAAGCAGAATATTACATATTCAACTATAAATAATAATTATACTCAGATAATATATAAAAATGGGCTAAAAAAAAAGCTCAGTGCTAAAAAGACAGATGTCTAAATAGAACTAAGCTTAAATAAAAACTCAAGAGTTGGCGACGACTTACGTTTCCACAAGGGGACCCTGCAGTATTATCAGCGATGAAGTGCTTGACTTCCAGGTTCGGAATGGAGCTGGGTATTTCCACTTCTCTATAATCACCAACAAAGTTGAGTAATAAAAACGAAGTTTTTATTACAATGAATAACTAATAATGAATAATGTTTATTCACATTCGTTCTTATTACTCAACTTCTATCTTGAGATAGAAATTAATGTTAAAGTCTTTCACACAAGAATAAGTTCAAACAAACAGTAAATTATTCACTATTCATTATTACTTATTCATTATTAAGTATGTACTTAATAAGATAGTAAACCAAGAAATATATAAAATAAGCCAAACGATCTATTAGTACTGGTCAGCTAAATGAATTACTTCACTTACACATCCAGCCTATCAACCAGCTA
>NZ_JBNKXY010000019.1:0-40126 GCF_050300555.1 Arcobacter sp.
GCCTGTTACTGTTGCTGTTGACACCGAGGGTACTTCTATTCATACTACGGGGCCTGCTATGTGGAGAACTATTTAATAAACAAATCTACTAATAAGGAGGACATTAAAACAGAAAATATATTAAAAACACAAATAGCCTATCTAAAAGTTAAATTAAAAAAAGCCTTGATACCCCTTATCAAGGCTTTTAACACAATTTTACGTTTTTATTTAAAGAGTAACCTAAACCTTTTACAATAACAATACCATCATTTGGAAGTTTTTTTCTTAATCTTTTTATCATAGATCTAATATTAACTAAACTAGTCTCTTCACCTTCCCAAACATACTCTTCAAGTTCAGTATATGTAGCTACATGGTGTAAATTATTTGAAAATAGTTCTAAAAACAAAATCTCTTTTTTTGTCAGTTCTATTTCTATATTATCTCCAAATAATTTATGATTTATAAAGTCATATTTATAATTTTCATCAAATTGTAAATACTGTTTTTGGATAATGCAAAGTTTTTTTACTTTTTGAACAAGTTCTAAGATATAAAAAGGCTTCTTTAAATAATCATCACAACCTTTTTCATAAGATTTTTGAACCTTTTCTAAATCATGATTAGAGCTTATAATTATAACTGGAGTTGTTGCATGATTGATTCTAATATATTCTAAAATTGAAATTCCATCTAAATTGGGTACATTTATATCTAAAATAAAACATGAATAACCATTTCCTAAAGCCTCTAAAGCTTGATCACCATCATAGAAAGTATCTATCCCATAACCTTCACTTTGTAATGCTTGTTTGATTACACTACAAAGTCTTTCATTATCTTCTAAAACTAATATTTTCATCTGTTTTGTTCCAATTTTATTGTAAACATGGCACCATCATCTATATTTTCAACAAATATTTTACCATTCATTTTGTCTTCTATAATAACTTTAGTCATATATAAACCAATACCATGACCATCCTCTTTAGTAGTATAATAAGCCCCAAATATTTTATCTAAGCTTTTATCATTTATTCCACCAGCATTATCGTGTATGGTAATAACTAAATCACACTCATCATTAAATACATTTATATCTATATTTCTATTTTTATAATCATTATTTAAAAGGGCATCTTTTGCATTATTTATAATATTTAAAAAGGATTGCATAAACTCATTTTTATAACCATATACAATCAAATCTGTGCCATCTTTTATATCTAAATTTATTTTTATACTATTGTATTTAATATTATGATGAACAATCTCTAACATCGATTCAATAGCTTCTTTTATATCAAAGTCAACTTTTTTATTTGAAGGCATAATAAATTTTTGAAAATCATTTATTGTATTTGTCATATAGTTTACTTGATTCATAATATCTTTTACAAAACTATCATCTTCTTTAATCTCTTCACATTTTTTTGTATAAAAAAGCTCTTGGGCTATTGCAGTTATCTCCACAAGTGGTGATTTCCATTGATGGGCAATAGAAGAAAAAACCTCACCAATTTCTGCTAGTTTACTTTGTTGAATAATAAATTGTCTATTTTTTTGTTTCTCTTGATTTATCTCTTTTTCTTTTGTAATATCAGTAAAAATTGTAACATACCCTTCTGATTTTGTTTTTTCATCTTTAAACTTTTCTTGCTTTAAAAGATATGTTTTCTTTTTTAAATTATCATCAATAAAATCAAACTCATAGTTTTCATTTTCGTTATCTTTATATTTTTTTATTACTTTAATAATCTTTCTTACATTTTTATTTTTTTCAAAATCTTCTAGTCTTTTTCCATATAAATCACTACACTTTATTTTTAATAACTTACAAAATGTCTTATTAGAATCTACAACCACACCTTTAAAATCTTGCCAAAAGATTGGACTTTCAATTGCATTTAACAAAGTTTCATCAAACTCTATTCTTCTTCTTAAATCTTTTTCAACTTGTTTTCTCATATAAATATTATGAATAAGGCCTAATATTAAAAAAAGTAAAAAAGGAGATATTGTAAATACAAAATTTATAAATCCCCTATGTTTTTCATAATATGTTGGTCTTTTATTAATCAATTCATATGGAATAGATAATCCATCAACAGGAAGATAAAACTCACTTAATTTTTGAGAATCAAAGATATATGTTAAGTCAGTATAAGTAACTATTTTATGTGATTTTTTATTTAAAATATCCAAAGCCATCTCTCCAGATAATTTTCCAAACTTATTTAAATCAATGATTTTACCTCCAGTTGCACCTTTTCTTATAAAAATAGAATCCGTAACAAATATAGGTATTTTTGCATTTTTTATAAAATCTTCTATCTCTTGATTTTTATTTAATTCACCATTAGTATTTTTATAAAATCTTATAAAAAGTGCAGCACTATTCTCTTCTTTTTTAGAAAATCTCTGTTTTAAAAGCTCTAAATTATCCTCTTTTAAATACACTAAATCAAACTTGCTTTTAAAATTATTTATTAAATCAAAAATCAAAGGCTCAGTATGTAAAGCATTTAAACTTTTGTCATTGATGATATATAGTTTTCTAATACTTGGAAAAATAGTTCTAATTATGTCTACATTTCCTTCTAAATCTCTTTTTTCCAAAAGTGCTGAGACTTTATTTTCAACACCATATTTTTTTGCTTTTTCTTTTGAAAAATTTTCTATTCCAACTGCTAAAATTGGCTCATTATTAAAAAACTCTTTATAAATATCCAATACAAAATCATACGCAAATCTATCAACTGCAACTATTAAATCATATTTTCTATTTTTTAATTGTACTTTATAAAGTTTTTTCAAACTCTCATAGTACTCTTTTGAAGTAACTCTTTTAGAATCCATATATAAAATATTTACATCAATATTTGAATATGGGTATATAACTTTTTCTATTCCATTTATAATACTATCACTAAATTCATACCCTTTATGATATGAGTTTATTATTAAAATTGAGCTATTTGCAAGAAGAAATGTTTGAAAGATTAGAAAGATTAAAAACTTTTTCATAAAAGAACCTATAATTAATTTTTCTAAAAAAAATGGTGCCAAAAAATTGGCACCATAACTTTAAAGTATTGTTTTATAGGATTACAAAACCTAGAGCAACTAAAGCTCCTAAGTAGATTGCTCCAAATATAATACCTAGTTTCCACCATGTAGCTTGTGAAATATATCCAGCTCCATACCAAATTGGTGATGGTCCTGTTGCATATGGAGTTATAATTCCCATTAAACCTAATGAACCTACTAATAATATAGCAATTGGCTGTAACATCGCTGCTGGCACTAAATTTGTAGCTATTCCTAAAAATAGTGGTAATAATGCCACAGTATGTGCAGTAACACTTGCAAATAAGTAGTGGAACAAGAAGAATAATACTAACAGTACAATTCCTATCATTATAGGATCCATTCCAACTAACCAACTAGAAATTAATCCAGATGCCCATTTTAAATATCCAACTTGTTTTAATCCAGATGCCATTGCTACAAGTGTTGCGAACCAAATAAATACATTGATTGCTCCTTTATTAGAAACCACATCATCCCAATTAATTACATCAAATAACACAAGTAAACAAAGAACTGCAATAGCGGCAACTGTACTATTTACTCCAAGTTGTTTTCCAAAAATCCACATTACTAATGCTAAAAGACCTAAACATAACATTATTATCTCTTTTTTAGTAATTGAACCCATTTCAGCAAGTTGTTTTGCAGCCCAAGTTGGTGCTTCAGGAGAAACTTTTTGTTCTGGTGGATATACAATATATGTAATATATGGTACCAATAAAAATAGAGGTATCATAATAATTGCCAAGGTTCCAAACCATGTTCCCCAATCAATTGATACACCAATATTTTTTTCTACTAATGATACTGCTAATAAATTTGGTGCAAGTGCTGTTAAGAACATAGAACTTGTCACACAAGTTGCAGCAATAGCAACCCAAGAGATATAAGAACCAATTTTTCTTGGCTCATGCTCTGGTGTTGAATCAAACATTTGAGGGATATTAATAGCAATAGGGAAAATAGTTCCCGCACTTCTTGCCGTATTTGATGGCATAAAAGGTGCAAGTACAGCATCAGCAAAAGCTACTGCATATCCAAGACCAAGTGTTGTTTTACCAAGTTTTTTAACTAATATTAGAGCTATCCTTTTACCAAGTCCTGATTTTTTGTAACCAAGAGCAAACATAAATGCTGCGAAAATCAACCAAATAACTCCATTAGAGAAACCACTTAATGCCCATTTTGCAGAAGCTTTTGCATTTTCTCCAACTAAACCAAATGTTGCTGAAAATGCAACACCCACTAAACCAATAAGTGCAGGTGGAATTGGTTCTAAAATTAAACCTACAATTACTCCTAAAAATACAGCAAAAAAATACTGTGCATTTACATCTAGCCCTTCAGGTGTAGGAAGAAGTGCTACAATAACCGCGACTAAAATTGGAATCGCCATTTTTAAATTATTGCTCATAAGAAACCTTTCATTAGTTTATTTATGTAATGATATATGTTTCATATGGCATTAGTGTGACATTTTTAAATGTTTGGATTAATTTTTTAATTTAAGTAAAAAAAAAGATAGAGTTTTACTCTACCTTTTATAATTTTATATATTTTCTAAACTTTTAACCTAAATATTCTATGATATTTACAGCAGCTGTAGCACCATCTCCTGCAGCACAAACTACTTGCTTAGCAGCATCGACTCTTACATCCCCTGCAGCATAAAGACCTGGTACACTTGTTCTCATTTTAAGGTCAACAACTATTTCAGTTGCTTCATTAACATCACAAAGATATGTTCCATCTTCTTGTTTTAAGCTATCACTTAATACATCTCTTCCAACAAATGTAAATACACCAGGAACTTGTAAATCTCTAATTTCACTAGATTCTTTACTTTTTACTTTAAGTCCTAAAACTCCTGTATTATCCCCATAAACTTCTTCAACAGTTACATTAGTAACTTCTTCAATATTTTCACAATGCTTCATATGTTCTATTGTACTTGGAGCTGCTTTATAGGTATCACGTCTGTGTACTAAATAAACTTTAGAACAAATTTTTGATAAATAAACTGCTTCTTCTAAAGCAGAATCTCCACCACCAATAACAGCTACTTCTTTATTTTTATAGAAAAATCCATCACAAGTTGCACAAGTAGAAACTCCTCTTCCAAAAAACTCTTTTTCACCTTTAAAGCCACCTTTTTTTGGAACAGAACCAGTTGCTAATAAAACAGCTTTTGCTTCTTGTTTTGTTCCATCAGCCAATTCAACTACAAAAGTGTCACCATTTTTAGTTACTTTCATAACTTGATTCATCTCATGCTTTAAACCAAATCTCATAGCTTGTTTTGGCCAAGATTCCATTAAATCCATACCACTTACTATTTCAACTTGACCTGGATAATTTTCTATTTCACTACTTCCAGTTATTTGACCACCAGGCATACCCATTTCAAACATAGTTACATTTTTTAGTCCACCACGAGTTGCGTATAATCCAGCAGTAAGACCAGCTGGTCCTCCACCAATAATTGCTAAATCTAACATATATATTCCTCTATTTATTTTTTATCAAAGTGATTTTTTACACAATTTAAAAAGTTTAATTAAACAATATGCTACTTAAAAAATATTAAGTAAGAGGTTAATCAAATCTTTTTAATAATGGATAATTTTTATCCTTTAATATTATTTATCGAATTAAACACAAATCTTAATAAAACTATTTAATGAATTATTAACTAAACTATATGTTTAAAGATATTTTAATTTTAGAAATAAAAAAAGGTAGAAGAAATACTCTTCTACCTTTTAATAGATAAACTAATTTATTTATTATAATAAAGAATTAATTTTATCAGCGAAAGCTTGTTTTGAAGCAGCACCAATCATTTGATCAACAACTTCTCCATCTTTTAAGAAAACAATAGTTGGAATAGATCTAACTCCAAATTTCACAGCTAAATCTTGTTCTTCATCAGTATTTACTTTACAAATATTTGCTTTTCCTTCATACTCTTCTGCTAACTCATCAATAACTGGAGCTAACATTCTACAAGGTCCACACCAAGGAGCCCAGAAATCTACCATTGAGATTCCTTCTTTTACTGTTGCTTCAAAATTGTCTTGTGTTAATTCTATATACTTACCCATCAAGTTTCCTTTATATGTATTATTTAAAAAATTATACAGACTTAAACTTTAAATAAACTTGTACTTTTTTACATATAATGTTTAATAAATTATATTTTAGCTAGAATATTTGTTCTTAAAATTATAATTGGAAATTTATATGGATATCAGAAAAGAGTATTTAGAATTTTTTAAAAGTAAAGGGCATGAGGTTATATCTTCGATGCCTTTAGTTCCCGATGACCCTACATTGCTTTTTACAAATGCAGGTATGGTTCAGTTTAAAGACATATTTACAGGTGCTATTCCAACTCCTGAAAACAAAACTGCAACATCATGTCAGTTATGTATAAGAGCTGGTGGGAAACATAATGATTTAGAAAATGTAGGATACACAGCAAGACATCATACACTTTTTGAGATGTTAGGAAATTTTTCATTTGGTGATTATTTCAAAGAAGATGCAATTGCATATGCTTGGGAATTTATAACTGTTAATTTAGCCTTACCTATTGAAAAGTTATGGGTAACAGTACATGAAAGTGATGATGAAGCATTTAATATCTGGACTAAACATATTGATCCTTCACGAATTAAAAGATTTGGAGATAAGGACAATTTTTGGGCTATGGGTGATACAGGTCCATGTGGTCCTTGTTCTGAAATTTTTTATGACCAAGGTGTTGAGCATTTTGGAAGTGATGAAGACTATTTAGGTGGAGATGGTGATAGATTCCTAGAAATTTGGAACTTAGTATTTATGCAATATGAACAAAATAATGGGATTAGAACACCTCTTCCAAAACCATCAATTGATACAGGAATGGGATTAGAAAGAGTTATTGCTATTAAAGAAGGGGTATTAAATAATTTTGATTCTTCTAACTTTAAACCTTTAGTAAATCAAGTTGCAAAACTAGCAAAAAAAGAACCAACAAAAGAGACTATAGGTTCATATAGAGTAATAGCAGACCATTTAAGAGCAGTATCATTTATGCTTTCACAAGGTATATTATTTGGTAATGAAGGAAGACCTTACGTTAATAGAAGAATATTAAGACGTGCTGTTAGACATGGATATTTACTTGGATTTAGAGAAGCATTTATGGCTAAACTTGTTGATGTACTTATCGATATCATGGGTGGACATTATGTTGAACTTAAAGAGCAAGCTTCATTTATAAAAGAGCAATTAACTTTAGAAGAAGAGAGATTTTTCAAAACTATTGCTTCTGGAATGACCCTATTTAATGAAGAGTTAGAAAATACTCAAAAACTATTTTCTGGAGAAGTTGCATTTAAACTTTATGATACTTATGGATTTCCTTTGGACTTAACAGAAGATATGTTAAGAGATAAGAATTTAAGAGTTGATATAAATAAATTTGATGAACTAATGAATGCCCAAAAAGCTAAAGCTAAAGCTGCTTGGAAAGGTAGTGGAGATGAAGCTAGTGAAGGTGACTTTAAAGTATTACTTGAAAAATATGGTGTAAATGAGTTTGTTGGTTATGACCATATTTCATATGAAAGTAAGATTGTTACACTTCTTGATGAAAACTTTAATGAAATTGACTCATTAGAAAAAGGTCAAACTGGTTGGATAATGCTTGATAAAACTCCATTTTACGCAACAAGTGGTGGTCAAAGCGGAGATATTGGTGCATTAGAAGATAATGAACATATCGCTATTATTGAAGAGACTTCAAAATTCCATGGAATTAATCTTTCAAAAGTAAAAGTAGCAGCCTCTAATTTAAAAAAAGGTGAAAATGTAACTGCTGTTGTAGTAAACAGATATGAAATTGCAAAACATCATAGTGCCACTCATCTTTTACAAAGTGCACTTAAAATGGTTTTAGGGGATACTGTTTCTCAAGCTGGTTCATTAAACGATGCTTCAAGATTAAGATTTGACTTTACATATCCAAAAGCTATGACAACTGAACAAATAGAAGAAGTACAAGATTTAGTTAACTCTATGATTACAAGAGCTTTAAAAGGAAGTGTTGAAGAGCTACCAATTGAAGAGGCTAAACAAAAAGGTGCTATTGCTATGTTTGGTGAAAAATATGGTGATATGGTTAGAGTTGTAAATTTTGGAGATGTATCTGTAGAGTTTTGTGGAGGAACACACGTAAATAATGCACTAGATATTGGAAGCTTTTATATCGTAAAAGAATCAGGAGTTAGTGCAGGTGTTAGAAGAATAGAAGCAGTTTGTGGAACTGCTGCAATTAAATATACGAACTCTATTATTTCTAAAATGAATGAAATAGAAAATGAGATAAAAAGCTCTGATGTAATTTCTGGAATTAGAAAATTAAAAGATCAAATAAAAACATTAAAACAAGAGTTAAATGAAGCTCAAAGTGTAACATCTGCTCCATTAAGTGAAGAGATGATTGGAGATACAAAAGTAATCGTTGACATTGTTAAAAATGGAGACATTAAAAAAATAGTTGATGATGTTAAAAATGGAAATGAAAAAGTAGCAATACTTTTAATTCAAGCAAAAGATGACAAAGTTATGTTAGTAGCTGGAAGTAAAAATACAAATATTAAAGCTGGTAATTGGATAAAAGAGATTGCTCCAATCGTAGGTGGAGGTGGAGGTGGAAGACCTGACTTCGCACAAGCTGGTGGAAAAGATGTATCAAAAATAGATGAAGCAAAAGCAAAAGCTTTATCTTATGCAAAAGAGAAATTATAAAATATAATGAAAGAGTTATTTTTATCAATACCTAACATTATCATATTTTTACATGTAATCTCTGCTGTTTTATGGGTAGGAGGAATGATAGCAATTAGATTTGCTATTCATTACTCTATGCAAAATATAGAAGAGCCTAAAATTAAATTAGCAAGAACATTGGAAAATTTACAAAGATTTTTTAATCTTGTTATTCCAGCTATTTTGATTTTATTACTTACTGCAATAATGATGATTTTAGGACTTGAATTAAAAGCAACTCCCTTATACAAATTTGCTTTAATAAAAGAGATTATTTGGACTATTATGACTTTAATCTTTATTTATATTTATACAAAAAGAAACAAAGCACAAAAATATTTTGACAATGGTGAATTTCCCCTTGCAAAAGCTACATTGGAACCAATAGCAAAAATCTTTATTCCTACAAATATTATCTTAGGTTTTATTGCAATTTTTCTAGGAGTAACACTAAGAGGATTTTAGTCCTCTTTACTCTTTATGTTTTTTTTGATATATTAAAAAAACCTTTTAGGAAGTATCATGAAAACAACTATTTTTTTTATCATTTTTATATTTTTACTTACAGGTTGTTCTACAAAAAACCCTTATACGCCTACAAAACCACTATCATCATATAAAAGTAATAAAATCTATAAAAACATAAATATCTCTGATGCTTTGCTTTCTCACTACAAACAATGGGAAGGAGTTAGCTATAAATATGGTGGTGAAAATAGAAATGGTATTGATTGTTCTTTTTTTGTTTATGATGCTTTTAGAAAAAGCTTACGTGAAAATGTTCCAAGAACTACATACTTTCAATCAAAAAGTGGACAAGCTATCCAAAAAAAAGATTTAAGTATGGGGGATTTAGTATTTTTTATTATTAATAAAAAAGGCTCAAGACATGTGGGGATTTATCTAAAAGATGGAGATTTTATGCACGTATCAACATCAAATGGAGTTATGATATCAAATCTTTCAAATCCCTATTGGAAAGCTCATTACTGGAAAGCAAGAAGAGTTTTAGCTTCTAACTAAAATCCTCCATATAAAAAGATATAAAGCGGTATAGTAATAACAGAAACCACAGTACTTAAAAATACAGCTAAACTTGCTTTTTCTGGTTTTGCATTTAGTAATACTGCCAAAGTTACAGTATTTCCAGCAAGGGGAACTATAGCAAATAAAAATAAAACCTTATACAAATCATCATTTAAAAATGTAAAAAATGTTTTATCTAAAAATATAAATCCTAATATTGCCAATGGCCAAAAAATAAACTTCATAAAATATGCAATAGAGATAAATTTAACATCGAAATTACCTTCACTATTTTTAAGACCTATTAGTCCCATACCCAACATCATCATACCTAAAATCCCATAAGCACCTTTGAATTGTGCTGTATATGAACTTATTACATCAGGTATTTCAAATCCAGCAATATTTAATATAATTCCAAAAATAAAAGCATAAAGAATTGGTAATCTTGACATCTTCTTTAAAGACTCTTTAACAGTAAAATTACCCTTTGCAGTAACATAAAATCCTGATGTACTCTCATATAAAAGTGAAGCTAAAACTGTAAAAATATAAATATCTGCCAAAGAAGGAGGAAAAAATATAATTGCAAGAGGGATACCAAAATATCCAGTATTACCTGTTCCTGCTGAAAAAGCTAAGATGTTTCCCGTTGGATCAGACCAAGTATTTTTGAATAAAGCTAAAGTTCCAAAAGCTATTATAGAACAAAATATAAATAAAAATATAGGTAAAAAAGCAACTGCAAAATCAATTTTTACACTTAATGTTGCAGAAAATACAACAATAGGTCCTAAAATATAAATCAATAATGTAGCTATTGATTCCCTTTTAACATTTAAAAACTTAGATGATAAGTAACCCAAAACAACATTAATATAAATAGGAAATACTTTTAATAATATAATAAAAAATAGACTCAAGAATTTGCTCCAATATAAGGAATAACTCTAGCAAATTTAAATTGAATAAAGGAGTCAATATAATACAATTTAAAAATAGTATTTGATGTTTTCAATGTTATTCCTTGTTATAAGTATAAATTTTTCATATGAAATTTTTATGATATTTTCATCATACAATAAAATTATCTAAAATATAAAGTATTAAAACACATACAAGATACATTTTTATTGCATAAGGAATATTTAATACAAATATCTGCTTTGCATTTATATTATATCTTGCTTGGATTGTCAAACTTAATCCACTAAAGGGAGAAGTTGAAACAGTAGTTGCCCAAGCCATTAAAAATGTAACAGCCAATAATGTATGATTGAACTGAATAAGAAAATCACTAATTACTGCTATGGTAATTATAGGGTGTATTCCAACAAAAGATAAAAATATAAAACCCAATAAAACTAAAGAAGCTTCAATATATGTAAATTCGCTTAGAGGAAAAATCACATTATATCCTGTAAGTATAGAACTAACTGATACCCCAAACATACCAGCAACAATAAACAATGATATTTCCATCTTCATATTGGGTAAATCACTTACTATATGCTCTTTTAAAAGATAAAATACTTTTCTAAACTTCTCTTTTATACATAAAATTATAAAAGTCAAAATTAAAGAATAAGAGCTTATTAAAACAATAACTTTTAGATTTTCGTCATAATATTTACTAAATAATACCATCAATGCCAATATAACTGGGATATATAAAGTTTCTAAAGATATTGGATAACCTTTAAAATTTTCCATATCAAATTTCTTTTTAACTTCAAAATATGTAATGATAAAAGCAATAATTGCTAAAGAAATACCATTGAAAAAAATTGTAGCCTTATCAAAATCAGGTAAATAAGTAAGTGCAACAGCAAAGGATACAAAAAAAGGTGACCAATAAGCATCAGAAGAAAAAGCTCTTGTGAGTACTACTAACTGTAGATTTGTAAGCGGTGCTTTTTTATACATCTTATCTGCAACTAATACAAGTGATGATAAGTTTATCACTGAACCAAAAAGATGTATTCCTAAATATGTTTTAAAAAATGAACTTCTACCAGATTCTCTTTGGGCATTTTTTTCAAACTTTGGTGTTGTAATAAGCTTTAATAGAGAAACCCCTATCAATAGTGCTAAAAGATATTGATTTACTATAATTGCTTTTATAAAATCTATTTCAAAACCATTTATATATGAAAATAAAAAATTACAAAAACTCAATATTAAAAGAGGTATGATTATCTTTTTTTTAGGCAATGTAATAAAAAGAAAGAAAAAAGAAATCCAAGCAAAAATACCTGCTAAAACTAAAAGTTTATCATTAAAAAAGTATGAGAAATTTGTAAATAAAAATGATAAAAATATTAATCCTCCAGAAATACTATTTATCAACTTTTACTCTTTTTAAAAAAATAGATAAATATATACCTAAAGCAATAAAAATTATTCCAATAAGATGATAAAACTCTAAAGACTCTTTTAAAAATACAAATGCCAAAATAGAGCCAAATACTGGCATAAGGTGAGCGAATTGTCCAGCCTTATTTGCTCCAACTTCTACAGTTGCTAGATTCCAAAAATAAAAAGATACAATCGATGGAAAAATTGCCATATAAACTAAAGAATACAATAGTGTATTATCATTTAAAAATTCTAACTCAAATTTAAAATCAAACAATATGGTAACAAGTCCTAAAACTACCACTCCAATAAAAACAATAATAGATAAAAATTGTAAAGGCTTAACTTCTATTGGCTTAAATCTTAAAAATATTGAATATAAAGCCCAAGAGATACAAGCTAAAATCACCCATAAATCATATCTTGTAAACTCTAGATTTAAAAGGGTTTGTAAATCACCTTTTATAATCAAATAGATAACTCCAATAGTCGATAACAATACACCAAACATCTGCAACTTTGTAATTCTTGTATTTAATATAAATGCAGACAATATGATAATAAAAATTGGAGTTGATGAATTTATCAGTAAAGCGTTTGTTGCTGTTATATAATCAAGTCCAAAATAGATAAAGGTGTTATAAGCACTAACTCCTAAAACCCCAAACAAAATATATAAAAAAGGTTTTTGTTTAAAAATATAGATTAATCTTTTGCTATTTAAAATAATATATGGTAATAAAATTAATAAAACAAAAAACCATCTAAAAAATGATAATTCCATTGCAGAGATATCAGCAGATACATATCTACCCAATACAAAATTCCCAGACCAAAAAAGTACGGCTAAAACTAAATAAATATAATATTTCATAAATTAAACTTTTGATTTTTTTGTGTAAAATAGCATAATTGAATTAAAAAGGAAATTTATTGATAAGATTAGGTTCAAAATCACCCACAAGAGCTAAGATACTTGAAGCACATAATATAAAATTTATCCAAAGTGGAGGAGATTTTGATGAAGACACAATCCATACCACAGACCCAAAAAGTTTCGCCTACCAAGCAACCTTAGGAAAGTTTGATGAACTATACAAAAAATACGGAGTAGAAGAATATCCCCTTTTAGTATCAGATTCAGTAGTAACAGCTAATAACTTACTTCTACGAAAAGCAAAAGATAAAAACGACGCCAAAAGAATGTTAGAACTACAAAGGGGAAACCAAACTTCAGTAATAAGCTGTATGAAATACAAAAGCAAAACCCTAGAACTAATAGATATATCCATCACAACGTATATTTTTGAAAAGTTTGATGAAAAAGATATGCAAAACTATCTAGACTCAAATGAATGGATGGGAAAAGCAGGAGCAATCATGGTAGAAGGATTTTGTAAACCATATATTAAAGAAGTAATTGGATATGAGAGTACGGCGATGGGACTTTGTGTAGAAAAATTGAAGGTGTTTTTGGATTAAAATAAATCAATTCCTTTTTTAATCTCCCATTAAAAGTTAAAAATTATTTTGAATAATTTGTTATCCAATGTTTAATAAACTCCAAATCTTCTGGTTCTGATAAGCGTATCTCTTTAATTACTTGCTCTCCTGTATTATATAATTTTAATACCAAAATATTATCTGATTTTTTTTCACAACTACTAATATCTTTATAATATATTGTATTACCAAAAAAAATTAATTTATCATTATATACAGTTACATAAATGGAAACATATGGTGATAGAAATATCCAAACTAATAGAAGAGTAAACGGTATAATTATAAATAAACTAAGATGAATACGGAAAGTAAAATAAAAAGTTAATAATACACCTATAAATATGTATATCCCACCTATTCCTGTTGAAAGTGGATAGTTATTCTCAAATTCTACTTTTTCAATGTCTCTTTCTTTAGAATTTATAATTATTTTATCAACATGTTCTATATTAATATTTTTAACTTTCTTAAGTAAAAAAGTTATATCATCATTATTATTCAAGATTTCTAAAATAGATTCTTTTGAAAGTTCTTCTTTACCTAGTAAATCTTTTTCTAAAATAAGTTTTAAGTACATAATATCTTGTTCGGATGAAGAATAGTTATTTAAAGATTTTTTTGCTAATTCATAAGAATCAGTTACACCCTTTTTTAATAAATCATAAATAATCCCACTAAGTAAAGTACTGGTCAAAAATTCAGCAACCATATAGAACCCTTATATTAAAGATATTTAATAAAAGTTAATTATACAAAAAACTTCATATTTTTTACGAAATCAAGGCGAAGGAGTTTTTTTGTGAAAGAGCTTACAAGTAGTAAGTGACTGAATAAAAAAACTCCTTCAACGCAGAGTCCGTGAAAAAGATGGAGTTTTTATTTTACTCTATCAGCTAGTTGAGCAGGTAGTAAGCCTAACGACTCTTCTACTTCTTTCGTATCCCCATGCACTATAAAATCATCCCCATACTCAAAACTCGTCAAGTTCACACAAACTTTCTCTTCATTTAAAAACTCTAAGATGGTACTTCCTACTCCACCTTGTTTTTGTGAGTCTGAGAAAATATACCAATCATCATATTTTTTTGCTAACTCTTTTAAAGTTTTTTTATCCAATGGTTTTACAAATCTTAAATCTAAGATTGCGATATCTTCGTTATGCAATTTTTCTGTTTCACAGGCTCTTCCAACAGCTGCACCATAGGCGATAAATAGTTTATTTGAAGTTCCCTCTTTTAGAAGTTCTGCTTTACCTAATACAAAAGGCGAAGCTGGTGCACATACTTCTTTGAAGGCACCTCTTGGATATCTTATTGCACTTGGACTTTTTAAATTATAAGCAAATTCAAGTCCAAGTTTTAGTGTTTCATCACATCTTGGAGCAAATAAAATCATATTGGGAATAAATCTTAAAAATGAAATATCAAAAGCTCCTTGGTGAGTCTCTCCATCATTTCCAACTATTCCTGCTCTATCTATGGCAAATACAACTGGTAGATTCATCAAACAAACATCATGGATAATTTGGTCAAATCCCCTTTGTAAAAAGGTAGAATAAATAGTAATAAAAGGTTTAAAACCCTCTTTTGCCATAGCAGCCATAGAAGTTACTGCATGCTGTTCTGCAATAGCAACATCCCAAAATCTATCAGGAAACTTATCCATAAGTTTATCTATTCCTGTACCACTTGGCATAGCAGCTGTAACACCTACTACATTTTCATGCTTTAAAGCTAATTCAGTAAGAGCATCAGCAAAAACAGCAGTTGCTGATTTTGGAGCCTCTTTTTTTACGAACTCTCCATCTTCAACATTAAATGGCCCCACTCCATGCCAATGTTCATGTTGTCCTTCTGCTATTTTATAACCTTTTCCTTTTACTGTTCTAGCATGAACTATAACTGGCTTTTTCATAGCTTTTGCTATTTGTAAAGTTTCAATTACCTCTTCTAAATCATGTCCATCAATAGGTCCAATATAATCAACACCCATCTCTTCAAACAGGATTCCTGGAGTGATTAACTTCATAGCTTCTTCCATTCTTTTTGCTATGTATGTTGTACCTTCTGGCATATTTTTTTTAATAAAAGTATCAACTTTTGTTTTAAACCCTTGATAATATTTTCCAGCAAGAAGTTTTGAAAGATATTTTGATATGGCACCTATTGGTTTAGCTATTGACATCTCGTTATCATTTAAGATGATTACCATAGGAAGTTTTAAATCTCCTATTTCGTTTAAAGCTTCATAAACCATCCCAGCAGTCATAGAGCCATCACCTATCATAACAACTGGCACTCTATCCTCTTTTTTAAGTTTGATAGCTTTTGCTGCACCAACAGCAAGTGATAAAGAAGTAGAACTATGTCCTGCTACAAAGTAATCTGCATCACTCTCTTTTGGTTTTGTAAATCCACTTAAACCATTGAACTGTCTAATAGTTTCAAACTCTTCCCAACGTCCAGTTAAAAGTTTGTGTGGATAGCATTGATGAGATACATCAAAAATAAAAGGATCTTTATCTGAATCAAAAACATAATGCATACCAACAGTAAGTTCAACAGCCCCTAAAGTTGAAGAAAAGTGCCCACCTTTTCTAGATACAACATCTATTATTCTATCTCTAATTCTTTGACTTACTTCTTTTAACTCTTTTGGCGATTTGTTTTTTATTTTCATATCTCTTCTTAATCTACTTTAATTTCTCTAACACTTCATCCAACATTTTAAATACTTTTGTATTTTGTTCATTTGTACCTATAGTTATTCTTATAGCATTTTGACCATATCCTGTCAAATCTCGCACTATAATTCCCACTTCTAAAAGTTTTTGAGCAACCTCTTTTGATACAAATTTATCCCCAAATAAAATAGTAATAAAGTTTGTATATGAAGGAATATATTCAAAACCTTTGGCATCAACATACTCTTCATATCTTTTCATCTCTTCAAAGTTTTTTGCAATACAAGCAGTTACAAACTCTTCATCTTTTAGTGCTTCAATTGCAGCAGCTAAAGTTAAAGTTGTGATATTAAATGGAGCTCTTAATTTATAAAGAGTTTTTATAATATCAGAATTTCCTATACCATATCCAACTCTCATTCCACCTAAGGCATAAGCTTTTGAAAATGTTCCAAGATAAATAGCATTTGGGAACTTAGTAATTAAATCTTTAGGTACTATTTTTTTCTTTTCATCTTTAAATGCTGCGTACTCTTGATAAGCACCATCAACTACAACTAAAGTATTTTTATCTACTTCTTCCAAAAATTTATAAACTTCATCTTTATCTACACATTCACCTAATGGATTATTTGGTATACATAAAAATATTACATCTGCACCATGCTCTTTGTATAAAGCAGAAAATTCAGCCAAATTATGAGTGTGAGACTCTGTTTTTATGATTTGAGAACCAGTTTGTTTACCATAGATTTCATACATAGCAAATGTAGTTTTTGCCATAAGTATTTTAGAGTCTTTTTCACATTTTGCATGTACACAAAACTCCAAAATCTGGTCACTTCCAGAGCCTATAATCACATTTGAAGATTCCACTTCAAACTTATTTGCCAAAGCCTCTTTTAATTCATACATTGAATCATCTGGATAAATAAACATATTTTTTGCTAACTCTTGAATCTTAGCGGTTACCTTAGGACTTGTTCCATAAGGATTTTCATTTGAAGCTAGTTTTACAACGTCCTTTGGATCAACCCCATATTCTCTTACAACTAATTCAATTGGTTTTCCAGCTTCATAAGTTGTTACATTTTCTAAAACATCATTAAATTTCATCAATTTTCCTAAAAATTAAATATCATCAATCTCTTTAACATATGAACCTAAGAATTTAATAGATTCATTATGCTTTTTAAATATCTCTTTAACATTATCATCATCTCTATGACCACTAAAATCAATAAAGAAAATAGAATCTCCCTCTACAATATGAGATTTTATCTTAGTTAAATTTATTTTAGCCTTATCAAAATCAGTTAAAAATTCAACCAAGGCACCAGGTGTATTTGGTAGTTTTGCTAAAATAGAAGTTTTATCATTTCCACTTTGAGCATTTTCAAAATCACTTACAATAAAAAATCTAGTTTTATTATTGTCTTTGTCTTCAATATTTTCAAACATTATTGGAAGATTATAGATTTTAGCTCCAACATGAGAACAAATTGCTGCACTATAAGGCTCTTCTAAAGCCAATTTTGCTGCTTTTGTTGTAGATTCTACTGGAATATGTTCTATTTCATCAAGTCCAAAATTTTCTAAAAATTTACTACATTGTTCAAAAGCAATATCTTTTGAATATATCTTTTTTATATCTTTTACTTTATCACAAGTACTTGCAAAAGTATGATGTATATTTAAAATAACTTCAGCAATAATTTTTAAATCATAAGTACTTAAACAATTTATAGTATCTGATACAATTCCATTTGAAGAGTTTTCAATAGGAATAACTCCAAATTTTGCTTTTTGTGTACTAACTTCTCTAAATACACCTTTGATTGAACCTATTGAAATATAAGAACTCATAGCACCAAATCTAGCCTCTGCTGCTTGGTGAGTAAAACTTCCTTCAGGACCAAGGTAGGCTATATTCTCTGGTAGTTCAAGATTTCTACTAATGGCAAATATTTCTAAAAAAAGTGCTTCAATAGCGGCACGATTAAGTTTACCTTTATTCAGACTATCGAGTCTATCAATAATAGCTTTTTCTCTCTCAGGTCTATAAATTGCCCCACCACTTTTTGCTTTTACAGCTCCAACTTGGTGAACTAAATCCATTCTATCATTTATAAGTTTTAGAAGCTCATTATCTATGGCATCTAACTTATCTCTTAACTCTTGTAATCCAGCTTCACTCATATTTCACCTTTGTTTAAAAGATTCAAAACTTCACCCATATCTTTACATATGAAATTTGGTTTTTCATTATCATTTAAAGTAGATAGTATCTCTTCTTTACTTTTAATTTTGCCACTTAGAACTAAACACGAATTCATGCCAAGTTTTTGAGCTCCAATCAAATCACCAATCATATCATCTGAAATTATCATTATATCTTTAAAATCTACATTAATAATATCTTTTGCACTTTCAAAAAAACCAAGTGAAGGTTTACCAACAACTTTATAATCCTTATTTGTAGCAAATTTTACCATGTTCATTATAGCACCAACACCAGGATATCTTCTACCATCTTTTGCATAAATTGAAGTATCATGCATACCAATTATGCTATTAACTTTTAATGCAATTTCTATCATTGAAGCATAATCTTCATTGGTGTATTCTTTTTTTATAGATACAATTAATCCCTTTGGATTTTCAAAATCTATTTCGTATCCTAGTTCAATCATAGTATCAATAAACTCTTGTGAACCAAAAGCTGCTACTTTTTTCTCATTTGCAACACTATTTAAAATATAAAAAGGGTCAATATAATTTTTTATATTAAAGCCTTTGTCATTTAAAAACTTTTTAAAGTCTTCACTTTTAAACTTTGTGTTGTTTGTAATTACCACATATGGTATGTTTTTTTCATTTAATGTATCAATAAACTCTATGGCACCATTTATTGGTTCTTTATTAATATCATCGATTAATGTACCTTGTACATCTATGAAATAAGCTCTGCTCATTTATTTTATAAATTCCTCTTCAAGTGCAATTAAATCTTCAAAAACTTCTCTTTTTCTAATCAATCTATCTTGACCATTTTCAATTGCTATTTCAGCAACTCTACCTCTTGTATTGTAGTTAGAACTCATTGTAAATCCATAAGCACCAGCACTATAAATTGCAACTAAATCATTATGTTGTGTTTTAGGCAACTCTATATTTTTGGCAAAAAAATCACCACTTTCACAAATAGGTCCTACAAGATTACAATCAGAAAATTCTTTATTGTCATTTAATACTTCAATTTTATGATATGCGTTATATAAAGCTGGTCTAATTAAATCATTCATAGCCCCATCAACAATTACAAATCTTTTATTTCCATTTACTTTCTCGTATAAAACTTTTGTAACAAAAGTTCCGCTATTTCCTACTAAAAATCTTCCTGGTTCACAGATTATTGTTATATCAAGTCCAAACATATTTTCTAATACTGATTGTGCATATTCATTTGTATCTATAAGTTTCTCATTATCATAAACAATACCTAAACCACCACCGATATCCATAAATGATAGTTCAATTTTTATAGCTTTTAGATTTCTAACTAAATCAGCTACAATTTTTACTGACTCTTTTATTGGCTCTAATTGAGTTAATTGAGAACCAATATGACAATGCATCCCAACAGGGTCAAGATTATCAGAGTTTTTACATTGGATATACATTCTTTTTGCAGTATCTATATCAACCCCAAATTTATTTTCATGTAATCCAGTAGAAATATATGGATGTGTTTGAGGGTCAATGTTTGGATTTACTCTTATTGAAATTCTAGCAATTTTACCTAACTCTTTTGCAATAGTTTCTACTCTTTGTAATTCAGCATCTGATTCTACATTTATCATCAAAATATCTAAAGTCAGTGCTTCCCTTATCTCATCATCAATCTTTCCAACACCTGAAAAAATAATCTTATAAGGTGCTATTCCCACTTTTAATGCACGTTTTACTTCACCAATAGATACACAGTCAGCACCTGCTCCAAGGTCGGCTAAATGTTTAATAACAGATAAATTTGAGTTTGCTTTTACTGCATATGCAACCAAAGATTTTCTTGCTTTAAAGGCATTTTTTAACTCTTCATACTGTTTTGTAATATGATCAAAATCATATACATAATATGGTGTTTGATATTTATTCGCTAATTCTTTAAAATTAATATTCATTTCTTTCCTATGTTTTCTAAAATCTTAAATTTAAATTCCTAAAATTTAAAATTAAAATTTTTAATACCCAAAATAAGTAGTTAGAAAGTGTGAGATTTTGAGTGAAGTTCAAGGCGGAAAGAAAATCATAGGCAGGAGCTTACATTAGTAAGTGAGTGTCTAAGATTTTCTTTCCAACGCAGAAATTCGCCAAAAGCTTACGCTTTATGACTACTTATCAGTTCCGTTCCATGCTATTGTTGGACGTCCCTCTTCATTGAACTCAACTGCTGGCATTCCCATAATATTAAATCCTGAATCCACATAATGAATTTCACCAGTTACTGCACTACTTAAATCAGATAATAAATACATACCAGAATTTCCAACTTCTTCAATAGTTACATTCTTTTTAAGAGGCGAGTGAGCTTCATTCCATTTAAGCATAAATCTAAAATCGCTAATACCTGCAGCAGCAAGTGTTTTAATTGGACCTGCACTAATTGCATTTACTCTAATTCCATCTTTTCCTAAATCTTCAGCAAGATATTTTGTTGTCATCTCTAAAGCAGCTTTAGCAATACCCATAAGATTATAATTTGGAATATATTTTACTCCACCATAATACGAAAGAGTTAAAATAGAAGAGTTTTCACTTAATAATGGTTTTAACTCTCTTGTAATTTCAATCAATGAATAAACAGAGATATCCATAGCTACATCAAATGCCTCTTTAGAAATATCATAAAATCTTCCAGATAGTCCCTCTTTTGGTGCAAAAGCAATAGAATGAACGATAAAATCAATTTGACCTAAATCTTTCTCTAAAGATACTTTTAAAGCTTTGATTTCTTCAGGATTTGAAACATCACATGGATAAACTAAATCAACACTATCAAATTCAGCAGCTATTGGTTCAACTCTTTTTTTCAAAGAATCATTTAAATAAGTAAAAGCTATCTTTGCACCTTGAGCAGCACATGCTTTTGCGATACCATAAGCAATAGATTTATTATTTGCAACACCTAAAATTACACCTTTTTTACCATTCATTACCATCTTATAATCCTTTAATATTTTTTAGAATTTGAACAAAATCCTCTTTTATCCAAGAAGCTGTCCCAATTAATGCTCCATCAACTCCATCAAGTGAACAAATTTGTGCTGCATTATCTACTTTTACACTTCCACCGTAAAGTAAGGGCTTATTAATTTTACTTTTTATTGCACTATGAACTGATTTTATATCTTCATTTGTTGCAGTAACTCCAGTTCCAATAGCCCAAACTGGTTCATATGCTAAAACAAGATTTTCATAACTTGTATCAATACCTACAAATTGTTCATAAATATACTCTAATGTAGCTTCTAATCCTTGCTCTTTTACTTCTAAAGGTTCACCAATACAATAAACTATTTTATAACCCAATTCTTTATAAAAAGCATATTTTTTAGCAATGCTTTCTTGTGATTCACCTAAAATATGTCTTCTTTCACTGTGACCTATAAGAATAGTTTTTATCCCAAACTCATCAAGTTGTTGAGTTCCAATTTCACCAGTAAACGAACCAGAATTTACACAATAAGCATTTTGTGCACCTATTGTTAGATTTGAGTTTATTTTATAGTTATCTAAAGATGTAGCAGTAGGGAAAACCATTACTTCAACATCTTTTTCATTATTTAAATACTCATTTACAAAAGAGATAAACTCTTTTGTACTAGCTCTCGTATGGTTTGTTTTAAAATTTGAGGCAATAATCACAATTAGTCCTCTAATACTAAAGCTTTTACACCTGGAAGTATTTTTCCTTCAATTAATTCTAAAGATGCTCCACCACCTGTTGAGATAAATGTCATCTCATCTTCATCACCAGTAATTCTAACTAAATCAGCAGTATCTCCACCACCTACAACAGTTGTAGCAAATGATTGTGCAACGGCATGGGAAACTCTTGTACTTCCTTTTGCAAATTTATCCATTTCATAAACCCCCATTGGTCCATTCCATAAAATTGTATTTGCGTCATTTAGTGCCAATTTAAAAAGTTGTGCAGTTGCAGGTCCAATATCTAATCCCATCCAATTTTTAGGAATCTCTTGAACTGTTACAAGTTTAGCAATAGCTTCTGCGTCAAAAGCCTCTGCTGCAACTACATCAACAGGTAAATATAATTTTACACCTAACTCTTTTGCTTCTTCCATGATTTTTGTAGCTTCAGGAATCAAATCCTCTTCTACCAAAGATTTTCCAACTTCTAAACCTAAAGCTTTTAAGAATGTAAATGCCATTCCTCCACCAATAAGTATTTTATCTACCTTTGGTACAAGATTATGTAAAGCTTCTAATTTTCCAGAAACTTTTGAACCACCTACAATTGATACAAATGGTCTTTTTGGATTATGTACTATATGGTGAAAAAATTTAATCTCTTTTGCAAGTAAAAATCCTGCAGCTTTATGTTGCATATCAAAATGTTTTGTAATACCTTCAACTGAAGCATGAGCTCTATGTGAAACTCCAAAAGCATCATTTATATAAACATCTGCCATAGATGCTAATCTTGATGAAAATTCTTCATCATTTTTAGTTTCACCTGGATTAAATCTTAAATTTTCTAAAAGTAAGATTTCACCAGTTTGTAAATTTTTAGCCATTTCAAGAGTATCATCCTGTGCAACATTTTTAGCCATTTTAATCTCTTGTTTTAAAAGAGTATGTAATCTTTTTGCAACAGGTTTTAATGAATATTTTTCTTCAAACGCTTCTTTGGGTCTTCCAAAATGAGATGCTAAAATAATTGAACAATCATGGTCTATACAATATCTAATTGTATTAAGAGCACTTCTAATTCTTCTATCATCAGTTATATTATTATCTTCATCCATAGGAACATTAAAATCACATCTAATAAATACTTTCTTCCCACTTATATCAATATTCTTAATCTCTTGTAGTTTCATTTATATCCTTAGTTCTTAGCTACGTAAACAGCCATATCAATTAATCTTGAAGAGTATCCCCACTCATTATCATACCAGCTCATAACTTTTATCATATTTCCACCAATTACTTGTGTTAAATCTGAAGCTATGATTGTAGAGTTTGTATTTCCTACTAAATCACTTGAAACCATCATATCGTTATCCACTGCAACTATTCCAGCAAGTTCTTTTGATTTAGTTTCAAATAAAGCGTTAATTTCTTCTTTTGTTGTAGTTTTATTAATTATAAAATTTACATCAACCATAGATACATTTGGTGTTGGAACTCTTACACTTTGACCATGTAATTTTCCATCAAGTTGTGGCATGATAAGTTTCATAGCTTTTGCAGCACCTGTTGAAGTAGGAATCATATTTTGAGCACCTGCTCTTGCTCTTCTTTTATCTGATTTATGTTTTACATCTAAGATATTTTGGTCATTTGTGTATGAGTGAATTGTAGTCATTAAACCTTTTTCAATACCATAAGCATCATCAATAATTTTTGCAATTGGTCCTAAACAATTTGTTGTACAAGAAGCGTTTGAAACTATTGTTTGACCTTTGTATTCTGATTCATTAACTCCTAATACAAAAGTTGGAGTATCATCTTTCGCAGGTGCAGACATAACTACTTTTTTTGCACCATTATCAATATGTACTTGACATTTTTCTTGTGTTAAATATGCTCCTGTACACTCTAAAATAACATCTGCTCCACAATCTTTAGTAAAAGTTAACTCTTTAGCATCTCTAGTTGAATAAAGTTTAGCATTGATTTTTCCCATTTTTAAGAAACCATTTTCTACTTTTACTTCTTTGTTAAAAGTGCCATGTACAGTGTCATACTTTGTGATATACTCTAGCATTTCAACAGAAGCGGTATCATTAATAGCAACTAATTCTACATCATCTCTTTGTTCAATAATTCTAGCAACACATCTACCAATTCTTCCAAAACCATTTATAGCAACTTTTATAGCCATTTTGTCCCTCTTGTTTTTATATATATTTTAGGCATTTTATCTAAAAGTTGCTATAATATAATTTAAGTATAATATAAAGGATTATATTAAGTGCAAATTGCAATTTTTGGTGGCAGTTTTGATCCCATTCATATTGCCCATGAAACAATAGTAAATGAGGCATTAAAAAATTTAAATTTAGACCTTTTGATTTTAGTTCCAACATTTTTAAATCCTCACAAAATAAAATCACATCTAAGTCCAAATGAAAGACTATTTTTATTAAGCAAAAACTTTGAAAATCAAGAAAAAGTTTTAATTAGTGATTATGAAATAAATCAAAATAGACCTGTTTATTCAATTGAATCAATAAAATATTTTAAAGAGTATTATAAGCCAGAAAAAACTTATTTTATAATTGGTGCAGATAATTATGCAAAAATCAACACCTGGCACCGTTATAGTGAGATTTTAAAAGAGGTAGAATTGGTTGTTGTTACAAGAAATGGGTTTTGTAATGATATTTATGATAATATATTAACTTTAAATGTAGATATAAACATAAGTTCTACAAGATTAAGAGAGAATTTGGACTTAAATTTTGTTCCAAATAAAATTAAAGATGATGTCAAAAAATTTTGGCACTAAAAAGGTACACATATTGACTAGAGAAGAAAGAATTGTTAAAGTTTTAGAAGATAAAAAAGCTGTTAACGTTGAAGTTATTAATCTTTTAAATAAAGATTATATTGTAGATTTTGTTGTTATTGCAACAACTTTAAATGCTAAACATGGCTTTGCTTTATTAAACTACTTAAAAGAAGAACTAAAACCTTCTGGTGAAGAGTTTTTAAGAGTAGATGAAAATGATGATTGGACAGTAATTGATTTAGGAGATGCTTTTATTCACCTAATGAATGAGAAAACAAGAGATAAATATTCTATTGAAGAGTTCTTAAGTGAACTAGAAACTAAAAAAGAGGGTTGATTCACCCTCCTCTCATTACTTTTCCATAATTGTTTGTTGCATCTTTTGCACCACCAGTATAACCAGTAATTACTGCAATTGCTACAAAAGCTGCGAAAATAATAATAATCCATTTCATTACATTACCTCCTTCGCCTTAATCCCAAGTAATTTAAGACCTGTTCTAATTGATAAAGAGACAACACTTAGTACTTTTAGATAACTGTTTTGGTTCTGTGTTTCTAAAATCTTATGCTCATTATAGAACTTATGAACTGAAGATGCAAGATTATATAAATAATCAGTTATCTTCTGCATATCTCTTTTTTCAAATGCTTCACTTGTAATTGTAGGTAATAATAAAGCTTCATAAATTAAATTTATGCTGTCTTCATTTAAATTTCCAAACTCTTCATTTTTTACATCATTTGGAGTTAAATTAGCTTTTTTAAATACCTGATTAATTCTAGCATGGGCATAATTAATATAAAATACAGGATTTGAAGAATCTTGATTTTTTAAGGTTTCTAAATCAAACTCTAAATGAGTATCACTTTTTCTTGTTAAAAATACAAATCTTAAAGCATCAGCTCCAATTTCAGCAGAGATATCACTCATAAGAATAAAGTTACCTTTTCTCTTACTCATCTTATAAGGCTCTCCACCTTTTAAAAGTTGTACCATTTGAGAAAGAATAATTTCTAACTTTGAGGAATCATTACCTAAAAATTCTATTGCTGCTTTTACTCTTGTAATATATCCATGGTGGTCTGCACCCCAGATATTTATATATCTGTCAAAATTTCTATCATATTTATGTTTATGATAAATAATATCTCCAGCAAGGTAAGTTGGTATTCCATTATCTCTTACAACAACCCTATCACTATCATCGCCATGTAGAGTTGATTTTAAATATACTTTTTCATTTTTTTCATACAAAGAACCATTTTTTTCTAAAACATTTTTTGTATCTTCCCAAGAAGAGTATAAAGAGTTTTCTGAAACATAATTATCAAATTCTATTCCAATATCTTTTAAATCTTTTTCTATGATTTTTAGAACTTCATCTTTTGCATAAGAAGCCATTTCTCTAAATCTTGATTCATCATTGAAAATATCATCACCAAATTTTTTTTGAATCTCTTTAGCAATATCAATTAAATATTCACCTCTATAGTATGATTCAGGATATTCAACTTCTTCATTCAACAAATACTCTCTTCCAGCTAATGACACTGAAAGCCCAAGCATGTCCATTTGTGCACCTGCATCATTTATGTAATATTCTGTAGTAATATCATAACCTAAATGTTTTCCAACACGAGCAAGGGTATCCCCAAATATTGCACCTCTAGCATGTCCAATGTGTAAAGGACCTGTCGGATTTGCACTAACATACTCTAGAAGTATAGTTTGATTTTTCTTTTCACCTTTTGCAAAAGAGCTTTCATCATCAAACAGTTTTGAAGTAAGCTCTTCTAAAAAGGTATTTGAAAGTTTAAAATTTACAAAACCTTTAACAGCAGTTACACTGTCAAAGATTTGTGAATCTTTAAATTTATCTGCTAATTCTTGTGCAATTTGCATTGGATTTTTTCTTAACTCTTTAGCCAATGAAAAGGCAACTGGTGTAGCAAAATGTCCTAAAGTTATATCTTTAGGTTTTTCTAAAACTAAATTTTTTATTTCTAATATATTTTCTATGTATTCTTTAACTTGGTTTTGCAACTATTAATTCCTAAACTTTTTTACTATCTTCTGTATTCACTGATGTTTCAGCTTTTTTATCTTCTATTTCATCAGCTTTATCTGTTTTTACAACTTCTTCATCATCTTCTTTAACTGCTTTTTTAAAGTTCTTAATTCCTGAACCTAAACCTTTTGCTAGTTCTGGTATTTTTTTACCACCGAAAAGTAATAACACTACCAATGCAATTAAAATCCATTCCATACCACCTGGCATACCCATACTATTCTCCTATATTAATATTTTTCTAAATTTGGAATTATTATATCTTCTTAATCCTTAAATAAATTGGATTATTTATTTAAGTAAAAAGCTTAAAAGTTTGTATCCACTACCTGCTGCAACGATTGTTCCAAATAGATTTAAAAACATATTTACTGCACCTAAAAAGATTGATGTGTTAAGTAAAAAATAGCTTTCAATAGCAAAAGTTGAATAGGTAGTTAGTGCTCCTAAAAAGCCACTTGTTAAAAATGCTTTTAATGTATCAGAAACTGTATAATGCACAAATAATGCAAATAAAACACCTATTAAAAAACTTCCAATAACATTTACAGTTAAAATTCCCCAAGGGAAATCTGATTTTATTGATAAATTCATAGAATGCGTTACATAAACTCTTGTTACTGCACCTATAAACCCACCACATCCTACAGCTAAAATTGTTTGCCAAGAAAGAGTCATTATAAACCTTTTCTTGTCTCTTTAGCTAGTACTTCTCTCATTTTAGCTTCAGTTTCTTCATACCAATTTGTATCTTTATTTGCTTGAATTGGTTCTAAGTAAATAACTTTTACAACACCTGGAGTTGCTTCGAGCTTTTGAGAATCAAGTATTTTTTTTGTATTAAGTATAATTAATGGTTGAACTCTTAAATTTAATTTGTTGGCAACCATAGCTGCACCTGGTTTGAAACTAAGCATATCATTTCCTTCACTTCTCGTACCCTCAGGAAATATTGCTATTGGTCTTTTTTTAGATAATCTATCTTTTGCTTCTTTGATAAGTTTTACTAATCCTGTTTTATTTTCCCTATCAATAGTAATCATTTGTGGAGCTTTCATAATATGCCCAAAGAAAAATAAATCTGTTATTTCCCTTTTACCAACCCAAGCTAAATGTTTGTTATGAATATGTTCAATTACAATTATATCAAGTAAGCTTTGATGGTTCATAATTACCATTTCACATGACTCATCCATTTTACCTACTTCTTCTATTTTAATACCCAAAAAGAAGATTTGTAGTTTCATCCAAGTCTTTATAATTTTGTGAACGTGATTCTTAAATAAATACATAGCTACAACAACAATAGCAACTGTTATTGTAAACTGAATAAGTACCATATATCCTCTAATTTTTGATAAGATCATTTTCTTTTACCCATCCAATCATACTTTTATCACCTTGTTCAACGATAATTTTCACAAATTCACCTCTTTTTATTGATACTTCTACAATGTAATCTTTATCTGTTTTTTGAAAAATTGTTGATTTTTTTGTAGGTAATATATAAACATAACTATCTTTTTTTAATATACTTGTTTTATTTGGTATAGAATAAATTAGTGCACCAATACAAGATATAAGTGTAAAAATTAGATAAATCTTTTTTCTTTTCCAAATAAATATTATAAGAAATACTACAAATAAAGAGCCAAATATTACTCTTTTATAAAGCAAGATATTACTTTTATTTGGATTTAAATCTGTTTGCGTACTAACTAACTCATTTTCCAATATTATTGGTATTTTAATTGTTACAAATCTTTTTTCAATAGTATTATAATAAGAGAAATCAATCTTTTTTGCATGTACAGGAAGTACTAAATAGTATAATAAATTTTGCTCTGGATAATTATCCTCTATCTTTGAAATACCTTGCTCTTTTACATCTTTTATGTAAAAATCTTCCAAATTTGATTCAACAGCATTTATATCCATAATTGTAATTAATTCATCATTATTATACTGCTTTGTTTTATGGGCATTTATCACTAAATCTTTTGCAATTACATGTGAAAAATTATCAATGTTTTTCCCAATTTCACTAAATGAAACTTCTTTTGGTTTTATATTTTCAACTTCAACTAATTGTAAATCTTTATATATTGCAACTTGAAAAGTTGGTATAACAAAACTATTTTCATAAGCTTTAAAATAAAATTTATTTTCAAATGTTTTATCTTCTTGTTCAATCCAAGGTGATTCTGGATTTAACACATTCATATTTTGTGAATTGATAAATCTTGTTTCTATCTTGTCATAATCTTTAACTGGGATTATTGCTTTTAAAACTATTTCAAATCTTTGATTTTTAAAAATTTTTTCTGGAAAAGATTTATAACTTAAATAAATATTTTTTTCTTTTGAATTATCATCTGGAGTAGTTTTAATAATTTCTTGGTAATAACTTGGTTTTAACTCTTTAGCTTGAGCACTATTATTTTCATCAAATACAGAAATCTCTTTTTTTGTAAATTCTGAAGAGTTATTAGATTCATTTTCATTAGCAAATAATAAAATTGAAATAAGAAGTAAATAAAAAATATTTTTCATATTTTTCCTATTTTAAGAAGTAGTAAAAACTACCTCTTATTATTTAAAGAAACCTTCTAACATTTTTACTCCATCATCACATCCAAGAAGTGCTTCAATTGCTCGTTCAGGATGAGGCATTAGACCATAAACATTTTTTTCTATATTACAAATACCTGCAATATTTGAAACAGAACCATTTACATCTAAAAGGTTTCCTTTTTCATCACAATATTTTAAAAGAATTTGCCCATTAGCTTCAAGCTCTTTTAAACCCTCTGCATCAATAAAATAGTTTCCATCATGGTGAGCAATTGGGATATTTACTACATCACCAATTTCTAATTTATTTAAAAATTTATTTTCATTATTTATTACTTTTAAATGGTTAAATTTAGAAATAAAATGTAAAGAAGAGTTTCTTTTCATAGCACCAGGAAGAAGACCAGCTTCTAGTAAAATTTGAAAACCATTACAGATACCTAAAACTTTACCACCATTAGCTGCAAACTCTTTTACAGATTCCATAATATTTGCAAATCTTGCAATTGCTCCACTTCTTAGATAATCCCCATATGAAAAACCTCCAGGGATAACTACTAAATCAACATTCTCTGGTAATTTAGTATCTTTATGCCATATAATCTCAACATTTGCACCTAATTTTTCAAATGCGTATCTTGTATCATACTCACAATTTGTACCTGGAAATTGTAATACTGCTACGTTCATATTATTACTCTATGATTTGAATATTGTAATCTTCAATTACAGTATTAGCTAGTAGTTTTTCACACATTTTTGTAACTTCAACTTCTGCTTCTTCTTTTGAATTAGAAGTTAATTCTAAAATAATTTGTTTTCCAATTCTTACATCTTTAACAACTTCTTTAAATCCTAAAGTATCTAAAGCATGGTGTGTTGCTTTACCTTGATCATCTAATACACCTTGTTTCAATGCTACATTTACGATTGCTTTCATTTACTACCTTCAATTTATATTTTTGCGATTATATCTAAAACTGCCTTATAGCAGTTTAGTGAAGTAGAATATATTGTTATATTCTACTAAAAACTATTTACTTAATCTTTCGTGAATAGTTGTATATCCACTTAAAACTTCATTTTTAATAGAAGCTGGAACTTCCACATCTAATTTTTCACCTGGTTTCAAATCTTTAGCTTTTTCTTTCCAAGAGTTCTCTTTTGCAAAGTTTCTAAGAATTTGTTTATCCATAGAGATATAATTTCCAGCTTCAAAATTCTCTTTTGAAATAAATCTTGAACTCTCAGGAGTTAAAATTTCATCACCAAGAATCCATTGTCCATTTGCATCAACAAATACTTCAAGTTTTGTATCAACAACAATGATTCCATTTTCTTCTGCATAAACAGTAAAATCTTTAAATAATTTTTCCAAACTAGAGATAATCTCTGGAAATACTTCTCTTACTTTTTGAGAATTTAACGGAATATCTTTAACACCTTTAGTTGTAGGAGTAAAAATAGGTGTTTCAAATTTATGCCACTCTTTTAAATCTGATGATAAATTTAAACCATATGGGTCATTTCCATTTTGACAAGCATCAAATAATGAACCCGTTAGATAATTTCTAAAAATAAATTCAAATTGAACCACCTCTCCATCAATTTCAGTTTCTAAAGGTTTACATAATTCCATAAGCTGACATCTTGGTGCGATAGTTAAAGATTGGTCAATAGTTTCATCTAAAATAGCAGTTCTAATACCAGCAGCTTTAGCAAATTTAGCTCCACTGTTTGAAATAGCTGTTTGCCAAATCCCTTTGCCCTCGATTTGAAGATTTAAAGGGATATCAAATACAGAACATCTATCACTTCTTACTAATAATACCTTTGCATCATCACCAGGACAAGTATAAAGATCAGCATTTTTACCGATATAAAATAGGTTATAACCTAAATCTTCTAATTCAGAAATACCCTTTTGAGTTGTAGTTTTCTTTGATTCGGGCCAAAGACCAAGTGCTACAATGTCACTTATTTTCATTTATGTTTCCTTTATTTGTTAAGAATTATTAAACTTTTTAATATATCAATACCAGTTTTCAACTGGTTATCCTCTAAAACCTCTTCATCAGTAATAGTTTTTTTATCACTTTTTTTGTCTTTAACTTTATCTAATTTTTTAGTTTTACCATCTACTTTTTCTAATTCACCTTCTAAATGTTTTTTCAAGTCAGCTTCTTTTATAGAAAAATCCATTTCAGGAGCTTTTACAGCTTTACCAGGATAAGAGATAACATCAGGAGTAATACCTGTTGCTTGAATAGTTCTTCCACTTGGTAAATAATATTTTGCAATAGTTAATTTTATACCTTCGCTTTTATCTGCTGTAATTGGTAAAACGACTTGAACAGAACCTTTTCCAAATGTTTTTTGTCCAACTAAAACGGCTCTTTTATGGTCTTGTAAAGCACCACTTACAATTTCTGAAGCTGACGCACTTCCACCATTTACTAATACGACCAATGGTACTCTTGAAAGTGTTTTAGAATAACTTGCATTAAATACTTCTTCATTTTCACTATCTCTGCCCTTTTGAGAAACAATGATTCCTTTATCCACAAATAAATCTACGACACCAATTGCTTGTGTTAAAAGTCCACCTGGATTATTTCTTAAATCTAAAATAATTCCTTTTGCATCTTTACTTTTTTTAATTATTTCAGTCAAACCATCGGTAACATTTTTATCAAAACTTGTAACTCTTAGATATAAAATATCTTTTCCAATAGTTTTAGAATTTACAGATTGAATTTTGATAATATCTCTAATAATCTCAATTGTAATAGGTTTTGGTTCTGATTTTCTAACAACAGTTAAAGAAATAGCAGTTTGAGGTTTACCTCTCATAAGTCCAACAGCTTCATCTAAAGTCATATTTAGAGTTGATTTATCATCAATTTTTAAAATAATATCTTCTGATTTTACTCCAGCTTCATAAGCAGGTGTACCATCAATTGGAGAGATAACAGTAAGTGCACCATCTCTCATTCCAACTGTAATACCTAATCCTCCAAACTCACCATTTGTCTGGATTTGCATCTCTTTAAAATATTTTTTATCCATATATGTTGAGTGAGCATCAAGTTCTTGCATTAAACCTTTTAATGCTTTATCAACGATTTCTTGTAATTTTAATTCATCTACATAATATTTTTCAACAGTTCCAATTACGTTTGTTAATTTCGATAAAGATTCAAATCTACTTTGTGCATCTTTTTTGTCTGCATTATCTTCTGCATGTAAAAAATTTAATGAAACAACAAAAACAATAATCGATAATATAATTTTATTCATCTTAACCCCAATTCTTTAATAGGTTAGTATTATATTGAATTTTTTATAAAAGTAAGATTTTATGAAAATTTTTGTACACTTATAGCTAATTTTTTATAAGGTTAATAAATGAGTTTAAAAGATAATATGGACTTCGTAAAAGAAGAGCTAAATAGTGAAGAAAAATTTTTAGAAAGCTTTGTAAAAATCGAAAGATTTTTCAAAAAATATAAGCAAATCATCATCTCTGTAGCTGCGATAATAGTTCTTGCAATTGTTGCTTTTAGTGTTACATCATATTTAAAAGAACAAAACAAAATAAAAGCGAATATTGTTTTCCAAGAGTTATTAAAAAACCCTAACGATAAAAAAGCTTTAGAGAGTTTAAAAGATTTAAATACAAGACTGTACGAAATTGTACTATATAGTCAAAAAGCAAATGAAAAAGATATCACAATTAATACAGAGTTTTTCAAAGAATTATTAGCTTATGAAAAAGCTGTAAAAGAGCAAAATATCAATAAATTGAATGATGTTTCTATGGAAAAAAACTTTTTATTAAAAGAGTTTGCGATATTTAATAGAGCACTTATTTTAACTGAGAATGGAAAATATCAAGAAGCAAAAGATGCACTTAAGATGATTCCAGAAACTTCACAAGTAAAAGATTTAGTTGCACTATTAAATCATTACTTAATAACAAAATAAAGGTATATAATGAAACATTTACTAATTTTAATTTCGGCAATCGTTCTTTTTAGTGCTTGTTCAAAAAAACAATATTTTGAACCAGAAGATACTTTATCATTCAACAAAAATAGTAAATCAATAAGTTCAGATATTTCATCATTTAATAGAGATGGTGCGACATTAGAAAATGGCCAATTTATTAGTTCAAAAGGTGTTTCTAACATAAAACTTTCAGAAGGTTTTACTTTTTTAAATCTAAACGAAGGGAAAGTTATCTCAACAAATATTAAAGATAAAATTTTAGTTGATAGTAAAGAGATTGTAACAAATACAGCTGTTGTAGCTGCAACTTTGAAAGATGATATTTTAGCTTTAGTAAATAGTGATAACTCAATTATGGCTTATGACTTAAGAGATGGTAAGATTTTATTTAAAGAGTATTTGTCAAAATCTTTAGCAAATGATAATAGAATTGCAGCACCTTATTTTATGTCAAATCTAATTTTATTTCCTACCTTAGATGGAAAAATCATAGTAGTATCTGCTCAAAATTATAAAATACTTAGAAATATTATTGTTGATGCCGATAGCCAATTTAACAATATTATTTATTTAAATGTTGTAAATGATACTTTAATTGCTGCAAGTTCTAAAAAAATCATCTCTGTTGGTGATGGTGTTTTACATATCAAAGAGTATGACTTAAGAGATATTATTTCACACGGTACAGATATTTATTTAGCAACAATTGATGGACAAATTATTAAAACTGATATTTCATTAAATGTTATGGATAGAAAAAAATATAAATTTGCTAAGATTTATGCTTTAGCATTTGGTGACTCATTATATGCTTTAGAATCTCAAGGTTATATGATAAATATATCTGAAGATTTTAAAACTGAAAAAATTTACGATTTTTCATTTGATGAAGAAGATAAAGTTATCGCATTTGGTGATACAATGTACATCAATGATGAATATATTAAATTAAAGTAGAGTCTCTACTTTAATTTACTTCACAAATTCTAGTACTTTTACTTTCAATTACTCTAATAAATTTCTAAAAATTATTTTTTATATTTAGTATATATTATGTATAATTTATACAGTTCTTTTTTAGGAAGTATTATGCCATTTAAGCTTAAGTCTGCTTATATATTATTTTTATTTTTTATTTCAATTATTGTATTTGTTATTGTTGATCATTTTTTATCAAATGAAATAAAATTATTAACTCAAGATAAATACCTACACACTTCAAAAAATCTAAATGAACAACTTCAAGAAACTATTAAAAACAAAACTTTTGCAACTTTAAATATTGCCCTGTCCTTATCTGAAAATAGTGGTTATAAAAATTTTCTTAAAAATAAAAAAGTATTTGATATAGATTTAAAAAAAGTCTCTTTAAAACTTAAAGAACATAGCAATTTTGAAAATGTATGGATACACCTAATAGATAAAAATGGAATAAGTCGATATAGAAGTTGGTCCCCTAAAAAAGATGATAATATATCGGCTGTTAGAAGTGAATTACCTGCTTTACTTAAAAATCCAAAAGTATCATCTGTTATTAGTGTTGGAATTTTTGATATGACTTTTAAAAGTATTGTTCCCATTTATGATAATGGAGATTTTTTAGGTTTGATTGAAGTTATTACAAAAATGAACTCCATAGCAAAAGGGTTTGAAAAAAGAGGAATTGACCTTGTAATTCTTGTTGACAAAAAATTCAAAAACCAAATTAAAAAACCTTTTACAAAAGATTTCCTAGATGAATATTATGTCGCAAATGTTAATGCAAAAAAAGAGTTAAAAGAGATTATAAAAAAAGATATAAATGAGTATATAACAATAAAAGAGTACAAAATTATTAAAAATTATTTTGTTAGTTTATATACTTTAAAAGATTTCAATAACCAAAATATGGCTTATTTTATAATGTTTAAAGATATTAATTCAATTAATTTAAATGACATAAAAGAATTTGAATATTTTATCAAATTTATTGGTATTTTATTAGTTTTGACTTTAATAACTATTTTTACAACTATATACTTTTATAATAAAGCAAAATACACAACTACTCTTGAACATGATGTAAAAAAAAGAACAAAAGAACTAAATGATTTAACAAAAAAATATCACCAAATTTTTGAAGGCTCAAAAACGATAAAACTAATTATCGACCCAAAAACTAAAAATATTATTGATGTAAATAATTCTGCTACAAAATTTTATGGTTATTCAAAAGAACATTTCTTAAAATTAAAAGCTGATGATTTAAATATTGTAAATAAAGATGTATTAAATTCTTTCTTTGAAAAAATATTAAGTAATACACAAAATATCTTTATTTTTAAACATAAACTATCAAATGGTGAAATAAAAGATGTGGAGGTATATGCCTCACCTATAAATATTGATACCAAAACATATATTTATTCAATTATTAGAGATATAACAGAAGACTTAAAAGCTAAAAAAGAATTAGAGAAAAAACAAAAACTTTTTTATCAACAAGCAAAAATGGCATCCATGGGTGAAATGCTAGAAAATATTGCGCACCAATGGAGGCAACCACTTTCTACAATAACAACTGCAGCAAGTGGTGCTAAGATAAAAAAAGAGTTTGGAGAACTTGATGATGAATTCTTTTATGATTCTATTGATATTATAATAAGAGCAGCAAATTATCTTTCACATACAATTGATGATTTTAGAGACTTTTTCAAACAAAGTAAAAAGAAAGAAGAATTTGATTTATCTAATGTATTAAATAACTCCATAAAATTAGCCCATCTAAAAAAAACAAATATAGAGTTATTTATTACCTGTCCTCACATAAAAATAACTGGATTTAAAAATGAACTTATACAAGTTTTATTAAACATTTTTAACAATTCAAAAGATGCCCTTAACAATATAAAAAATGCACAAAAATTAATAAAAATTGATATTAAAGAGATTGATGGTTTTATATTTATTTCAATTTTGGATAATGGTGGGGGAATAGCTGAAGATAAGATTGATAAAATATTTGAACCCTATTTTACAACAAAACATAAATCACAAGGTACAGGAATTGGCTTGTATATGAGTGAACAAATTATTACCAAACACTTCCAAGGGGAAATAAATGTCCAAAATGAAAATTTTTCTCATAATGAAAAAAAACATTTTGGAACAAAAATTAAAATAAAAATTCCAAATAAATCAAACTCTTAAATTTTGATTTGCAATATTTTCAACTACAACTGTTGCATAAGAGGCTTTTGGAAGAGTAAATTTTAATTTACACTTTTTATTTTCAACATCATAATTTACAAAAATATCTTTTGGAAATATAATTGCGTCTCTTCTTAAACCTTTTTCTTGGATATATGTATCATCAAACATATTTTCTATTTTTTGTGCTTCTGCTCTTGCTCTGTAAACTTCTCTTCCACATAAAAGTCCTGTTGGAACAATTTTTTTATCTTCAAAATCACTTATTATTTTTTCATTTATTTTATTTGGTGTAAAAAATTTAGAATCATCTATAGAACGCATAACTTCACCATCTAATAATTTAAATTTCCCATCAGACATTTCAACTCTTTTTGCAAGCCACTTATTAAATAAATCACTTTGATAAATAGAGATTAGCATTTTTTCTAATTTTCTATCTCTTATTTTTAAATCACCATAAATAATCTTATTTGCTTTTTCAAGATTCTCTTTTATATCTTTTCCGAATCTCTGATAACCAAAAAAGTTTGGCATCCCTATTTTTGCTATTTCATGTAATCTTTTTTCAATAATTCCAACATCACAAGCTTCAACTTCATGTAGATTTATCTCAAAAGAATTTCCAACTAAATCACCAATATTTAATTTTGTACTATGTAAAAAAGTCTCTAATATTTTTATTTTTGGATGTCTAAAGTTTTTTATATCTTTTGCATATTTTCTTGGTATAGAGATATATTGAGTAGTTGTTGCATTTTTATCTTTTAATCCTGCATAACCTATTTCATTATCATATATATTTAAATTTCTTGCTAGTGAGTCAATTAAATCCCATGTCCCTAATCTCTCTTTTTCTATTTTTAAAATTATAAAATTCCCTTTATTTGTAAATCTAATTGGATTCTCTGTAACAATAAAATCGTCAACATTTTGATAAAATTTAAATTTTAGTGGCTTATAATTTTGTAAAAAAACTCTTTTCATTTCTAACCTTATTAATTGATTTTGACATAATACCCAAAAAATGGTTGATTTAAAAAAAGTATAGACATAAAAAAAGGCACCTAACCCCTGATAGTGCCCTTTTTATCCGATTTAAATTCTTTTCTAGGAGATTTCTTCATAATTAGTAAACAGTACTTATATTCCGCGCTTTCTATTTACCTATAATTAAATTGTAATATATACTAGTTAACTATGAAACAATGAAAGGTTAACAAATAGTTAACAATATGGTAAAAATATTCACTCACATTAATTACATTACTTAAAGTTAGTTTAATATTATAAGGAGTAAAATAAAATAAAATCTCATAGAAAGGAGCCTACATGACAATAGGTAATGACTATAGCAATTACTTATATATACCAGAAGAGCTTCAGGGAGTTAGAAATACAAGTCCACTTGAGCGAATTGCACAAGGTGAAAAACTTACAAAAGCATCAGATGATCCGGCACTTTTATCTATTTCAGAATCATTAAAATATGATGTAAGTGGCTTAACACAAGGTGTTGAGAATATTAATAGTGCTTTATCTTATCTTCAAATAGGTAATGGAGCATTGAGAGAACAATCTGATATTTTAAGTACAATCAGAGAAAAAACTTTAGAAGCTGCTACTGATACAACAAGTGATGAGCAAAGAAATATTATTAAAAATGAAATAAATAAACTTTTAGAACAATTTGATAATATTGCATCAAGTACAAGTTATGGAAATGAATCTATTTTGCAAAATGGACGTGATGATAAAAGTCCTAGCAATCCATTTAATGTACAAACTGGAGATAATTCAGAAGATTCAACTACCTTAAATCCACTTCAATCTAATACTCAAGGGTTAGGATTAGAAGAATTTTTAAAAGATGGTAATTTCTCTGCAGCAGATGCAAGAGCATATTTAGATACAATTGATAACGCATTTACAAAATTACAAGATTTTAGAAGTGAAATTGGTTCTACTGCTCAACAATTAGAATCATCATATACCTCTTTATCTTCTCAAGTTGTAAACAACAGTTCAGCACTTGCAACTATTTCAAATGTAGATTTTGCTAAAGAAGTGTCTAGCTTCTCAAAACAAAATATTTTAGCTCAAATTGGTTCTTTTGGACAATCACAAGCTAATAATATAAACCAACAAGCAGTACTAAGACTTCTTTCTTAAGAAATCTTAGTTAATGCTTTTACTTAAATAAATCATTTTCATTTTATCAAAAGGATTTTCATATATATTTAATAGATGAAGAGATAATATCAAATCCTGATATTATGGAAAACTATATCTATCCAAACATGGAAGAGAATTATTATGCTTATGAGTATTTTTCTCCTACAATGTATATCAAACTTGCAAAAGCAGGCTTTATAAGTACATCAGCAACACTTATAAACAAAAGAATATATTTGCTTCCTGAAATACAATTTGAATATGCAATCTTATATTTTGATAACATACACATTAGTAAAAAAGTAAAAAAACTTCTTAATCAAGATAACTATATATTTGCAAAAAATAAGAATATAAATTTAGTAATTGATAAAATAAATGAATATCACAAAGATTCTTGGATTTGTGAGGAGTATAAAAATATGCTTTTGGATATTTATTCAAATGAGCATGATAATTTTGAGCTGTTAACCTTTGAGCTTTATAGTAAAAAAGACTCTTCATTAATTGCGGCAGAAATTGGCTATAAAATTGGTAAAGTTTACACAAGTTTGACAGGCTTTTTCAATAGAGATAAAAAATATAATAACTATGGGAAACTTCAATTAATCCTCTTGGCAAATTATCTTCAAAATGAAAATTATGAATTTTGGAATTTAGGACATGCTTCTTTACAATATAAACTTGATTTAGGTGCCATTATTTTAAAAAGAGAGCAATTTTTAAAACAATGGCTAAAATATACAAAATTTTTATAATTTTTATATATAAATTCATACAACTTTAAACTTTGTTTGAATAATATTACGCTCTTCAAACGACGGTGAGGTTGGAGAGTGGTCAAATCCTGCGGATTGTAAATCCGCCGCCTACGGC
>NZ_JBNKXY010000020.1:0-32536 GCF_050300555.1 Arcobacter sp.
TGGAGCGGGAGACGAGACTCGAACTCGCGACAATCTGCTTGGAAGGCAGAAGCTCTAGCCAACTGAGCTACTCCCGCTCTTTTATGGTGCGAATGGTGAGAATCGAACTCACACTCCGAAACCGGAATGGGATTTTAAGTCCCACGCGTCTACCTATTCCGCCACACTCGCACATAAAACCAAAATGGATGGGGTAGCAGGATTCGAACCTGCGAATACTGGTACCAAAAACCAGTGCCTTACCGCTTGGCGATACCCCAATCAAAATGGACTGAAATAATATTAAAAAAAATAAATATTGTCAATAGTATTTCGCTTAAATTTAACTAAATTTACAAATTTATGAGAATATTTATTAAATTTCCTCTTTTATTTTTTTCAAATCTTCTATTTTTGCTATGTATTCACCTTTTTTTGATTCAACAAAATTTATTCTATCTTTATTAATTTCTAAATATTGTTCTTTTGAGTATTTTATGATTTTAAATAAATAGTTTCTTTTGGAAGTTAAAAAGTCCTCAATTTTTTCAAATCCAAAATTTGCTTTTAACTTTGTAAGTATTTCATCTTCTCTTGGGTGATAAACTGAAAATTTTGTTGGCTCTTTTTCATACAAAATTACTGATTCTGCTATTTGCTGTTCAAAGTGAGCAATAGTAGCTTGTGTAGTTTGAATGTAACTGTAAGATAATGCTCCATTAAAATATGCAAATTTCTTTCTCAATGCTGAAATATTTTCTAAAATTGCCCTATGATATGAAATCAATACATTTTCATAAACCTTCGCAGCAAAGTGTCTTGTTGTTGAAAACTCTGCATCAGAAGCGACATCTCTATTCTTTTTGATTAATTCAAATGGCTCTTGCCATCTATTTACATTATTTTTTAGGATTCTATAGACATCTCTAAATGATTCATCTGCATTTAATTCTACTTGTTTTAAGTCTTTAATAGATTTTTTAAACATTTTATCAATAGTTTGGTCATCATAAAATAGATTTTTATATACATTATCACTATCTATCCAATAGGTATTATATTCGATTTTTGCATAGTTTTCTTTATTTAAAAAACCAGTTTTATTTTCATATCTATTTGCTTTTACGGTTTTAATATTTTTAAAAGTTTCATGGGCCATTTTTTCCATAATAGCTTCTAGTGAGTTATAAATTGAAAATAACTCTTTAGAGTATTTTTTATGGATACCATCAAGTGCTTCTAATATTTCTGATTCTGAATTACTTAGTATTTCAATTAAATTATCATAAACACCAAGGATATTTTGATATTCAGTTGCCAAAATATCACATATACCTTTTAAGTCTCTTTTTATGGCAAACTCTTTTGACTCCAAGGCTTGAGGTCTAATTGTATTTTCAATAAAATCAATTACTAATTGAATATTTGATTCTTCTAAAAGCTTCGTATTATCTTTAGAATCTTCTTTTTTTATTTTCTCAATTTTTTCTTTATAATTTTTAAATTTAGTTTCAAAGAAGTCTAATGATTGAACTTCATTCTCTTTTAAATCATTTTTAAATTCTGAAATAAATTTATCATATTCATCATGTATTAATACATCTTTATGATGTGCTCTTGATTCAAGTGCCATTTTTGCTGAGATTGGAGTTACTTGTGCAAAATATTTTGAGAATTTTTCTTTTACATAATTTGTAGTTGTTTCTATTTGCTCTGGTGTAAATTTATCCTTTTGATTAAGTACACAAAGAGATTTATTTTTAAATTGTTCCATATACTCTTCAAGAACTTCTGCTTCTGATTGTTTTCCTGCATTATCAATAAGTGTTAGCCAAATAATACCACCAACATCTCTTAGTACTTTTCTTGTAGTATCTGTATCACTTTGACTTTGTGAGTTTAATCCTGGTGTATCAACAAAAGAGATATCTTTTAAGATATCCATTGGAGCATAAAGTGTAAGATATTTAATATCTTTCATATCATTTTTTCGTTGATCAGTAAAATCTGATATTGCTTCTATTGGAGCATACTCTTGTGCACCTGAGTAGTATGTAATTTTAAGTTTATACTCTTCACCATAATTTAGGAAATTAACTTTTGAAGTTACAGGTGTAATTCCTGTTGGTAAAATATTTTTAGAAAGTAGGGCATTTAAAAAAGTTGATTTACCAGAAGAAAATTGTCCTGTGATTGCAACTTCCATAGGATATCTAGCACGTCTTAATTGTTTATCAAGGATTGATTTTAATTGAAAAGATGGCAAGAACTTATCATCTAAAAGTTTTGCTCTTACTTTTTTTATATCTCCTACTAATCCAGTTTCAAAAACTTCTTCTTTTTCAAAAAACTTATCTGCATACTCTTTAACAAAACTATTTAAGATACTCATGATTTAAGCTCCTTATTGATTGCTTCAAGCTTTTTAATTTTTTTATGAATTTCTATTGTTAACTCATCTTTTTTTGAATCATTTTCTTCAAATGAAGAGATTCTTTCTTGTAAAGCTTTTTCATCTTTTAAAAGTTTTTTCTCAAAAACTTTTAGAGGTTCTGAAATTTGTTCAAAGAAGTTATCTATCAAAATTTTTGAAATATTTTCTGCTTTTTCTTTGATGTTTTTTTCAATAGGTTCAAACTCTTCTTTTATATAAGTTTCAATATTTCTATCTAGTTCAGCTAATTTGTTATCTTTACTAATTGAAACTTCATTTACAATTTTATTTATTAGTATTTCATTTGAAGAGGTTAAAAATCCTGTTTTAAAGTCATTTTGGAAAAAACCTCTTGCATCAAAGTTTTCGTTTTTATGACCAATTGTAAATCCCATTTCTTGATATTTTTGTTCAAAAACTTCACCGATACTTTGAGATTTTTTAATAAATTTATATCTATAATCTCTAATAACATCAACAATTCCATCTTTTATTGCTGTTTCTACAATTGCTTTAATTCTTTTTGATTCTGGTCTTTTTTTAGTTTTCTCAAATGAGTATTTTACATCTGAAAATACCCTTTGTTTGATAATCCCTTGTAAATCTAAAAGTTCATTTTCTAAAAATGTTTCAAGTGTTAGTATATATCCTTTTGCATCATTTTTATATACTACAATATCTTCGTTCATAGCTTCAAAGATTGATTCATTTGTGGATTTTTTCTTAGCAAACTCTTTTAAGTCAGCTTCTAATTCTTCTTTTGATTTACTAAGTAGTATTAATTCATAGTTAAAAGATTTTAACTCTTTTTCTATAGTTTTTCTAAGTTGTGTCTTTACACCTTTTATAATTAAGTCTGTTTTTGAAGAGTTTTTACCAAATAGTGTTTCTGTTAAATAATCTTCGATTTCTAATATACCAGTATCTTCAACTTTAAATCCAGCTTTTAATGCCTCTTCTTCTCTTCCTGTTCTATGTAATAAAGCCATTTTTCCAGAGATTGGGATAAATTTGATATTTCTTAAAATATAATCTAATTGGCTATCTTTATTTTGAGATTTTAATTGTGCTTCTATTGAAGTTTTTGTATAGTTTATTACTTCTTCTAATTGTTCTTTTGTTACTGTATCAGCTCTTGTTATTACTATTAAAAGCTTAGTTACATTTTGATAAAGTAGGGCATCAATAATAAATTCAACATCTTTTAGTGTTGCACTTTGTGATACATTCATCAAATGTAGCATTAAATCACATTGATTTAAATACTCCTTAGTTATCTCTTCCCTTTGAATAACGGGGTCATCAAGTCCAGGTGTATCAACTATTTCAATTCCATCTTCAAGAAATTTTAAATTTGATTTTAACTCTACATATTTTACTAAATTACATTTTTTGCCACTTGCTTCAGCTGATGTATAAGCTGCAAGATTTTTAATGTCAACATTTTCACTATAAGAGTCATCTAAAATATATTTATCTAAATCATCACCAAAAACTTTTTTAGTCTCTTTTATAAATTCTTTTATAGAGTCTAACTGGTTTCCTGCTTGTTCAATTCTATTCCACTCTTGTTTATTCCAATAAAATACTTTTGCTTCAGGTTTTCCATGTTTTACAATTGTTAAATTTGCTGTTTCAGGAACAACTGCACTTCCAAGTATCTCTTCCCCCATTAAAGCATTTAACATTGTAGATTTACCAGCATTCATGACACCTGTAATTCCAATAGAGAATTTTTGGTTTTCAAGGTATTCTTTTGTATTTGTTAACTCATCTTTAAACTCTTCTGATTTAAAGATTTCTTGTAATTCACTAATTAAATTTTCAAAATCAACTTTTAATTCTTTAAATGATTTGGATTCATCAATTTCTATTTTTTCTTCTTTAGACTCTTCATCACAAAGTCCGAGTTCGTTTGGATCAAATAAAGATACAAGTTTATTGAAGTTTGAAGTTTCTAAAATATTTTCATTTTTTAGATATTCTAAACTTTCATGTAGTTTTTCAATTTGACAATTTTTAGTGTCATTTTCTATTGAATCAATTAAACAATATTGAAGTTGATGTAAATCATCTAAGCTTTTAACTTCTTTATTTGTAATGTGAGTGATTAATTTTTTAAAGCTATCTAATGAAATATATCTTTCATAATCTTTTCTTGTAGGTGCTAAAACTAAAGCAGCTACTTCAAAAAATTCATCTCTGTTTTTATAGTGTTCCGTTCCAAAAGTAATCTTTTGTTCAATATGTTTACCGTGATAAAGTAAAAAATAGTCATTGACAAGTGACATAGAATCTCCTAATAGGCTAAAGAATAAATTAAAATAATAAATTAGTTTTAATATCCCTAAAATACAAAAAGTTAATCACCCAATGGGTAATTAACTTTTTATACTTTAATTATACAAGAGAAAAATCTCTTGTATAATTATCTTAGGGCTACTAATTTTCTTCTTAAGTAAGCAATTTTATTTTGTAGTGGTAAGTGTTTTGGACAGTGGTCTTCACATGCCATTAAAGACATACAACCAAAAATTCCATCATCATCTCCAACTAATTCATAGAAATCATCAGCAGTTCTGTTATCGTGTGGGTCAACTTCAAATCTTGCAATTCTGTTTAATCCAACAGGTCCTACGAAATTTGGTCTCATAAGCATTGTTCCACAAGAAGCAACACAAATACCACATTCGATACATCTATCTAATTCAAATGTTTCATTTGCAACATCTGGGTCAACTCTTTCTTCGATTTTAGTGATATCTGGTTTATGGTTTGTATGAATCCATGATTCAACTCTTTTAGACATACTATCCATCCATTTTCCAGTATTTACAGATAAATCTTTGATTAATTCAAATGCTGGCATAGGAAGTAACGTAATATTTCCATCTGGATAGTTAGCAATTAATGTTCTACAAGCAAGTCCTGGTTTTCCATTAACAACCATTCCACAAGATCCACAAATACCAGCTCTACATACGAAGTCAAAAGATAAATCTGGGTCAATAGTTTCTCTAATTTTCATTAATGCAATGAAAAGTGTCATACCTGGAGTCTCTTCTAACTTATATTCAACGTAGTGAGGTTTTGAAACCGCACTTCTTGGGTTGAATTTAAGTACTTTAATAGTAATTTCTCTACCTTTTTGTGTACTCATTACTTATCTCCTGCTCTTTCATTTTTCTCTTTATAGTTCATAGGTAAATCAAATGGCATAAGTGCATGTTGTATCTCATGTCTATCTTTACCTTCTGCTTGCATTTTTTCAGTTGTTTCATCAACTTCAGCTTGTCTTTTTGCAGATAATTCATTCTCTATAATCATACCCTTCGCACCATAACCTCTAAATGCTGGAGGCATTTCCATTTTCATAATATCTAATGGCTCATATGTAATTTCAGGCTCAATAGCATCTTTTGATGGCCATGAAGTTAATGTTCTATTTAACCAGTTTGCATCATCTCTTTTTAAATAATCTTCTCTATAGTGTGCACCTCTTGATTCAGTTCTATCTCTAGCACCTTTAGCAACACATAATGCAACTTTTAACATTCTTGGAACTCTATATGCTTCTTCAAGTTCTGGATTTCCAACTCTTTCTTTAGATTTAACGTTGATTTGTTTAGTTTTTTGTAATAACTCTTTTAACTCTTCAACAGCTTCTTCTAAGTGTGGTCCATCTCTAAAGATTCCAACTTTTTCATCCATAAGATTTTGCATTCTATTTTTAATTTTAAAAATATCTTCTGTTCCATTGTATGATAAAATTTCATCAATATAAGAATCTTGCTCATCAAGGAATTTTTGAACTGTTTTAGTTGGAATAGTAACATCATTTTCTAAACAATAATCAGCAAAATAGTTACCAATAATCATACCTGCAACAACTGTTTCAGAAACAGAGTTTCCTCCAAGTCTGTTGAATCCGTGCATATCCCAACAAGCAGCTTCACCACAAGCAAAAAGTCCTGCTAGATTTTGAGATTCACCAGTTGGTTTTGTTCTAATACCACCCATTGAGTAGTGTTGCATTGGAAGAACTGGAGCCCAACCTTTTGGACCTTCATCAGCTGGATCAATACCATTAAAGATTTGACAAATTTCTTGCACATCTCTTAGGTTTCTTTCGATGTGCTCTCTACCTAAAATAGAGATATCTAACCATACGTGATAACCATAAGGAGAAGGTACACCTTTACCATTTCTAATATGTTCAATCATTCTTCTTGAAACAACGTCTCTAGAAGCTAGTTCTTTTTTCTCTGGCTCATAATCTGGCATAAATCTGTGACCGTCAACATCTCTTAAGATTCCACCATCACCACGACATCCTTCAGTTAATAAAATCCCTGATGGTACGATTGGAGTTGGGTGAAATTGAACAGCTTCCATATTTCCTAAAGTTGCAATTCCAGTTTCAAGAGCAATAGCTGCACCAATACCTTCACAAATTACAGCATTTGTAGTTTGTTTAAATACTCTTCCATATCCACCAGTTGCTATACATGTTCCTTTTGCAACGTAAGCTTCTAATTCACCAGTAATTAAATCTCTTACAACTGCTCCATAACATCTTCCGTTTTCATGAATAATTGATAATGCTTCTTTTCTATCTCTAATATCAACATCATGTTTTAAAGCTTCATTTGCAACACCAAATAACATTGTATGTCCTGTTGCATCTGCTGTATAACATGTTCTCCATTTTTTAGTTCCACCAAAGTCTCTTGATGTAATTAAACCATGTCTATCTTCATCTTCTGTAATAGTTGTTTTTTTAGCGTTTATAACTGCTTCTCTAGTACCTGCTTTTACTCTAGACCAAGGCACACCCCAACCAGCTAATTCTCTAATAGCTTTTGGTGCAGTATGTACGAACATTCTTGCAACCTCTTGGTCACATCCCCAATCACTTCCTTTTACAGTATCAGCAAAGTGTAAATCCTCATTATCCCCATCAGACATTTTTGAGTTACCTAATGATGCTTGCATTCCACCTTGTGCAGCAGCACTATGAGATCTTTTAACAGGAACAAGTGATAAAACTACTGTACTTAAACCTTTTTTCTGTGCAGCAACTGCAGCTCTAAGACCTGCTAATCCACCACCAATAACTAATGCATCACAATAATTAATTTTCATTATGCAACTCTCCCATCATTTATTTTATATTCCATTACTTTTGCAGTTGGTGTATATCTTTCACCTACTTTGTCAGCATGTTCCATACCGATTTTCATATATGCTGCTAGTGTAGCGAAACCTAAAATTAAAAAGAAATAAGTTAAAGCTTTTTTGTAAGTTTTTAATTTTTTTCTTGTAGCTTTTGGATCATTACCATCAAACCATCCCCATTTAACAGCTAATCTATATAAACCAATTGTTCCATGGAATTCAACAGCTAATAATAAAAGAATATATAATGGCCACATCCATTCAGACCATACCCTATCGGCACTTGCATATGGACCAATTGTATCTGAGTGAGTCATAATAATATAAATATGAACTGAACCTAAGAAGAACATCGCAAAACCTGTAAATGCCTGAATAAACCATAATTTTGTATCTTCATGCCCCATGTTATTTGCATGTGCTTTCATTACTTGATATTGTTTAAAGTTTCCAGGTAGCTTTCTCATACCCATTGCTGCATGTGTTATAAAAATAACAAAAATAACAAATGCTAAGATTGATACTAATACTGGATTTCCACCTTCAAAAATAAAACTAGCTTCAAAGAATTTTGTAACAGCGTACATAAAATCTTTGCTAATTAAAATTGAAGATACCATAAACATATGTCCCCACATAAAAAGACCTAAAAACAAACCAGTTGCACTTTGAATATAATCAAGTTTAGCTGGTACTCTACTCTTCTTTCTCTCTACAGTCTTACCTAAATAACCTTCTATTAGGTCACTCATTTGACATCCTTTCTGTTTGATTTATTGGTTTAATATTTATTTGCTAAATATTTCTTGAAAACATCGTAATATTATATCTTAGATAATCTTGAATTATATTTTAGAATATTTTATAATATGATTCATAATTATAAATTATAATTTTTATAAATAAAAAAAGGCCGATAAAATCGACCTTTTTAAAAATTAAATGAAAAAAGATAATTTTTACTGAATAAGTGACAAATTATCTTAAATGTTTACTTTAGAAACAAAGATTCAATTGCAAGTTTTGAAACTTCTATAATTGCATCAATATTTGGTGCTGGAATAAAGAATACAACCGCAGAACCAATACCACCCCACACAACCAAAGCAGCTAAAAATGCAACAACATATGTTGAAATTCTTTTATCATTAAAGCCTTCAATTGCACAAGTTGCATTTGAAGGATAAAAGTACATCATTGCTATTAATCTAAAGTAATAATAAACTGAAATAATTGTTGCAATAATCGCAATAATTGTTAATATTGCATATCCAGCATTGATAGCTTCAGTGAATACATAAAATTTACCAATAAATCCTATTGTTGAAGGAATACCAGCTAAAGAAAATAGGAAAATTGTCATAGCAGCTGCTAAAAATGGTCTTTCATGTGCTAAACCTTTAAAATCTTCATATGTAACTCTTACTTTTGTTTCAGAGATAATATGAGAAATTAATCCAAATGCTCCAATAGCAGTTACAAGGTATGAAATTAAATAGAACATAATTGCATATGCACTATCAACATTTTGTCCTAAAGATATAAATGCTAACAAAATATAACCTGTATGAACAATTGATGATGCAGCAAGCATTCTTTTGATGATTTTTTGAGTAATAGCAATCCATGTTCCATATGCTAGTGTAAAGATAATTAGAACATATAAAATTGGATCCCAAAAATTTTGTACAGTTGAGAATGTTTGTAAAAATGCTCTTAAAAATAGTGAAAAAATTGCTACTTTAAATGTTGATGCCATATATGCAGTAACTAGCATTGGTGCACCTCTATATACATCTAAAACCCAAGATTGGAATGGGAAAGCAGCGATTTTAAATAGGAACGTAAATATTAATAGAGTAATACCAATATAAATTAGATTTAAATCACTTCCACTATGTGTTGTAATATAAGTTGCAATATCATTTAAGTTTGTAGTTCCACTTACACCATAAATTAATACAGCACCCAATAAATAGAAAGCACCTATAAATGAACCTAAAACTAAATATTTAAAAATAGCTTCAACTCTTTTCCCATCTTCACTATGAAAACCAACTAAGATATAAACAGAGAACGATGCAATTTCTAATGAGATATACGCAGTAATAAGTTCATTTGAATTTGCAATTAACATCATACCAAATAGTGCAAACATTAAAACACTGAAAAACTCACCTTTAAAATATGAGTGCTCATAGAAATAGTGTTCACCAATTAAAACTATTAACAATGTACCAAATATTAATAATACACCAAAGAAGTTTGCATATGTATCAAATACTAAAGCATTATTAAATAAATCATTATAAGGCTTAGTTGAATATAAATCACCAAAATCTGAAATAGCAAAGCCAAGTGCAATTACCAAAAATATAGATGTAGTAGTAATGAAATGTTTAATTGCAAACTTATCATACATACTCATTAACATTAATACAAGAGCACCCACAAGTACAGTTATATGTGGTACTAGATATAAGAATTCAGTCATTATTTCATCGCTCCAATTTTTAATATATCATTTAAGAAGTGAGTTACAGTTGGCTCAAACTTATCAATGAATGGTTCTGGGTAAACACCCATTAAAAATACTAAGATAACCCATGGTGCTAAACCTATGATTTCTTTAATTTTTAAATCTCTCATAGTTCTTTGTTCACCTTCTCTATCTTGCAATATTGCTCTTTGAAACATCCATAACATATAAGATGCACCAATGATTACTGTAAGTGCTGAAATATAACCTAGTGTATGATTAAATTCATAGATTCCAAAAATAATTAATAATTCAGATACGAATCCATTTGTACCTGGTAAACCAACATTTGCAAATAACATAACTGCAAATACAAAAGTAAATATTGGAGCAACTTTTGCTATACCACCTAAGTCACTAATAGTTTTGAATTTTGACTCATCATGTAAAACACCAACAAGTAAGAATAAAGCACCTGTTGCAATTGCGTGAGCAATGATTAAATATAATGCACCATTGATACCATAAGCATTTAATGAAAATATACCAGCGGCAATAAAACTTAAGTGAGATGCAGATGAGTATGCAAACATTCTTTTTATATCATTTTGCATTAAGGCTGCTATTCCAAAATAGATTAGACCAAATAATCCTATAAATACAAACCAAGTTGAGTATTCAATATAAATCTCTGGGAAAATTGGAATCATAAATCTAACGATTGCATAAACTCCAAGTTTTGCCATGATTGATGATAATAAGAAAACTGCACCAGTAGGAGCATTTTTATATGTTTCCATAATCCATGTATGTAATGGGAAAATTGGAATCTTGATACCAAAAGCTATAACAAATGATAAGAATAAATATACTTGTTCGTTATACGATAAAGTAGTTATTTTTGTAAAATCTGTATATTGGAAGGACCAGAAACCAAACTCATTAAAAAATGTCACACCTAAGTATAAAATACCTAAAAACATCAATAGTGAACCAGCCATAGTATAAATAGTTACTTTAATAGTTGTAAATACTTTATCTCCAAATCCATTAATACCAATCATTAAGAATACTGGTAATAACATAACTTCCCAAAAGAAGTAGAAAAGAATTACATCTAAAGATAATAATGCACCTGTAACACCTGTTTGTACAAGAAGCATATTAATCCAGTAACCTTTTGTTCTTCCTTCCCATAATAATAAATAAGAAGTAGGAATTAAAATAGCAATAAGCATCAAAATAGTTAAAGAAAAACCATCAACTCCAATATAGTAATTAATACCATATGTTTCAATCCAAGGAACGTTAGTAACGAACTGCATACCTGCACTAGGGTCAAAATTAATATAGATTTTTAATACTAGTGCTAAAATAACAGTAGTAGTTAAAAATGCTATATTTCTAACTGATTCGACATTTGATGATGTAATCATCAAACCAAAAGCAACAATTGCTGGTAAAAATATTATAAATGATAAACTTTCTGCACTCATACTACAATCCTAACGAAATAAATAAATAAATGAAGATTGCACTCATACCAACAAGCATGAATAGACCATAAAATCTTACATTTGCATTTTGAAGTCTTCCAACTACTTTTCCAAAATTAATAAATTGGTTACAACTTCCCATGATGAAGCTATCAATGATTTTTTCATCTACAACTTTATCAATAAAAGTTGATAGTTTTTTAGCAGTTTGAACAAAAACTTTGTCATATAATTCATCAACATAGAATTTATTAGCAATAAGTCCTTCTTCACTTTCTGGTTTAGAAACATCAAAATGAGCATATTTATTATATGCAGCTCCAATTCCAGATGCAGCAATAATAACTGATAACGCCATTAATACATATTCAGTTGAATGACTCATATGTAACTCTTTAGAGTCAAGTTGTGCAAGCCAAGTATCTACCATATGGTGACCACCTAAAGCTTCTGGTAAGTTTAAAAAACCAGCAGCAATTGCCCCAACTGATAAAATTAGTAGTGGTAATGTAATTGTTTTTGATGTATAAACGTATTCTGTACCAATATGGTTATTTGGTGCAACAAAAAGAATAAAATACATTCTAAACATATAAAATGCTGTTAAAAATGCTGTAAACATTCCAATTCCCCAAATTACATATTGACCTTCATGAAAAGCTGCTCCTAAAATAGCATCTTTAGAAAAGAATCCAGAAAATGGAGGAATACCAGAAATCGCAATTACACCAACTAGCATACAAAATCCAATAATTGGCGTGCTAACTCTGTGTTGAGCCATTTTGAAGATATTTTGCTCATGGTGTTGCGCCATAATCATACCACCTGCTGCCATGAACAACATTGCTTTGAAGAACGCATGTGTAAATACGTGGAATAGTCCAGTTGAATAAAAACCTAAACCAACACCTATGAACATATATCCTAATTGTGACATTGTTGAATATGCAAGAATCTTTTTGATATCTTGTTGTTGTGTTGCAATAACTGCTGCAAGTAGTGCTGAAAATGCACCAATATAAGCAATAAATGTACCAATTTCTTCAATTCCAGCATATAGGAAATGAAATCTTGCTACCATATAAACCCCAGCTGTTACCATTGTTGCTGCGTGAATAAGTGCAGAAATTGGTGTTGGTCCCGCCATCGCATCTGGAAGCCATGTATATAAAGGAATTTGTGCTGATTTACCCATAGCTCCAACAAATAGTAAGAAACCAGAAAGAATAAGTAATTCTGTTGATGCGTTACCTAAGTTAGCTTCAATTGATTCAAATGATAAATTTCCTTGACCAATTGCAAAAAATAGTGTAATAACACCTAAGATAAATCCAAAATCTCCAACTCTGTTTACTATAAATGCTTTATTTGCTGCAAGTACATTTTCTTTGTTACCATAGTAAAATTTAATTAGTAGGTATGAACAAACTCCAACACCTTCCCATCCAATAAATAATATAATTGGATTATCAGCTAAAACTAGGATTAACATTGATGCTAAGAATAGATTAAAGTATGCAAAGAACTTACCAAATCCTTTATCTTTGTGCATATATCCAACTGCATAAATATGAATTAAAGAACCAACAAAAGTAACAAACATAGCCATAAAAATAGATAGGTTATCACCTAATAATTTCATTTCAATTGTTAGTTGGTCAACTTCTAACCAAGTAAAAATAGTTTGATGAAAAACTGTACCATTTTTAACCATATCTAAAAATATAGTTAGAGTAAAGATAAAACCAATAATTGGTGCTACTGTACCTATTATTGAAAATAATCTTTGAGGTAAAGCTCTTTTTTTAATATTATAAAAATAAAAACCACCGTTTAATATTGCACCAAATAATGGAGCTAATATTATCCATACTAGTAAATTTGTATGCATTATTTTTCTCCTTGTTTAAGTGCAGTAAATAAATCAGTATCTAATGATTTTTTACTTCTAAATAAAAGTATTATTACTGATAAGAAAATTGCAGCTTCTGCTGCAGCAATTGCAATAACCATTACTGTAATTACTTGTGGATCCATATTGAAATGGTATCTTGCAAAAGTAACTAAGAAAAGGTTTATTCCATTTAACATTAATTCAATTGACATATAAATTACAAAAATATTTCTTCTTGAAACTACTCCAATTGCACCAATTGAAAAAAGCATCATTGAAACAAATGCATATGATGTTAGTGATATCATGATTGAGTTCCTCTAGATTTTTTTCTTTTAGCTAAAACAACAGCACCAACTAATGCAACTAAAAGTAATATTGATATTAATTCAAAAGAGATTAACCAATTTTGGTATAAAAGCATACCTAGTTCTTTTATTCCACCAAAGTTATTTTCAATAATGCTCATATCTTTTTCTGGCAATGCAGAAACAGCTTTTAAAATAACAATATTTAAAGGTAACATTACAATTGCACCAATAATAATATTTCTAACTTTTTTAGGCTCTTGTGGCATATCATGTTCATCAATGTTTAAGAACATTAATATAAATAATAGAAGAGTCATTATTGCACCTGCATAAACTATTATTTGAACCATGAAAAGGAAAGTTGCACTTAATAATGCAAATAGACCAGATACTGCTAAGATTGAGATTAATAATCCAAGTGCTGCATACATAGGTTGTTTATGAGTAAGCATAGTGATTCCACCAGCTATTGCCATAAAACTTAAGCCAATAAATAATATATCAATCATTTGATAAATCCTTTGCTCTTTCGTTATTCATTAGGTATTTTTTATCAACTAAAAATTCTTCTCTTGAACTTCCTGTAAAACTAAAAATTCCTGTATCCATTCTAATTGCATCACATGGACAAGCTTCAACGCAATATCCACAATATACACACTCTAAAAGATCGATTTTAAACTCTTTTGGTCTTTTTTCAGCTTTACCATCAAATCTCTCTTCAGCTTCAATAAAAATACATTGTGCAGGACATGCCGTTGCACACATATAACAAGCAACACATTTTTCAGATTCATCTTCCCACTTAGTAAGTCTATGAACTCCTCTATATCTGTCATTTGTAGCAACATCAGTTGGACCAACTTCTGGATATTGCATTGTTTTTAAGTTTGAAACATCTTTTAGGTTTTTTGTAAAGTGACCCATAGTTGTTTTCATACCGCCTAAAATAGCTGGTATGAAAAGTTTGTCTTTAAGAGTTTGACCTTGTCTTTTTATTATTTTAATACCCATTTTACATTCCTGTGAATACTATAACTGAAGCTGTTATAATAATATTTAATAGTGATAATGGTAGTAAAATCTTCCATCCCAACATTTGTAATTGGTCATATCTAAATCTTAATAAAGTCCATCTAATCCACATAAAGAAAATTACCATCATTAGAAACTTAACCATAAATGTTACCACTTGAATAATTGCAACACCAATGCTTGCACCATTTTCACTTAATCCAGTACCAATAACTGCACCTAAAGCTAAAAATGAAATTATACCTATAGCCCAAAATGCTTTTATTAAAATACCAGTCTCTTTTGCTCTAATGTCATTTGGGTTAGACCAGTTGTTGTTTTTCTTAATCCACTTTGTGAAGATAAAAATTTTAATAGGTAATAACGCCATAAGAATAATAATTACAATATCCATATTTGCTTTTAGTGTTTGTGTATCTAACCAAGGGATTTGATAACCACCAAAGAATAGTGTAACAATAATAGCAGAAGCTCCACCCATAGCAGCAAATTCTGATACTTGGAAAAGACCAAATCTCATAGCACTATATTCTGTATGATAACCAGCAACGATTTCTGATTCACCTTCAGCAATATCAAAAGGAGTTCTATTTGTTTCAGCAAAAGCACAAACAGTGAATATAATTGCAGCTAATGGTTGCATAAATGCACCCCATGATGGAATTATTCCCCAAAAAGTTCCAGCTTGTGCATGAACAATCTCATTTAAATGAATTGAACCATATGTTAATAACATAGAGATTAATGCTAAAGCCATAGAAGCTTCATATGAGATAACTTGTGCTGATGCTCTAATCGCACCTAAAAGACCATATTTACTTCCAGAAGCATATCCACCTAAAATAATTCCATATACAGATAAACCAGCATATGCAATAAACCACATGATTCCTAATTGCATTGGTAATGCTTGCATTGCATAAGATTGACCATCTATTACAACATTATCTGCAAATGGAATAACTGCAAATGTTAAGAAATAACAAGCAAATACTATTGCAGGAGCAAAAGTAAAGAAAAATGTATATTTAATATGACTTGGAGTAAAGTCCTCTTTAAATACAAGTTTTAACATATCTGCAATACTTTGAATTAATCCACCTAATCTCATAGGTCCAATGTGACATCTATTTGGACCTGATCTATCTTGAATAAATCCAGCTATTCTTCTCTCCCACCATACAAAAACAGGTGTAAGACCAACTGCAAGTACTACAGCTAAAAGAATATTTACTATAATAACAACTATTGATGCTGTATTCATATATTTCCTTTTTCAATCATACTTTTTATAGTTTCAACTATTGATGATATTGTATTTGCTTGATTGTCTCTATTTAGCCCAGAAACAACTTTTTGTTTGATTCCATCAGCATTGATATAAGTACCACTTTTCTCATAAAATGATGCAATTGGAATTGCGATATCTGATTTTTCAATTGTTTTTGTATTGTGTGCAAAACAAGAGATAACTTTTTTACCTGAAATAAGTTCAATGTTATTTTCAAAATATGTATTATCAAAAACTACAACAAGTGATGAAGCTTCTAAATAAGTTTTAAATGAAGCTTCATCTTCACTTATACCAACTTCTTTAAAAGAGTTTCTGTTTGCACTTTTATCATTTTTTCTTAAATAATCATCACCAAAACTTTCATCAATGTATTGTGGAGAATATCCAGAAATATTTGCTTTTACAGCATCTGCAAATGCTTTAATGTTTTGCATCTCTTCTAGACATAAATTTGGTCCTATTAAAAACAACGCATTATTATTTTTTGCAACTTCTGAATATAGTGCAACAATAGCATTGCTTGTAATATCTTCTTTTCCATTAACTAAAGCTTTTTCAAATCTATTTTCTTCTTCATTTTTATAAGATAATCTACCATAATCACATATGAAATAACCATTAACATCAGTATTAGGTCTTGGTCTAAATCGGTGGATTTTATCATCTGCATACTTCTCTTTTCTATGGTCTACAAAGATATTACATCCCTTTGAACAACCATTACAAATAGCATTAAATGATTCCATAAACCAAACTCTTTGTTTAAATCTAAAATCTTTTGAAGTTAAAGCACCAACAGGACATAAATCAACAACGTTCATGGCATATGGATTACTTAGAGGTCGTCCTGGGAAAGTTGTAATAACAGAGTGGTCAGCTCTACTTTCAACTCCTAGTTCAGCACTACCTATAATATCTTTACAAAATCTAACACATCTAGTACAAAGAACACATCTCTCTTGGTCCAACATTACATTAGCACCAAGTTCTACTCTTTTTCGTGCATGATTTTTTTCTTCAACATTTACTCTAGATTCATAAAAACCTGATTCCATGTAAAAATCTTGTAGCTTACACTCTCCTGCTTGGTCACAAGTAGGGCAGTCAATAGGGTGATTTATTAATTGAAGCTCTAAGATATCTCTTCTTACAGCCATAATATTATCACTTTTTGTACTAACTATCATACCTTCTTTTACAGGAGTATCACAGGCAATTTGAGGTCTTTTTTGTCCAGCAATTTCAACCATACACATTCTACAGTTTCCATCTTTCCCCAATGCCTTGTGATAGCAAAAATGAGGAATATGAATATCTTCATCTAATAATTTATCAATTAAGAGACTTCCTTTTTCTGCCTCCATCTCCTGATCATTGATTATCAGTTTTACCATTTCGCTCATTTTAATAAATCCTCTTTAATTTTATTGTATTAATTATTTTCCAGTATATAACTGTCTTGGTCTAGCAATTTTAGCTGATGGATCTTGTTTTAATTCAGACCATTGTGCTAACCATCCTGGTGTTCTACCAATAACGAAAATTGGTGTAAACATAGCTGTTGGTATTCTTAGTGCTGTTAAAATTACCCCTGAATAGAAGTCAATATTTGGATATAAACCTCTTTGTTTAAAGTAATCATCACTTAATGCTGCTTCTTCTACTGCTGCAGCGATATCAAGCAGTTTAGAATCAAGATTTAATTCTTCTCTTAATTTATCTTGTAATCCTTTTAATGCTTCAGCTCTTGGATCTCTATTTTTATAAACTCTGTGTCCAAATCCCATTAATCTAAATGGATCATTTTTATCTTTTGCTTTTGCAATATATGAAGGTACATTTTTAACATCACCAATCATTCTTAGTTGATCCATTACTTTTTCATTTGCTCCACCGTGTGCTGAACCCCATAATGCAGAAATACCAGAAGCAATAGCAACATAAGGGTGAGCTTCAGTTGAACCAACATTTCTTACAGTTGTTGTAGAAGCATTTTGTTCGTGATCAGCATGTAAAGTAAAAATTGCATCAAGTGCATCAACTTCAACTTGTCTAATCTCATCACTTTTCCCATTTCCAAGATATTTCATTTTTCCACCTGGATAAGCTCTTAACATATATAAGAAGTTTTCAGTAAAGTATTTATCAACATCTGGATAAATAAGTGGTGTACCAATAGAGTTTCTATAAGCCATAGCTGCAATTGTAGGCATTTTAGCTAAGATTCTTCTTCTCATTATTTTAAATTGTTCTTCATCTTCTAAATGTAAATGGTCTTTATAAAATGCTGCTAATGCCATAGTTGCAGCCCCCATAGTTGCCATTGGGTGAGCACCATCTGGAAGGGCATCAAATAATCTAATAATACCTTCATTTAAAAATGATCTATGTCTAATTTCTAAGTCAAAGTTTTTTGAAGCTTGTTCAGTTGGTAATTGACCTCTCATAAGAAGATAAGAAACATCTAAGAATGAGTGTTTTCCAGCTAGCTCAGAGATATCATGACCTCTATATCTTAATTCAGAGTTTTCACCATCAATAAATGTGATTTTAGAATCACAAGATGCAGTTGAAGTATAACCTGGGTCATAAGTAAACATACCTGTATCTTTATAGAATGTTCTAATATCAACTACGCTAGGTCCTCTTGTACCATCAATGATGTTATACTCGTAAGCTTTACCATTTCTATTATCTGTTAATGTGAATGTATTCTTTGCCATATTTTCTCCTTATATTTTTAATTTATACTTGTTTTTTCTATTAATTCAACAAATTCATGTCTATATTTTTGAACAATACTTTTTATAATATCTTTTACAGCTGGTGCAAAAACACAAACAGTTTTACCATTCATAGTTTCACAAACGTCCAAAATAGTATTTAAGTCTTCTTCTTTTCCAAGTCCATTTAATAAGTCTCTTAAAATTTTATCAATCCAACCAGTTCCTTCTCTACAAGGTGTACATTGACCACAAGATTCGTGGTGATAAAACTCTATTAGATTTTTTGCAACATCAACCATAGAAGTACCTTCTGGAATAATCATCATTCCACCAGTTCCTAAAGTTGAACCAATATCCCACATAGATTCATAATCTAAATAAGCTTTTTCCACTTCTTCGGCAGTTAAAATAGGACAAGATGCTCCCCCTGGGATTACAGCTTTTAATTTAAGTCCATCTTTCATTCCCCCACCAATTTCATTAATTACATCTATCATTTTACAACCATATTGTAATTCATAAACACCTGGGTTTTTAACTGGACCACTCATTGCAAAAAGCATAGTTCCTGGAGCTTTTTCTGTTCCATATTTTGTATATGATTCATAACCATTTTCAACGATATTAGGAACTGATGCGATTGTTTCAACATTGTTTACAGTTGCTGGCATATCATAGAACCATTCACACTCTTTACCATGCGGTTTAAGTCTAGGATGTCCTCTTTTACCTTCAATAGATTCTATAAGTGCAGATTTTTCACCACAAATATATGCTCCACCACCTCTATGAACTGTAATGTCTATTCTATAATCATATTTATTCATTACTTTTGGACCAATAATTCCAGCAGCATAAGCTTCATCAATAGCTTCATTTAATCTATCGATAAACCATTTATATTCACCTCTAATATAAATAAATGCCTCATGTGCTCCAATTGCATAAGAAGAACAAATAATTCCTTCGATTAAAAGATGTGGGTCGTATTGGAAGATTTGTCTATCTTTAAAAGTTCCAGGTTCTGATTCATCTCCATTTACAATTAAGTATCTAGGTCTTTCATCAACTGGTGGCATTAGTTCCCATTTAGGTCCACATGCAGCTCCACCACCACCTTTTCCTCTTAATCCACTTTTACAAACTTCTTGAGTCACTTCATCAGGAGTCATTGTAAAAAGTTTTTCAATTGAAGTATATCTTCCATTTTTTAATGCAACATCTAATTTATGAGAATCTGGAATGTCAAAATTTTTACTTACGATTTTTACAATCATGTCATTTGCAGCCATTATTTACACCCCTCAATAAGATTTTTTAGAGATTCAACTGTTTGATTTTCATGGTATTGTCCATTTAAAGCAAACATTGGTGCACCACCACAAGCTCCTAGACACTCAACTTCACTTAAGTGAAATTTACCATCTGCAGACGTTTGACCTGGTTCGATTCCAATTGTATCTTTAATAAATTTTTTAAGATTATTTGCACCCATTAACATACATGATAGCGTTTTACATAATTCTATGTGGTATGTTCCAATAGGTTTTAAATTAAACATTGTATAAAATGTTGCAAATTCATAAACTTCTATAGGTTGTTTTCCCAATTTATCAGCAACAAAAATCATAGCTTCAGGACTTACCCATCCCTCTTGCTCTTGAACTAACCAAAGTGCTGGTAGCATCATTGCATCTATTTTTGGATATTTTTTTGCTGTTTTTTGGAATTTTTCTTCATTCTCTGGTGTATATTGAAATTTTGCCATTATCTATCAAACTCCCCTGCAATAAAGTTCATTGATGCCATTGTAATAACCGCATCAGCTAACATTGAATTTTCTACTATTTTTGAATAAGCTGCAAGTGAATAAAAACATGGTGGTCTACATTTTACTTTATATGGTGTTCCTGTTCCATCACTTGTAATATGGAAACCTAATTCACCATTTCCAGCTTCAGTAAATCCATAATATTCACCTTTAGGAACTTTAATACCTTCAAATGTAAGTTTAAATTGATTCATTAAACCTTCAATATTTCCATAAACATCTTTTTTTGCTGGTAAGAAAACACCTGGAGCTATTAAATTAATAGGACCATCTGGTAATTCTTTCATTGCTTGCTCAATTATTCTAATTGATTGTCGAGATTCTTCAAATCTACACATAAATCTATCATAAACATCTCCATGTGATCCAACAACAACATCAAAATCAAAATTTTCATAACCATAATAAGGCTTATCTTTTCTTAAATCAAATGGAACACCAGTTGCTCTTAAATTTGGACCTGTAATTCCTGCACTTAAAGCAAAATCTGATTTTATAACTCCAACATCTTGTGATCTATCTTGGAAAATTCTATTTCTTTCAACTAAAGATAAAGCATCATCAATTGCTTTTTCAACGTCTCTTAGAACATCTTTTAAATCTTCTTCAAAACCATCATATAAATCAAATTCTAAACCACCAATTCTTGTGTAAGAGTTAGTTAATCTAGCACCTGTTAGTTTTGATAAAATATCATAAGCTTTATCTCTTGGAGCAAAGATATACCAGAAGTTAGTTAAACCACCCATATCAACCATATTTGCAGCATTACAAACAAGGTGGTCAGTAATTCTACTTAACTCACCAATAATGATTCTAATCATTTTAGCTCTTGGAGTAATATCAAGCCCTAACATATCTTCAACTGCTTTTGCATACCCAATATTATTTAATATTGCTGAACAGTAATTAAGTCTATCTGTATATGGGATTGCTTGAGAATAAGTGTGAGTTTCACATGCTTTTTCAAAACCTCTATGTAAGTAACCAATTTCTGTAACACATGCAGCAATTGTTTCACCTTCAAGTGCCATAAAGTTTCTGATTGTTCCGTGTGAAGCAGGATGCGAAGGTCCCACATTTAAAAGCATTAACTCTTCTAAATCAGACTCTTTAAATCCTTTAGATTTAAGTAATGGAAGCATTTCATCCATCAAATCTTCAGTTTCAGTACAAATTTGACCATCTGTAATTCTATAATCTTTTCTTAGTGGATGACCAACAAATTGATGGTGATTTAAAACTCTTTTCATATTTGGGTGACCAATAAACTTAATACCATATTGGTCATAAGTTTCTCTTTCTGCCCAGTTTGCTGCTTCATATAAGTCGCTAATTGTATCTACACTTAAATTGTTATCATCAACATAAGATTTTACAACCATTTGTTTTTTAAATGTTTTATCTCTAAGTATATATATAAGTGCAAATCTTGAAGGAGTAACATCTGGATATTTTAAATAATCAATTGCAGTTATATCAAGAAGAAGAGTATATCCATCTTCATTTTTAAGCTTTTTAATTGTTGATTTAATTTCGTTAGGTGAAACGATAATATCTGGTTTAAGCATCAAGTATTCCTTTAAACTCTTTTACTCTATCTTTAATAATAGATTCATTTTGAGCTTTTTTCTGTATATTCATAATTGCATCAAGTACCGCTTCTGGTCTTGGTGGACAACCTGAGATATACTCATCAACTGGAATAATTGCATCAATTCCTTGTAAAGTTGTGTAGTTATCATAAAAACCACCCGAACTTGCACATGCACCCATTGAGATAACCCATTTAGGTTCACACATTTGGTCATAAATCTTTTTTAATACAGGTGCTTGTTTATATGTTATTGTTCCTGCAACAATTAACAAATCTGCTTGTCTAGGTGAGAACCTAACAACCTCTGCTCCAAATCTCGATAAATCGTATCTTGCTGCTGCAACTGACATGAACTCAATACCACAACATGCTGTACCAAATACCATTGGCCATAATGAATATGATCTTGCCCAGTTAACTGCTTTGTCGAGCCTTGTAGTGATTACTGAATCACCAAATACTGATTCTGCTCCTACTCCCATGATAATGCCTTTTTCTTATAGATGTAAATTAAACCTGCAAATAGTAATCCCATAAACATAAACATTTCAGATAATCCTAATAATCCTAAGTCTCTTATGTTTACAGCCCAAGGAAACATAAAAATTATCTCAACATCAAATAGTACAAATAATATTGCAACTAAGTAAAATTTGATACTAAACCGAAGTTTAGTCCCACCAACTGGGTTACTTACACCAGATTCGTATACGGTATTTTTTGCTTTATCCTCTTTGTTTTGAGGACCAACAAACTTTGAAAGTATAAATATTGAAATAACGACAATACCCACAATCACAAAGATTGTTGCTGACAATAGTAGTTCATTTGACATGCTTAATCCATTTCATAATAATATGTAAAGTGATTGTACACTAAGTTTATTTTAATTTCTTTTGCATTTGTTACAAAAAAAAACAAAGAAGTGAAAGTGAGAAAAAAGGTAATACTTTGGTATATAAAATAATTTATTTAAAATTATTAATAATATTATTTAATCCAATATTAAGATAACTTTTAGAAGTTGCAGTATTTAATCTAAAATGATATTTTCCATTTTCTCCAAAAGTTATTCCATCATTTAAGGCAATATTACAATCTTCAATTAAAATCTTTTTTATTTTTTCATGCTCAAGATTATATAAACTAAAATCAAGCCATAAAAGATAGGTAGCTTCGGGTTTACAAACTTTTATTTTAGTATGTTTATGTAATAGTTCAATGGCATGATTGATGTTTGATATTAAATAATTATTCAAGTTGTTTAACCACTCATTTCCATTTTCATATGCACATTGCATTGCAATTAAACCAAATACATTTATAGAGTTAATAACTCTTTTTTTGATGATTTTATCTAAGTTAACTTTTAGTTTTTGATTTGAAGTGATACAATATGAAGCATTTAAGCCAGCTATATTAAATGTCTTTCCAGCAGAGTTTAAGGTTACAGTAATATTTGCGACATTTTCATTAATAGAAGCAAGAGGTGTAAATTTTTTAAAGACTAAGTCAGCATGTATTTCATCACTTATAATAGTGATATTTTTTTCTATGCAAATGTTAGCAAGCTCTTCTAACTCTTTTTTACTCCAAACTCTTCCTACTGGATTGTGAGGAGAACAAAGTACCAATATCTTTGTTTTAGGTGTAATAATAGATTTTAGGTGCTCCAAATCCATTGTATAATATCCATTGTTTTCTTTTAATGGATTAGTTAATAGTTTTCTATTATTAGATTTAATATACTGAAAAAGTGGAAAATAAACAGGAGTTTGAACAATTACTTCATCACCTCTATTACTAAAAGCTTCAATACAAGCACTATAAGCTGGAACAACTCCATTACATAATGAGATCCATGAAGTTTCAATTTCCCAAGAGTGTTGATTTTTCATCCAGCTTTTTATTGCAGAATATATCTCTTTATTTTGTTTTCCATATCCAAAAATATTATGTGAGGCTCTTTTTTGTATAGCTTCTTGTAAAAATGGAGGTATTTCAAAATCCATATCAGCAACCCAATATGGGTTTAATTCAGCTTTTCCAAAATAGTGTTCTAAATCGTCATACTTACTACATGAAGTGTTTTTTCTATCAATTATTTCATCAAACATATTTAAAACCTCTATTATAAACTATTATTTATTGATAAAATGATATAAGATTTATACTAATTATTTGTTTACTTTAGAGGGAAATATGGAAAAAGCAATAGAGCTACTTAAAAAGAATGATTTATTAAAAGTAATTGATGATGAGTTGGATATTTATTTAGAAATACCACACATTGCATATATAGAAGTAAAAAAAGAGGATTCAAAAGCGATTATTTTTACAAATCCGATTGATAAAAAAAGTGGAAAAAAATTTGATATTCCAGTTTTAATGAATGTATTTTGTAATGAAAAAGCTGTAAAACTTTTCATTGGTGATGGTGATAAAATTGGAAGTGAAATAGAAAGCCTACTTAAAATGAAACCACCAACAACTTTTAGTGAAAAGCTTTCAACTTTTGGAAAACTTTTTGCACTAAAAAATACTATTCCTAAAAAAAACAAAGGGAAGGGTGAGTGTCAACAGATTATAAAGCTAGGGGAAGAAGCAAAATTATCTGATTTACCTATTTTAACAACTTGGGAGCAAGATGGTGGACCATTTATTACTATGGGACAAGTTTATACCACAAGTTTAAATGGAGAACTAAAAAACTTAGGAATGTATAGACTTCAAGTTTATGATGACTATACACTTGGAATGCACTGGCAAATACACAAAGATAGTAATCACTTCTTCCATGAATACAAAGCTGCAGGTAAAAAAATGCCAGTATCAATAGGTATTGGTGGAGATCCCATGTATATTTGGTGTGGACAAGCTCCACTTCCTATAGGAATTTTTGAACTTATGCTTTATGGTTTTGTAAAAAATAAAAATGCCCAACTTGTAAAAAGTATAACAAATGATATCTATGTACCAAGGGATAATGACTTTATTATTGAAGGTTTTGTTGACCCATCTAAGATGAGAATAGAGGGACCTTTTGGAGACCATACAGGATATTATACACTTGAAGAAGAGTATCCATTTTTAGAAGTAACAGCTATCACAAGTAAGGCTAAACCAACGTTTTTAGCAACAGTTGTTGGAAAACCACCTTTAGAAGATAAATATATGGGGCATGCAACTGAGAGAATTTTTTTACCATTGCTTAAAACAACTGCTCCTGATTTGATTGATTATTATATGCCAGAAAATGGAGTTTTTCATAATCTTATAATTGCAAAAATCAAAACACTATATCCTGGTCATGCCTCTCAAATGATGCACGCTTTTTGGGGAGTAGGGCAAATGAGTTTTGTAAAACATGCAATTTTTGTAAATGAAGATGCTCCAGAACTTACTAATCATGAAGAGATAACAAAATATATTTTAAATAGAATAGATATAAATGATTTATTTATTTCAAAAGGTGTAGTTGATGCCCTTGACCACTCATCTCCAAAATTTGCTGTTGGTGGTAAGCTTGGACTTGATTGTACAGGAAAAGAGATATCTGAAAGTGATATAAAAGTTTTAGCTGATGAAGAGTTATTAGATAAGATGAAAGAGATTTCAAGTGATATAATTAATTTAAAACAATATTATAAATACACAAAAAATCCAATAACTGTAATAACAGTAAATAAAACTAGAAGCCAAAAATATCTATTTGAAGAACTTAAACCTTTGTATGAATATATGAAAATATTAATTATTGTGGATGAGGCTAAAAATGATGTAAACAATCCTTATATGCTTATTTGGAGAGTTTGTAATAACATTGATTCCAATAGGGATATTTTTATAGCAAATGATACTTTAGGGATTGATGCTACTAATAAAAACTCATTTGATAATTTTCAAAGAAGATGGCCTGATGATGTTGATTGTACAAAAAGTGTAATTGATGATTTAAGAAATCGTGGGATTTTAGAGTGTTCAGATGAGCTTATTTCTAAATTTCAAATATAACTAAAGTAGAAAACTACTTTAGTTTTCCACACTTATAATTTTATCTTTATTTATATCTAAATATATTTTTTCTTCTAAAGAGATATCACTATCTAAATACACTCTTAACTTGATTTGTGATTTTAAATCTTTTTCAAAGCATAGAAGCAATTCTTCATATTCTCCACAATAAAGTCTATTTATAATGTTTAATTTATAATTAGTTGGAGTATTTGTTATTATTGTTTCATGTATTCTTATAATATTTGTTTTGTTTAAGTCTAAATCAAAATCTTTTGCAATGAAAATTGGTAAGGTATTAACTTCACCTAAAAAGTTTGCTATATAAAAGTTTTTTGGATTATTGTATATGTTTTTTGGAGTATCAAATTGTTCAAGTTTTTTATTATGAATTATACCAATTTTATCTGACATAGAAAGTGCTTCTTTTTGGTCGTGGGTTACTAAAATTGCTGAAAGTCCTAACTCTTTTATTAAGTTTCTTAGCCAAAGTTTTGTTTTTGCTCTTAATATGGAATCCAAATTTGAGAAAGGTTCATCAAGAAGTAAAACTTTAGGCTCATAGGCAATTACTCTTGCTATGGAAACTCTTTGTTGTTGTCCCCCACTTAATTCATGTATTTGTTTATTTTTATGTTCTACTAAATCGAATTGTTTTAATAATATATCAACTCTTCTTTGTTTTTCTGTATTATTTAATTTAAATAGGGCAAATTCAATATTTTCTTTTACATTTAAATGGGGAAATAAAGCATAATCTTGAAAAATATAACCAATATCTTTATTACATTTAGAGGTATTTACTAGACAGGTTTCATTTAAAAATATAGAGCCTTTATATCTATCTTCTAGTGATGCAATACTTCGTAGAATTGTGCTTTTCCCACAGCCACTAGGTCCTAAGATTGTCACAATTTCTCCCGCTTCTACATCAAATGATACATCTTTTAATATTTCATTATTTCCAAAAGATATAGAGAAGTCTTTTATACTAATACCAACCATTAGATTCCTTATTAATTTTTGATTTTCTGTGCTAAAATTAAAACAGATACTATTCCAAGTATAACAATAAACATTGCTGGAACACTTGATTCATATACTTGTGCTTGACCAACTAATTCATGAGATAATACAGCTAAGGTATCAAAATTAAATGGTCTTAGTATCATTGTAAGAGGTAACTCTTTTATTACTTCTATAAATATTATTATTAAACTCACCATAATAGAGTTTTTAATTAATGGAAATATAACTTTAAAAAATGTTCCAAAGGAACCTATATCCATAGTTTTACAGGCATCATCATATGTTTGTGGTATTTTTGAAAATCCCGACTCATAGTTATTAATTGATATTGCTAAAAATCTTACAACATATCCAAAAATAACTGCAACAATACTTCCCACAAGTAAAATATCAAAATATCTATTTAAAAGTAAGAAAAATGACAAAATCCCAACAGCAATTACTGCACCAGGAATTGAGTATCCTAATTTAGTAATTTGCGTAGTATAATCTGCTAACTTACTTTTATGTACTCTTAAATTATATGTGAAAATAAAAGCTAAGAATGTTATTAAAATCGATGTTCCCATTCCTAGAGAAAGCGTTTGATAAAAAATATCTAAAAATTCTTCATTGATTGTTGATTCATAAGATAAATAAAACCAATAACTCATTTGAGTAAAAGGAAGTAAAAAACCTAGAAAAAAAGGAATAAAACATATAATAAATGCCATAATATTTTTATATCCTGTTAATTTTTCTTTCCTAATTGGTTTAAAATCTTTTCCAGCACTTCTATATTGTATATTTTTTCTTTGGTACTTTTCCATAAAAATTAGTAAAAATATAAAAAGCATAAGCATTGAAGCTAGTTTTGAAGCATCTTCTACACTACCCATTCCAAACCATGTTCGAAATATGCCTGTTACAAAAGTAGAAACACCATAATAATCCATAACACCAAAATCAGATACTGCTTCCATTACTGCTAAAATCACACCTGCAACTATTGCAGGTCTTGAAATAGGAATTATAACCTTATAAAATATTTGAAAATTTGTAAAACCAAATGTCTTTGATACGTCAATAATTGACGATGATTCAGCTCTTAAGTAAGTTTTTGAAATAAGATATACATAAGGATATAAAACAAATGACATTACTAATATTGCACCTTCAATAGACATTATATCAAAGAAATATACTTCATCTAAACTTTTACCAATAGTGTTCAATACAAAGGTAGTTACACTTCCAGTTATATTAAACATTCCTCCATACGCATATGAAACAATATATGTTGGAATAGCAAATGGAAGTATTAGTGCATAATGAAAAAAATTTGAACCGGAAAAACTAAAAAGAGTAGTAATATATGCAGTTGTGAATCCCATGATTGAAGTTAAAAAAGCAACTCCAATCATAATATATAGTGAATTAAATATGTATCCAAAAAGTACAGTATCAACTAAATGAGACCAATTTTGGCTACTTGAGAAGATATTTGATAATATTAATAGTGCTGGCATAGAGATAAGTAGTGTTAAAAAAACACTACTTATCGTCAATTTATTAAAATGTTTCAATATTTATAAGGCCTTTCTTATTTCCATCCTGCAAGGTCAAAAATCTCTACAGCTTTTGCATTATTTTCACCTAAAGTATTAATTGAAATTGTATCATCTTTAAATGTTCCCCATGATTGAACTAATCCTGAAGCTTCAACACCTTTTAATATAGGATACTCAAAGTTAGCTTCTGCAAAAAGTTTTTGAGCATCAGCACTTGCTAAAAATTCTATGAATTTAATGGCATTCTCTTTATTTGGAGAATATTTTGCAACACCTGCACCACTAACATTTACATGAGTACCACCATTTTCAAATTTTGGGAAAAATATTTTAACTTTTTTTACTGCATCTGCTTGTGATATATCTTTATTATTAACCATTTTCCCTACATAATATGTATTTACAATTGCAATTTTCCCAATATCATTTGCTATTGCTTTTACTTGATATCTATCATTTCCTTTTGGCTCTTTTGCCATATTTGCAACTATACCTTTAGCCCATTTTAGAGCATATTCTTCACCATGATGTGCAATTACTGCTGCTAATAAAGATTGGTTATAAGCATTATTTGAAGATCTAATCATAATTTGACCTTTAAATTTTGGACTTGCCAAATCTTCATATGTTGACAGTTCATTTTCTATTCCAGAACCAATTTTATAGACAGTAACTCTTGATCTTTTTGTAAGAGCAAACCACTCATTATCTTTATCTCTTAAGTTTTGAGGAATATTTTTTTCTAAATATTCAGAACTAATTGGTTGTAATAAATTTTTTGATTTTGCTTTATAAAGCCCAGCTGCATCAACTGTAATTAAAACATCCGCTGGTGATTTTTCACCTTCAGTTTCCAATCTTTTAATTAACGCATTTGCATCTGCTTTTACAACATTTACTTTTATTCCTGTTTTTTCTTCAAACATTTTAAAAAGTTTTTTATCTGTGTCATAGTGTCTATGAGAATATACATTTATTTCTTGAGTTGCAAATAATGAACTTGCCATAAGTAATGTACTTAGTGCTATTTTTTTAATCATAATTTTCCTTTTAAATTTTGTAATTGATAATTATTATTGAAATACTAGAAAAAAACTACTTAATATTTACTTAATTATAAGAATGATTATCATTAATATTTATTAAATTATATAATTATAATTTAAATTTGATATAATGCAACATTTAATAAGGAATAAAATAAATGATATTAATGATTGATAATTATGACTCTTTTACATACAATATAGTTCAGTATTGTTTAGAGTTAGGAGCTGATTTAAAAGTAATTAGAAATGATGAGTTAAGTGTTGAAGAGATTGAAAAGCTAAATCCTGAAAAGATTATAATTTCTCCAGGACCTGCAACACCAGATGATGCAGGTGTTTGTTTGGATGTTATTGAGTATTTTGCGGATAAAAAACCAATATTTGGTATCTGCCTAGGACATCAAAGTATTGCACAAGTTTTTGGTGGAAAAGTTATAAGAGCAACTAATATGATGCATGGTAAAACATCAAAAATAAAAGTGTGTGATAAAACAATCTTATTTGAAGGATTACCTGAAGAGTTTACAGAGACTCGATATCACTCTTTAATTGTAGAAAAAGAAAATTTACCATCATGTATAAGAGTTACCTCTAAGAGTTTAGATGATGAGGAAATTATGTCCCTTGAAATTGAGGGTAAACAAATTTATGGAGTACAGTTTCATCCAGAATCAATTATGAGTGAGTATGGATATGAAATGATTGATAATTTTCTAAAAATATGATTACAAAACAAAAATTATACAACTATATATTTGGGACTATCTTAGCAGCCTTTTTTGTTGTATTGATTTTTGTTGCAAATAATTTAAGTATTTCATATGATGAAGCTTTAAATGTGATGGTAAATAAATCTGTACTATCATATATTACAAAAACTACAACTACTTTTTTAGGTTCAAATGATATATCAATAAGATTACCTTTTATTACTTTATATGTATTAAGTGTAATTTTGATGTACTTACTTACAGAAAATTACTTTTCAAAAGAGATTGATAGATTAATAAATGTACTTATTTTTATGTTTTTACCTGGAGTAGTGAGTGCATCATTATTAATCAATAGTTCAATTGTTGTAATTTTTTGTACATTAGTATATTTGTATTATTATAAACTTTATTCAAAGCATAATTACTACTTATTAATTTTTTTCTTATTTGTTGATAATTCCTTTGCTATTTTATTTTTAGCTTTATTTTTTTATTCACTAAGTAAAAAAGAGAATAGTTTATTGATTATCTCTTTAGTTTTATTTGGTCTATCAATGTATATTTATGGTTTTGATGCAGCTGGAAAACCAAGAAGTTATTTATTGGATACATTTGGAATATATGCTTCAATATTTTCTCCTTTAATATTTTTATACTTTTTTTACTCATTATATAGAGTAGGGATAAAAGGTCCCCATTCAATTTATTGGTATATTTCTATTACAGCTTTAGTTTTTTCTTTAATTTTTTCTTTTAGACAAAAGGTTTATATTGAAGATTTTGCACCATATGTAGTTATAGCTCTTCCAATTATGCTAAAGTTATTTATGCACTCACTTAGAGTTCGATTGCCTGAATTTAGAAAAGTACATTACAATATTGCAAAATTGACTTTGTTTTTACTTTTTATAAATACTATTTTAATTATATATAGTAAACCAATTTACTTGCTAGTTAAAAATCCTGAAAAACACTTTGCATATGATTATCATTTTGCAAAAGAAATTGCAGAGATTTTAAAAAACAATAATATAAATAATGTAAAGATTTATGATAAAAAATTACAAAAAAGATTGGAATTTTACGGAATCAATAAAGGTGAAGATTATTTAGTCTCATTATATAATCCAATTACATATGATAATGTTTTTACAATTAATTATTTTGAAAAAGAGTTATTACATATATATGTTTACAAAATCAAACAATAAAAGTGCTTTTTTTCTTATTGAGCTTATTTTTGTAATATTACTTCTCTCTTTATTTTCATATATTTTTATTCCTAAAAAAATTGATTCAGAATTTAACTCTGCAATTAAAAGATTAATCTTATATTTAAATCAAACAAAACTGCAAGCTTTTATAGATGATAAATTTAGCACTTCAAATACAAAATGGCATAAACAAAGATGGACTCTTAAATTTTTAAGATGTAAAGAAAGTATAGGTGGAATATACTATATTATTTATAGTGATAAAAATATGAGTGGACATGCAGGCTCTGATGATAGTTTAAAAGACCCTTTAAGTAAGAAAAATATTTTTTCTTCAAATGATTGTCAAGAAAATAGTTCAAATAGTGAGTATGTATTATTAACAAAGAATTTTGGTATTGAAAATATTGATATGTCATGTAATGATACAGACTCATTAGGTCAAATATCATTTGGAAGTGATGGAAAAGTATATACTAGACTTAGTAATAAAGAGAATGATTCTTCCTCATATTTATTGGAACATGATTGTTTTATTGAATTTAAATCAAAGAATAATCAAATTAAAAAGATAAAAATATACGCAAAAACGGGATTAATTGAAGAAGTGTAAAAAATTTCCAAAATTTAAGCCAAGATTAAAGAAAAGTACTTGACAAGATAAAAAAATTTGTCTATAATTCCCGTCCAATTTGAGTGACAGAAGGTCACGA
>NZ_JBNKXY010000021.1:0-24979 GCF_050300555.1 Arcobacter sp.
GCCAACTCTTGAGTTTTTATTTAAGCTTAGTTCTATTTAGACATCTGTCTTTTTAGCACTGAGCTTTTTTTTTAGCCTTCTTTTTAGGGATTTATTTAGTTGTATTAATATATATTATTTATATGGTTATTATTACTAACTATTCTTGTATCTTTTTTTATAATTAGAAGATTATTACCTATTCAAGGATTTATTCCCTTAAGTCAGGTATCCTATTAATTATTCATTATTAGTTATTCACTATTCATTATTAACAGCTCGCATAGCTCCAATGGTAGAGCAGTCCCATGGTAAGGGAAAGGTTGTAGGTTCAACTCCTACTGTGAGCACCAGATTAATCTATCCCATATAAATCAAAAAAGAAATAAATAATGCAAGGAAAAATTTTGCTTTATTTTATTATTATAATTTTTATCAATATTTTTAGCCACATATATACTCCCTCTTAATATAATTTTATACATTTGAAATAATAACCTAATTGAAAAAAAAAGTCCTTGACCTAGGTCACGTAAAATTTTTATAAACAAATTAGTATAAAGAATTATTTTTATTTAGATAGAGTCTTATATTAGAAGAGTGAAAAAAGGCATAAAAAAAAGGGAGAAGCTATTAACTTCTCCCTTTTTTCTTGGTAATAGTGTTCTATTACAGTCTAGATTCGTATCTTCTAAGCATATACAATCTTTTAAGCATTTTTTTCTTAGCATTAATTTTTTGTTTCTTTCTCTTTTCAGTCATAGGTTCAAAAAATCTTCTTGCTCTTGTTTCAGTAACGATTAGGTTTCTGTCACATTGCTTTTTAAATCTTCTATATGCTTCGTCGAAAGATTCGCTATCTTTAACTTTAATACCTGGCACTATAATCACCCTCTTTCTTTTAAAATATAGGGAGGCATTATATTTAAATAATACTTAATTACAATTTAACTCTATTTTGATATAATCCGATAATTTAAGATATTTAGGAAAAAACTTGGATTTAACACACTTAGATGAAAATAATAGACCAAAAATGGTAGATGTTTCAGAAAAACAAGAAACAACAAGAGTTGCAGTTGCTTCTGGACAAATATCAATGTCACAAGAAGCATATAATGCAATAATAACAAATAATACTAAAAAAGGTCCAGTATTACAAACTGCTGTTGTTGCATCAATAATGGGTGTTAAAAAAACTAGCGAATTAATACCTATGTGTCATCCTTTATTGTTAAGTGGAATTAATTGTGATGTTGTAGAATTACCTGAATTACCAGGATTTAAATTAGTTGTTACTGCTAAATTAAATGGTCAAACTGGTGTTGAAATGGAAGCATTAACTGGGACAAGTATTGGGTTGTTAACTATTTATGATATGGTTAAGGCGATAGATAAATCAATGGTAATTTCAAATATTCAATTAGAGAGTAAATCTGGTGGTAAAAGTGGAGATTTTAAAAGATGATTGATTTAAGCAAACATAAATTAGAGCTTGATTATCCATGTAGTTGGTCTTATAAAATAGTAGTGACAGAAACTGTTAACATCCATGAAGTTATAAAAGAAGTTATTATTGAAAGAGAACATAAAGTAAGTGAATCTAAAGTTAGTTCAAAAGGTAAATTTAAAAGTTATACCTTGGATTTAATTGTTCATAATGAAGATGATAGAAAAATTATTTATGAACTGCTAGGTAAACATAGTTTAGTAAAAATGGTTTTATAAAAGAAGAAAAAATGAATAGAAGAGAATTTTTAGAAAAAGCAAGAAATATTGCATTAGGTTCAACATTATTACCCATAATTGGCTTTTCAAACTCTTCAATTGCGGAAGAGGAAGAGACATTAACACCAAAAGATATCTTTTTTCCAAATGAGAATAAAGTAGATATTGTAAAAGATGTATTTTTGGAAAAAGAGTATCATAACTCATTTATAAGTGTACAAAAGAAACTAGACTATATTCAAAAATATGTTGGATATGGTAATTTTAACATTATATCTTTTGATGAAGCTATTAATGTATTGAAATATTCAAAACATGGAACAGTTTTTACAAAAGATGAGTTAGCTTTTATAGAACATATTTTTTATTATGAGCCTGCTTATCATGGTTTTTATGGTGAAAGAACAACTACAAATCTTACTTCAAGTATTAATATAAAAGATATAGAAAAAGTTCCTTATACTGGGCATTATGTTTTTAAAGGAAAACCAAAAGAAACATATTTAAAATTGAAAAAAGATATTGGACCAACTATTTATTTAACATCAGGAGTTAGATCTGTTGTTAAACAAATGAGACTATTTTTAGATAAATTAAAATCTGTAGATATGAATCTTTCTAAAGCTTCTAGATCTATTGCACCACCTGCTTTCACATATCATTCTGTTGGTGATTTTGATGTTGGTAAAAAAGGTTTAGGTGCTGATAACTTTACAGAAAGATTTTCATTTACAAGCGAATTTTCACAAATGAAAACACTAAAGTATATTGATATGAGATATACAATTGGGAATAAGGATGGGGTAAGGTATGAACCTTGGCATGTTAAAGTTGTTTAGATTTTTTATTTTATTTATTTTGTTACAAAATTTGCATGCAAATAATGATGACTTAAATTTTAAGTTAATAAAAAAAGGTATTCAAGATGATAATACCTTATTAATTGTTGGTGGAATACAAGGTGATGAGCCTGGTGGTTTTATGGCCGCATCTTTAATTGCTACACATTATGAGATAACAAAAGGTTCAGTTTGGATTGTTCCAAATTTAAATTTTAATTCTATTATTAAAAGATCACGAGGCCCTTTTGGTGATATGAATAGAAAATTTGCTTATATATCAAAGGAAGATCCAGATTTTCTTGATGTAAAAAGAATTAAAGAGTTAATTAAAAAACCAGAAGTAAAATTAATACTTAATTTACATGATGGAAGTGGTTATTTTAGAAAAAAGCATATTGATAAAGAACATTCTCCTTATAAATGGGGACAAAGTTCAATTATTGACCAAGCAACATTAAATGTTCCTGTATATGGTAATCTTGAAGAGATAGGAAAAAGAATTTGTGAAAAAGTAAATGCAAATTTGATAAGAAAAGAAGATATTTATCATTTACATAATACTAAAACAAAACTAGGTGATAAGGAGATGGAAAAAACATTAACTTATTATGCGATAAACAATGGTAAAGCTGCTTTTGGAAATGAAGCAAGCAAAGAATTACCAGTCCATGAAAGAACTTATTATCATCTTTTAGCTCTTGAAGAGTATATGACTATTATGGGTATTGAGTTTAAAAGAAAATTTGACTTACAACCACTTGCATTAAGAAATGTTATAGATAATGATATTTATATCTCTTTTTATGATGATAAAATTAGACTTCCCCTTTCACAAGTTAGAAGTTATATTAGTTATTTCCCAATAAAAAAAGATGGAATTATTGATTTTAAACCAAGTAGTCCTGTAATGACAGTAGTTAAAAATAGTAATTCAACTTATGCTATTCATTATGGAAATAGAAAGTTATCTGTTTTAGAACCAGATTATTTAGAAGTCAGTGAAAAAAAAGAGAGTGTTAAATTTAAAATTGATGGAAAAGAACAAAGTGTTGAAGTTGGTTCTTTAATTGATGTATCAAAAAGTTTTTATGTATTTCCTAATAATTATAGGGTAAATGTAATTGGATACGTTAATAAATCACATAAAAATGAAGCTGGTATAAAAATTGAAAAAGATGAAATAATCAAAAGATTTTCATTGGATAGAAAAGGTCAAATATATAGAGTAGAGTTTTACAATAAAACAGATAATAAATTTGCTGGAATGGTTTTAGTTAAATTTACAAAAAAACTTTTTGATGAAGTTGTCTCAAATGAAGCAGGAAAGGTTCCTGCTAAATTATAATTAAAGCTCAACAAGTTCTTGTTTTATCTTCTCTTGATTAACTTTTTTTATGGCAGTTTTATATAGTTCTTCAACTCTTTCTAACTCTTCATCAAGTAATTCAGAGATTTGTTCAAAATCTTGTCCCTCTTCATAGGCTACAAAAACTTTATATTCTTTTTTTGTGAATTTTCTTTTTAAAATTTCTTTTAACTCTTTTTCATCCTTTAATTCACCAACAAGTTTTTCTATGTTGCAGATTAGAGCCTTTTTAAAATTCATTTACGTTATTCCTTTATCCAATCATTTAAATTTGTTATGTCATCATATGAAGTCATATCTAACATTATAGGAGAAATAGAGATAAAATTTCCTTTGATGGCTTCAAAATCACAATCTAATTTTTCACTTTTTTCCCAAATGAGCGGATGTAAGCCTATCCAGTAAAACTCTTCACCTCTTGGATTTAGGTGTCTATGGGTATCATTTCCGTAAACTCTATATCCTGCTTTTGTGATTTTAAAGCCTTTACATTCATCTTCTTTAATGGGAGGAATATTTATATTTAAAAATCTTCTATTCCCCAAAGGAAACTCTTCTTTAAAGATCTTTTTTGTTATTGTAACTATTGCTTTTTTTGCAAGAGCAAAATCTTTTTCACTGGTAACATTCTCACATTTATTTATACAAACTTGAGATATCGCAATTGCAGGAACACCTTGAAGGGTTGCTTCCATAGCAGCTGCAGCTGTTCCACTATAAGTAATATCTTCGCCCATATTTGCACCAACATTTATACCACTTATTACTAAATCAGGTTTATATCCATCTTTAAAAAGGTTGTTTAAAGATATAAAAACACAATCCGTAGGAGTTCCATCATCAACTTTATAATAATCATCATCAACACTAACCATTCTAAGTGGTCTATCAAGTGTTAAGGAGTGTCCACATGCAGATTTATTTTTTGCAGGTGCAACAACTGTCAATTTTGCAATAGGACTTAAGGCATCTATCAAAGCTTTTAATCCAATTGCATCAAATCCATCATCATTTGTTAAAAGTATATGTTTCATTAGGCTATAAAAACTCCTTCAAGTGATTTTACCAAACTTTCTATATTTGAAGTAACTTTAAATCCAGTATCAAGTTCTATATCACCAAGTTTTGATTTAACTAAAAGTTTAAGTTCTCTTTTCCCTTGATTATGGGCAATTATTTCAAATAGGTCATACATTATTTTTTCATCATTTGTAAAATTTACAGCAACTATTATTGGTGGTTCTTCTATTGCTTTTTGTTTTGTTTTGACTTTCTCTTTTTTTGCTTCTTTTAAAGTCTCTATTTTTCGTAAATTTATTCTTGTAAATTGGTCATCTTTAGTAATTCTTACTTTAAAGGCAATTGGCTCATCTAAATCAAAATCTTCCCTTAACTCTTTTAATCTATCTTCAAAAAGCATAAGCTCTATATTTCCATGGAAATCCATAAGGCTTAAAATTGCAAATTTATTACCTTTTTTAGAAATTCGTTCAGTAATAGTTTCAACTTTTCCAATAAAAAGTGCTTCACTTCCATCTTCTAAATCTTCAATTTCCGAAGATAAGGTATAACTTATTCCATCAAGTTGTTCTCTATATTCATCAAGAGGATGTCCAGATACATAAAATCCTAAAGATTGTTTTTCTAACTCTAATAACTCTTTTAATTCATACTCTGGAAAAGTTTCTAACTCTATTTCTACTCTTGTAAGTTCTTGTGAATCTCCAAAAAGTGAACCTGTGGCCATTTTCTTTGCAGTCATGGCTTTTCCAACAGTTTCATTTATAAGTTCTATTTGCTCTAAAATTGATCTTCTTGAATATCCAAAGGTATCAAAAGCACCGGCTTTTGCCAAGGATTCAAATACTCTTTTATTTACTTTACTTCCATCAACTCTAGAAATAAAATCAGCAAAATCAGCAAAGTTTCCATTTTCATTTCTCTCTTTTAAAATAGAGTTAATAGCAACATCTCCAGCACCTTTTATAGCTCCCATTCCAAACATTACAACTTCATGTCCATCAATTTTTCTTGCGGAGAATACTAGGTCAGATTTGTTTATATCTGGTGGGAAAAGGTCAAGTTTTAATCTTTTTACTTCATCCACATATTTTACAACTTTATCCGTGTTATCTTTTTCTAAAGTTAAAAGTGCTGCCATAAATTCTGATGGATAGTAGCATTTTAAATATGAAGTATAAAAGGTAACTAAAGCATAAGCTGCTGAGTGAGATTTATTAAATCCATATCCTGCAAACTTAACAATAAGGTCGAATAATTCTTCACAATGCTCTTTTTTATAGCCTTTATTTACTCCACCGATTGCAAATTCACCTTTTAGTCTGTCCATCTCTTCTTTGATTTTTTTACCCATTGCCCGTCTAACTAAGTCAGCCCCTCCAAGGCTAAATCCACCAATTGATTGTACGATTTGCATAACTTGCTCTTGATAAACGATAACACCATAGGTTGTCTCTAGAATTGGTCGTAAAGGAGCATCAAACTCATCATAGAAGTAGTTAATTTCAGCTCGACCGTGTTTTCTATCAATAAAGTCATCAAGCATCCCTGATTCCATAGGACCTGGTCTATAAAGTGCAAGAACGGCAATAATATCCTCAAAATTTGATGGTTTTAATCTTTTACATAAATCTTGCATACCATCGGATTCTATTTGAAATAGTCCAATTGTATTTCCTGTTTGAATTAAATCATAAACTCCTTTGTCATTTACATCAGCTGTGAGGAAATTCACTCTTTTACCATGTCTTTGCTCTATTAGTTTATTTGCTTCTTCAATAACAGTTAGGGTTTTTAATCCCAAGAAGTCGAATTTAATCAAATCAACATCTTCAACATACTTACCATTGTATTGAGTTGCTAGAGTTTCCATACCGGAGGGTTTAAATAGTGGTGTTTTATTCCAAAGTGGTTCATTTGAAATAACAACACCAGCTGCATGCGTTCCAGCATTTCTGTTAAGTCCTTCAAGGGCTAATGCAAAATCCCAAACTCTTTTTGCTTGAGGATTAGAATCACAAAGCTCTTTTATTTTTGGTTCTTTTTCATATGAAGATGTAAGATTAATACCTAATTCATCTGGAATAAGTTTTGCCATAGCATCGGCTTGTGAGTAGGGCATATCAAGAACTCTAGCAACATCTCTAATAACTCCTTTTGCAAGAAGTTTACCAAATGTGATGATTTGTGCAACGTTAGCTCGACCATATTTATTGATTACATAATCTAAAATCTCTTGACGTCTTGCTTGACAAAAGTCCATATCAATATCGGGCATAGATACCCTCTCTGGATTTAGAAATCTCTCAAAAAGTAAACCATAAGGTATAGGGTCAATATCTGTAATAGCAAGGGAAAAAGCAACTAAACTTCCAGCTGCAGATCCCCGTCCAGGACCAACAGGTATTCCCATTTGTTTTGCAACAATTACGAAATCCCAAACAATAAGCATATATCCTGGAAATTTCATATTATTAATAATATCAATCTCTACTTGTAGTCTATCCTTGTACTCTTGATGTCGTTCAGCAGGTACTATTTCAAGTCTTTTTTCTAAACCTTTCCAACACTCATGGATAAATAAAACTTTATCGTTTTCGAGTGAATATTCTTTATCTGGCTCAGGAAGAATTAATCCTTGTTCAAGTGATTTTTCCCTTGTAAATTTAAAATTTGGGGGAGTTGGGTCTCCTAATTTTATCTCTAAATTACATTTATCAACTATCTCTTGCGTAGCAGCAATGGTTTCAGGAATATCAGCATATAGTTTTGAGATTTGTTCTGATGATTTTAAATAAAACTCATGAACACTATGTCTTAATCTATTTGGGTCATCGTAAAGTTTATTCATAGCAATACACATAAAAGCTTCATGGGCATCGGCATCTTTTTGTTCTAAATAGTGGGTATCGTTTGTGGCAACAACTTTTATACCTGTCTCTTTGGAGATCCTTAAAATCTGGTCATCTACAAAGTGCTGATCTGAAATACCATGTCGCATGATTTCCAAATAAAAATCATCTCCAAATATTTCTTTATATTCTAAAGCGACTCTTTTCGCTTCTTCATATCCTTTTGCACCATTTTTTACATTTCTTTCATTTTGAGTATTTAAATGCCAGTTTACTTCCCCTTGCAAACAAGCTGCACTACAAACAAGTCCTTCGCTGTTTTCTCTTAATAATTTTTTATTTATTCTTGGGTAGTAGTAAAACCCATGCATATAAGCTTGACTACTTAAAAACATTAAGTTTTTGTAACCCTTTTCATTTTTGGCATATAAACATAAGTGAAATCTTTTTCTATGTGATTTATCATCCAATTCTTCTGAATTGTGGATATAAGCCTCCATACCAATAATTGGTTTTATTCCCTCACCTTTCATGGCTTTATAAAAATCTATAGCTCCAAACATATTACCGTGGTCAGTCATGGCAACACTTTTCATTCCAAGTGTTTTTATTTTTTTTGCTAAAGACTTAATTTTATTTGCCCCATCTAATAGGGAATATTCTGTATGAAGGTGTAAGTGCGTAAATTGTGGTGTATCTGACATATTAATTCTTTAATTTTTGATATGGCGATTATAACCAATTAGCAATTAAAATTAAATGGGAAAAGTGGAAGTTTTAAATATTTAAAACTAATTTAAGAGAAGTATTTTGGTGCTTCGTTATAGCCTAAATCAAAGGTTTCTTGTAAGCCATTAAATGTGAACATGGAAGTTTGTCTAAGGTTGGGATGAGTTATATATATATCACAATGTTGTATGGAATAATTTCCATTATTAATACGTGTTTGAAAGAGTCTTTTTTTTAGGGGTTTTAATAAATCAAATCTGTTTTTTTGATTTTTATTTGATTTTGGCATCAAGTCTATACAATAAATCTCATAATTTTTATTTTGTAAAGGAGTAATAGGCATATTATCAAAAAGTCCACCATCTATTAAATATTTATGCTCGTAATGAATTGGTCTAAATATAGGAATAAGTGCACTTGAAGCTATACATAAAGTTTGTGTATCTCCTTCATTGAAGTAGTTGATTTTTTTTGCTTTAGTATCATAGGCATTTATATGAACACTTTTAGGGATATCTTGAATATTTTTTATCGGTAATAAAGTATCTAAGAGATGATGTTCTTTGTTTATTCGTAATAATCCATTTTTAAAATAATTAAATTTTAGAGTTTTTTTTATTTCATCACTTTTAAAAAGTTCTAACTGTTTTCTTGCTTCAATTCCACTAGCGTGAGAACAAGATATAATAGCTCCAATTGAACTTCCAGAATAAGCTTCTATTTCAATAGCTTTATCTTCTAAATATGCAAGAATTCCTAGATGAAAGGCACCTCTGGCAGCACCTCCACTTAGACAAAGTGCTAGTTTAGACATTTTTTTTACCAATTAATAATTTCAAATTCACCCTCATGTGTTTCTACAATTGCAGTACAAGATTCAACCCAATCTCCACAATTTTTATATTCTACACCATTTATATCTCTTTGTTCAGCTTTGTGAATGTGACCACATATAATACCATCATAACCTTTGTGCTTAGCATGTTCTGTCAATACTTTTTCAAAATCATTTATAAAATTAACTGAACTTTTTACATTGTCTTTTATATATTTTGATAGTGACCATTGAGAATTGATATTAAATGTTTTTCTTATTCTATTTAATATGTGGTTTATATAAAGTAAAAAATCATAACCATAATCACCTAAAATAGCTAACCATTTTTTTGTCATAGTAATAGAGTCAAAAAAGTCACCATGGGTTATGTAATATTTTTTGCCATTTATTGAAGTATAGTTAAATTCATTTGAGACATTTAATTTATCTCCTAAAATAAGAGGAACAAAGGGTCTTAGAAATTCATCGTGATTGCCTGTGATAAAATATACATTTGTCCCTTTTCTAGCCTTTCTTAGGACTTTTTGTATAACATCAGAGTGAGATTGTGGCCAAACAAATTTTCTTTTTATTGACCATCCATCAATTATATCTCCCACTAAAAAAAGATTTTCACTTTCATTTTCTTTTAAAAAATCAATAAGTTTTTCTGCTTGGGAAAACCTTGTTCCCAAATGCACATCCGATATAAATATTGTTTTGTAGTTCATTCCAAATTGTATTTTTAAATGATTACATTATGGCATCATTTAAAGTAATATTTTTGTAACCATCTCTTGATAATATATTTAAATGAATAAGGTAAATATAGTTTTATTTAGTGATACGGTTTATGATTTAAATGGTGTATCCAGATTTTTAAATGATTTTGCAGAGATAAAATCAGATAATAAGTTTACAATTATAACAAGTACAAAGAAAACTGCTTTTTCACAAAAAGAAAATATTTACAATACTAAACCATATTTCAAAATTTCAATGCCCTTTTATAGTGAATTAGATTTAGTCTTTCCAAATCCTTTTAAAATGGCAAAGAGATTGAAACAATTATCACCAAATCTAATACATATTTCAACTCCAGGTCCTGTTGGACTTATAGGCTCTTTTTTAGCAAAAATCTACAAAATACCAAAAGCTGGGATATATCATACAGATTTTCCTGAATATATTTTTAAAAACACAAATTCAAAGCTTTGTAGAGAGATTTCAAAAAGATATCTTAGATTTTTTTATAGAAATTTTGATGCAATATTTGTAAGAAGTGATGAGTATAAAAAAATAGTTATAAATGATTTGAAAATAGATAAATCAAAACTGTTTACATTAAAAGCTGGAATTGATACAAAAAAATTCTCTCCATCTTTTCGGGATAAAAATATTTGGTGTAATTATAGAATAAAAACAGATACGTTAAAATTTTTATATGTGGGAAGGGTTACTAAAGAGAAAAATATTAAGTTTTTGATTGAGCTTTTTAAAGAGATTTCACTTTTAGGAAAACCTATAGAGTTGATAATAGTTGGTAATGGAGAGTTCTTAAAATACAAGGAAGAGTTAAAAAAATATAGTATTAATTTTTTAGGGGTAAAACAAGCAGAAGAGTTATCAAAAATCTATGCGAGTTGTGATGTTTTTATTTTCCCTTCAACTACTGATACCTTAGGTCAAGTGGTACTTGAAGCTATGTGTTCTGGACTTCCAGTTATAGTTACAAATGAGGGTGGACCTAAAGGATTTGTTACTTTTTCAAATAGTGGTATAGTGTTGGATATAAAAGATAAAAAAGGCTGGTTGGATAGTATTATAAAGTTGTATGAGGATAGAAATCTACAAAATATTTATTCACAAAATGCTAAAACTTTTATGTTAGATAATGATATAAAAAATAGTTATGAAGACTTTTTTATGAAAAATAGTTTGCTTTGTTAAAAAAATAGTGCTATTTATTATCCATTATAAAATCTTTGGTAATTTTAGGCATATTTTGCACTTGTTATGGAAAGATAGAGTTCCAGAATTTGATAAATAAATTTAAAACTATTAGCAATTATTTGCTAATAGTCCTTGTTTAACTATTTTATACTCTTCTTCACCTTGTAAAACTTTTATTATTTCTAGGGCAAAACTCATAGCAGTTGCAGGACCTCTTGAAGTAATAACTTTACCATCAATTACAACATCTTTATTTTCTATGTATCCATTTTCTTTTATTTTTCCTTCAAATCCTGGATAACAAGTATAGTTTTCATTTAAAACATCTGCTTTATGAAGAGCATATGGTGCTGCACAAATTGCAGCAATATTTTTGTTATTTTCTTTAAACTTTTTTAGTATTTCTTGTAAAAGTTTGTCTTCTGCTAGATTGAAAGCATTTGGCAATCCACCAGGTAATGCAATCATATCAAAATCTTTTTCGTCAATATTTGATAATAAATTGTCAGCTTTTAACGAAATTTGGTGTGCCCCAGTTACTTCAATATTTTCAATTGAAGCAATTGTTACCTCAATATTACCTCTTCTGCAAATATCTACAATACTAACTGTTTCAATTTCTTCAAAACCATTTGAAATAGGTACTAAAAGTTTTGCCATTTTAAAATCCTTTTTCAGAATATTTTAGCATATTTTCATTGTAGAATAGTAATGGATATGCCAAAAATCTACATTTATTAAAATTTGATTAAACAATGTTGGCAAAGAAACAAAATCATTACTTTTCAAGTACATGTAAGTAAAGTTTAAATAAAATTTATCAATTATGAAAAAGGGGTATTACATGCTTAAGCTATTGAGAAACTCTAGTTTGATTCTTTTATCAACACTTACACTTTTAACTGCTGGTGAGGTAGAAACACCAGAAAAAGCTGAAGTTAAAAAAGCTGATGAAAAGGTTCAAATTACAAAACAGCATTTAAAGATTGCAGAAGATATGCAACAAAATGTTACGACTCAAAATTCTTTGGAAGCTACAATTGCATCACTAGCTACTCAAATGATGCAAAACAACAAAATGCATACTCATAAATCTGTACTAATCACATCTTTTGTTAGATTAGATAACTTCAAAAAAACGACTGAATTTGGTAGAGTTATTAGTGAAAGCTTAATTAACGAGTTATCAAATAGAGGGTTTAATATAATTGAATTTAGAGGTCAAATGGCTGTTTCTGTTAATGAAAAAGGTGAATATTTTATTACTAGAAATACAAGCAAAATGAAAGAGAGTGTTCAAAACAGTTTTGTTGTTGTTGGTACTTATTCAAGACAATATGGAAAAATTATGTTAAATGCTAGAGTTATGGATAATACATCTGGTCAAATTATCACAAGTGCTAGATCTACATATGAACATGGTTTAAGAAATGATTGTGTAATTTTTAAAGATTGTGAACCTCCACGAACTATCAAAATAGTTCCAGAACAATAATATTTTATGAAATCCAAAATTCTTAAAAAAGGGATGTTAAAACTTCTTTTAATATCCCTTTTACTCCCTTTAGTTTTTACTTCTTGTGTTTATAAAGATATTGATGGTGCTAATAATTTTCAAGCTATGTTAAGAGCTTTAGTTGAAAAGTCATATGCAAAATTTGATAAAAATATTTTTAAAGATGAAACGGTTTTAGTATCTGATTTTGTTAATTTAGATAGATTACAAAACCATTCAAAATTGGGGTTTTTATTATCTGATACTTTAAAAAACTCTTTACTTAGTAAAGATATACTTGTTAGAGAAGTTGAGTTAAGTAATGATTTTAGAATTGGAAAACATGGATTTAATGTTTTAAGTCGAAATGCAAATAAAATCAATAATCAAGTTATTGATGAAAACTTTGCAGTGGTGGGAACTTATAGTATCACTACAAAACGTTTAATTGTTTTTATAAAACTTATAAACATAAGAACAGGTACTATTGTTAGCTCTTCTACCGCTTCAACTTTAATAGATGAAGAGATATTAGATTTAGAGCGAACACCTGATGTTAGAACTACTTACGCACCTTTAGTTTTATAAAAAATCTTGGATTAAAAATTGAGGAGAAATATCTCCTCTAAACTCATTTTTATTTATAGATATAATCATATCTATAGATTCTTTATGTATATTATTACTATAAAATTTTACAGCTTCAAAATCAAAGCCATCTGAGTTTAGATAGAGTTTTAAGTGATTTTTCTCTTTTCCAAAGAGTTCTGATTTTATTACTTTTGCATTGCTTACTTTAAATATGGGTTTATGATTTTCCATACCATATGGTTCAAACATCTCTATAATTTCCATAAATTCCATATCAACACTTGAAACATCCAATTCTCCAAGTGTTATAGGCTCAATATAAAGCTCTTTTGATGTTTTTGTTACAACGTTATTCATAATAGATTTAAACTCTTCTAAGTGCTTTACTTCCATAGATATACCTGCTGCATTTTTGTGTCCACCAAAACCCAACAGTAAGTGTTTTGCTTCTGAAATAATACTATGCAGATTTATATCAGCATTTGCCCTTGCACTTCCCTTTGCAATCCCATCTTTTATGGAAAAAATAAATGCAGGTCGTTTAAAAGCATGGGATAGTTTAGAAGCAACTATTCCAATTACTCCTTCATGCCAATCATTACCCCATACTACAATTGCTTTATCATTATCATCAATTTCATATTTTGCTTTTAATGAAATATTTTCTTGTAATATTTTTCTTTTATTATTTAATTCTTCTAATAATTCTAAAGCTTCACTTGCTTCTTCAAAATTATCTGACAATAAAAAAGATAGGGCAATAGAAGCATCATCCATTCTTCCTGCACTATTTATTTTTGGAGCAATAATAAAGCCAATATCATCAGATACAAAAGAGGTTTTTCTCATAGCATTTCGTAGGTGGGCAATTGCTACTCTATTTGAGGTTTCTATTTTTTTTAAACCACTTTTTACCATGGTATAGTTTAGGCTTGTCATTGGCATCATATCTGCAATTATTGCAATACAAAGTAGGTCTAAAAACTCACTCATATTTACATCAAGGTTTAACTCTTTTTTTATTGCAGCACAAAAATACCAAGCAACTTGAGCTCCACAAATCTCTTTAAATGGAAAGTTACACTCTTCTTGTTTTGGATTTATAATTGCATATGCTTGTGGAATTTCACTTCCAACTGTATGGTGGTCTGTGATAATTACATCTATATTTTTACTATTTAAAACTTTTGTTGCTTCACAAGCAGATATTCCATTGTCAACAGTTATAACTAATCCATTATCTATTAGTTCTGTAATTTTTGTTGATAATCCATATCCATGTTCAAATCGATTTGGGATAATATAGTCAATTTCATAACCAATTTTTTTAAAAAAATCAACCATTATTGATGTTGATACTACACCATCAACATCATAATCTCCAACAATAGTTAACTTTTCATTATTTAATATGGCTTGTTTAACCCGTTTTGTAGCTTTATCAATATCTTTAAAGCCAATAGGAGAAGGTATATCTGCAAGCTTAGAGTAGGAACTCATTTGGTGCCTTGCAGATAATATGTCAAAAAGTTTTTGTTTAGTGACTTTAGACATTAACTTATTTTAGTAGCTTGTCTTACAAATTCTAATATGATTGGGTTTGGTGTCTCCAAGTGAGATGTAAACTCTGGGTGAAATTGAACTCCCACAAACCATGGGTGATCTTTTATTTCTACTGCTTCAATAAGTCCATCTGAATCACCAGAAATAATCATTCCAGCTTCTTCTAATCTCTCTTTGTATGCTGGATTTGCTTCATATCTATGTCTATGTCTTTCAAAGTATGTTTCATTGTTTCCATAGGCAGCTTTTAATTTTGTTCCAGCTTTTGGATTAAAAGGATATTCTCCTAATCTCATTGTTCCACCCATAGGTGAAGTATGGGTTCTTAGTTGTTTGTTTCCAGATTGATCCATAAATTCATCAATTAAATATATAACTGGATTTAAAGTATTTTCATCAAATTCTATAGAGTTTGCATCTTCAATTCCTAAAACATTTCTACAATATTCTACAATTGAAAGCTGCATACCTAAACAAATTCCTAAAAATGGAATTTTATTTACCCTAGCATATTCGATTGCTTTTAGTTTTCCTTCAACACCTCGATTACCAAAACCACCCGCAACTAAGATTGCATCAGAGTTTCCAATAATTTCATAAGCACCTACATCTTCTATTCTTTCACTATCACACCAATTAATATTAACTTTTGTATTTAAGTGAGCTCCTGCATGAATTAAAGATTCAATTAAAGATTTATAAGACTCTTTTAGTTCTAAATATTTTCCAACAAAAGCAATTCTTACTTCATCTTGTGGAAGAACGATATGTTTAACAAGAGTTTCCCATTTTTCCATATTTGGTTTAAGTTTTATATTAAAGTGTTCTGATAATGGAGTTAAAATCCCCTCTTTTAAAAAGTTCATTGGAACTTGATAAATCGATTGTGCATCACCTGCTTCGATTACTGCATTATTGTTAATATCACAAGACATTGCAAGTTTTTTCTTTAACTCTTTTGGTAAAGGTTTTTCACTTCTACATACTAGCATATGAGGTGTAATACCAATTCTTCTTAGTTCTTGAACACTGTGTTGTGTTGGTTTTGTTTTAAGTTCACCTGCAGCAGAGATATATGGAACTAATGTTACATGAATATTCATAGTTCTATCTTTGTCTAATTCATGTCTTATCTCTCTAATTGATTCCATAAAAGGTAAGCCTTCTATATCTCCTACTGTTCCACCAAGTTCTACTATTAAAAACTCATAACCTTCAGCAGCATCAAAAATTCTCGCTTTAATTTCATCTACTACGTGAGGAATAACTTGAATAGTTTTTCCTAAGTATCCACCTTCTCTTTCTCTTTTAATTACAGACTGATAAACTTGTCCTGTAGTAAAACTATTTTTTGCACCAAGTGTTACATCAATAAATCTTTCATAGTTCCCTAAATCTAAATCTGTTTCCGCACCATCTGCTGTTACGAAAACTTCTCCATGTTCTAGTGGACTCATTGTTCCTGGATCCACATTTAAATATGGGTCGATTTTTAGCATAGTTACTTTAAAACCAGATTGCTTTAAAATAGTAGCAATAGAGGCAGAGGTAATTCCTTTTCCTAAAGAACTTAATACTCCACCTGTAACAAATATAAATTTAGTCATTGGTGATACTCCGTAAAAAATAGTAGTTAATTATAGTCGCGATTATAGCTAAGGTTTTGTTAATATCGGGTTAATTTTTTAGTAGATTTTTGTAAGTGTAAATATTTGAATTTACACTTACAAGTTAAATTATTGTTTTAATTTATCTGATCTTGGGAAGATAAATACAGCTTTTCTAAATACTTGAACTCTATCTGGTTCATCAACTGCAAAAGCTCTAATAGTAACAGTTATTGGAGTGTCTTTTGTCGCATCATCAACTAATTTTTTATTAGTTCCAAGTATTACAACTTTTTTAGCCAATTTCCCTGCACTTAAGTCAAAAGGGTTGAAACTTTTGATAAATACATCTTTATTGTCAACTATTTCTAAAGCATATTTATGTTTTTTTGCATCTGTATTTTGGAATAAAAATAAGAAGTTATTTGTAACTAGACCATTTTCTTTAATATGATAAAGTTGAGTAGTTTTATTTACATTTAGAAGCATGTACTCTTTTTTACCACCCATAATAAATAAAAGACCAACAATAACAAGTAATGCAACACTATATAAAATAGTTGATTTTCTAATAACTTTTGTTGGGATATTATTTTTGATATTATTTGTACTTGTCCATTGAACTAATGATTCTTTTCCAAGTTTTCCCATAACTGAAGTACAAGCATCAACACACTCTAAACAGTTGATGCACTCTAATTGTAAACCTTTTCTAATATCAATATGTGTTGGACATACTGTTACACATGATTCACATGTTGTACACTCATTTGCAGGATCTGGTAAATCTTTTTCTTTAAAGATAATTTTTTCTCTATTTTCATTGTAGATATTTCCACCTCTATTTGTAGAGTAAATAGCTTGTAAAGTATTATCATCATATAAAACAGATTGAACTCTAGAATACGGACAAACATAAACACAAAAATCCTCTTTTAATTTAACTACATCATATACTAAAAATGCAGCAATACATAAAACCATACCTATTAAAAACATATGTTCTGTAGGATTTTGTAAATATGCAAAAAAGTCTTCTGGTGGAACAAAGTACCACATAAAATCAGCAGCAGCAATAAGTGCTAAAATAGCCCATAAAATGATACCTACAATTTTTTTACTTGCATTTTCAGCTTTTGAATAATCAGGCTCTTTTTGTTTGTTTTTGATTCTTCTTAATTTTAATAAAGTAGATTCTATTAAATCTCTATATACAACCCTAAAGATTGTTTGTGGACAGGCCCAACCACACCAAGCTCTTCCTCCAATTGCAGTAACTGCAAAAATACCTAAAAATAGAAGCATTAATAAAAATGGCATCATATATAATTCTTGCATATCAAATGCAATACCCATAAGATGTAGTTGTTTTTTATCAAATGATAATAAAAAAACATGATTCCCATCTATTCTTATAAAAGGAATAGAAAGGGACATAATTGTAACCACTAAATAAATATAATACCTTTTAAATCTATAAGGTGATTTTTTAGCAATTTGAACATTTTCTGTAGCCATATTTTGCCTTTAATAAGGTGAACTTATAATACTTCACCTATGTTTTTTGAATTATAGAAGATAAGAACTTATAGTTAGCATAAAAATTTGATAAGCTAAGCTTATGATTCTATGCTAGATAGCTTGTTGTATGTATCAACTTTTTTATCTATTTCTTTAATAATAGGATTAAAATCAAATTTATCAATATCCGTCAAATTTGGATAAGAAGATATTTTATCTTCAAATTCTGAAACTATTTTACCTAAGTTTTTGTTATAGTTTATTGTAGGAAGGTTTAATTTTGATATAAATTCCATATTATACACTTTATCTTCTCTCAGAAGTAATACAGGGCTGTTTCCACAAGCAATAGATTCTAGACAACTTTGAAGTGAAGTAGTTAATAAGAACTTTGAATTTGATATAGTATATATATACTCTTCATCAGTAAATAGCTTATTAAAAAAAGGCTCTAGTTTTTTTTCATTACCCAAAAAGAAGTAGTGTCCAAGTAGTAAATTAAGTTCTAATTTTGAACTATTATTAATAAGTTCTAGTAACATATTATTATAATCATCATCCCCAAAAAAAAGAGTTTTTTCAAGGCTAGGATTTTCATTTTTTATAAAAAGAGATTTATCCACTATATTAAAAGGAATATCAACTCCAACTTTATAAAGTAATGAGCAAAATTCTTTCATATGATTTTCCATAAACTCTGTTGTTTCATCTGAATCAAATATTAAAATATCTCCACGTTGCATCATATTTGGAAGATTTGTTAAAACATCTACACTAACATACTTTTTTATACCTAATTCTTCTTTTGCATAAGCGCCAGCTCTAAAGTCACAAGTACATAATATGGGGTCAAAATTTTTCAATTCTGAAGCAATAGCTGCACAACTTCTTGTTGCTTCTAATCCAATATTATGACCACTTTTAGCGTAAATATATATTTTCACTGGTTTACCTTTTTTATAAAATAGTTAGATTTTGAGGGTTTGTTTTATTTCGATTGTACTATATTATTGATTAAAGTGTAAAAGTTGTAAGTAGATTCTTTTGTATATTTTTGGATTTTGAAATAGTTTGTTTCAAGATGTAGATTTATATAAAAATCTACATCTTTTTATGAAAATTAATTCATATCTGGTTTTGGTGTTGTTTTTGTAGCAACAGGAAGTATAGGATATGAAATTTCTGGCTTTTCACCTGTAAGTGATTTTAGAAAAGTTACTATATCTTTTGCTTCGTCATCTGAAATTGTTATTCCAAGTTGAGTTGAACCCATTACTTTTACAGCTTCATTTAATGACCAAACTCCTCCATTATGAAAGTATGGAGCTGTCTCTTCAATATTTCTTAAAGTTGGAGTTTTAACCATCCCATTTTTATCCCCTTTAAAATCACCTAAATTTGCAAATTTGTATTTTGCTGCAGTAGCAAATGGTTGCATTGTTCCACCTAATCCTATGTTGTTATGACATCCTGTACATCCTTTATCAATAAAAAGATTTAATCCTTTTTTTTCTTCTTTCGATAGTGAAGATAGATTTCCATTCATAAAATCATCATATTTAGAAGGTGTGATAAGTGTTCTTTCAAATACAGCTATTGTGTCTGCAATAAGTTTAAAATCAATTTTTACTTTTTCTCCATAAGTATCTTTAAACTCATCCACATAGCCTTTCATAGATACAACTCTATCTACAACAAGTTCTGAAGGAGCTGCCATTTCTGGACCAGCTTGGATTGGTCCTTGTGCTTGATCTTCTAAGTGAGGGGATCTTCCATTCCAAAATTGTACTTTATTTAAAACTGAATTATAAACTGTTGGAGAGTTTAGGTGGTGAGGATTTGCCGTCCATTTATGTCCAATTGCAGCAGGAACTCCATCAACTCCACCCATCGCTAAGTTATGGCATGTATTACATGAAATAAGACCACTTTTTGATAATCTTGGTTCAAAATAAAGTTTTTTTCCTAAAGCAACTTTTTTAGTTGTTATAGGATTTTTAGGATCATCCACCAATTTTAAAACCTCTAATTGGCTTTTGGGAATTGCTTTTAATCCAGAGTTTTTTGCTTTTTCTAAAAGTGCAGAGTCTGTCATACCAAATGCACTCATTGTAGAAAAAATTACTACGGTACTTGTCAATACAAACTTTTTCATAATTTGTCTCCTTAAAAGTTTTAGGCCAAAATAAATTTGTCCTTAAAGAATTTTATTAAATTTATTATTAAATAAAACTTACTAAATAATAAATTTTATTAATTAAAATAAAATATTTAAAAAGAATAATTATTAAATAAGTTTATATTTTTCTTTCAACTGCTCCATAATGATACTATTTGAATACGTTTTTCCGTAATAATTAAATAGATTAAAATAAAAAGGACTATAACAAATGAAAAAATTGACAATTAATTTTAAACTTATGAGTTTAATAATTATTAGTTTAGTTTTAATTTCTTCGATTATTTTAGTAATTACTGCATACAAAAGTACTACTAATACTAAAAATGAAAAATTAAATCAGTTAAAATCCATCGCTTCTGCAAAAAAGCAGCATATATCTGATTATTTTAAAACAATAGAAGGATTGTTAATCTCTACTGCAAATTCTGCTTCTACACAAGATGCAATGAATAACTTTATTAGAGGATTTTATACTATTGGAAATGATGTTGAAAATATAGATGAAGTGAAAAAAGAGGTTTTAGAACATTATAAAAATTTATATGTAAATAAGATTAATTTTTCATTACCAAATATTCCTAAAAAAAGAGACCTTGAAGAGTATTTACCAAAAAATAAAAATGGAATTATGGCTCAATATATCTATATTATTAAAAATGATGCTGATATTGGTGAAAAAAATAAGATGAACCAAACTACACTATTTCTTAATAATTATACTTTTGCTCATTCTAGATTTCATCCTACTTTTAATACATTATTAGAAAAATTTTCATTATATGATGTGTTTTTAGTTGATATGATGGGAAATGTAGTTTATACAAGTTTTAAAGAAAAAGATTTTGGAACAAATTTAAAAGAGGGTGTGTATTCAAATAGTGGATTAGCAAAAGTAAATGAAAAAACTTATAATCTTGAAAAAGGTCAAGTTGCATTTTCTGATTTTAAACCTTATGAACCAAGTTATAACACTCCAGCTTCTTTTTTAGCAACTCCAATTTTTAATAGTGAAAATAGAAGATTAGGGAATCTGATTATTCAATTATCAATTAATTCTATTGATAAAATTATGAATTTTGATGGGAAATATGAAGAATCAGGTTTAGGAGAGACAGGTATTAGTTATCTTTTAGGTAGTGATTATAAGATGAGAAATAATCATAGATTTATAAAACAATTAACACAAAAAGGTGTTAAAGATTCTGGTACTACTATTTCAGTATATGAAATTAAAAATGATTTAGTAAAAGAGGCATTGACAAATAAGACCGGAGCAAATATTACAGTTAATAATAATGGGGATAATATACTTACAGCTTATACTGGAATAAAAGTATTTGACCAACAGTGGGCAATTATTTCAGAAATAGAAGAAGATGAAGCATTAAAAGATATTTATGATTTAAATATTACATTAATGATAATATCAGCAATTGTTTTAATAGTAATAATAGGTATATCAATTACACTTTTAAAAAATACCATTTTAAAACCTCTTAAGAGTTTTGAAAATGGGATAATTTCATTTTTTAAATATCTAAATAATGAAACAAAACAGATTGATTATTTGGATGATAGTAGCGAAGATGAACTTGGTAAAATGTCAAAAGTTGTAAATGAAAATATCAATAGAACAAAAGTTGGAATTGAAAAAGATAGGGAATTAATTGAAGAGATTGTAAACGTTTTATCAGGTTATGAGAAAGGTGATTTGAATCAAAGAATTCAATTGGATTCATTAAATCCTGCATTAAAACAGTTAAAAACTATACTTAATAAAATGGGTGATAATTTAGAATTAAATATTAATAATATTTTAGAGGTATTGGATAAATATACAAACTATAATTATTTAGAAAAAGTAAGTATAGATGGACTTAAAGAGCATTTATTAAAATTGGCAAATGGTGTTAATGATTTGGGAGATTCTATAACAAATATGCTAATTGATAATAAAACAAAAGGTATGAAACTTGACCAAAGTTCTGATATATTACTTGAAAGTGTTGCAATTTTATCGAGAAATACAAACTCTGCAGCTGCTTCTATTGAAGAGACATCAGCTGCCCTAGAAGAGATAAATAGTAATTTTATTTCAAATAATGAAAATGTTCAGAAAATGGCAGATTATTCAAATGAAGTAAATAAATCAGTTAAAGAGGGAGAGCAACTAGCTAAAAAAACAACTTTAGCTATGGACGAAATAAATTCTCAAGTAACAGCGATAAATGAAGCAATAATAGTAATAGATCAAATAGCTTTTCAAACAAATATATTGTCTCTTAATGCAGCTGTAGAAGCAGCAACTGCAGGGGAAGCAGGAAAAGGATTTGCGGTTGTTGCACAAGAAGTAAGAAACTTAGCAAATAGATCAACTGAAGCAGCAAAAGAGATAAAAAATTTAGTTGAAAATGCAAATATCAAAGCAAATGAAGGTAAAAATATTGCGGATACAATGATTGATGGTTATACAAAATTAAGTTCTAATATTACAAATACAATAGAGCTTATTCATAAAGTTTCTTCATCATCAAAAGATCAACAATATGGTATCTCTCAAATAACACAAACAGTTGCAGTTTTAGATAAACAAACTCAAGAAAACGCTTCAATTGCACAAAATACAAATGAAATTGCAAGGGAAACAGATATCATATCTAAAAAAATTGTTTCAGATGCAGATGAAAAAGAGTTTCATGGAAAAGATAGTTTAATAAATACACAAAAATAAAAGGCTAAGTAAATTCTTCTTAGCCTTTTTAAAATAAAGTCATTTCCAAACCCTATTATATTTCATTAAAATTAGATAAAATAATTTTATACAATGTTCCAAAAGGAAATCTATTATGGAAAGTATTATTGCTCTTGAAGCACTTATTAAAGAAAATGAAACAAAAATAGCTTTACATAAACAACAGATTAAAAATCATGAATCAGGTATTAGTAAACTTTCTCGTGTGGCTCTTGCCTCTGCTGAAAACTCTATGGAACTTTCAACTGAACTTGTCGAAAAATATAAAAAGATGTTAGAACAGCTTCAAACACTTGATAAAAAAGAACTTGAAGAAAAAGAAAAACTTGTTTTTCTTGCAGAGAGAAAAAAATATTTTGATGCACAAGATTCTAGAATAAAATTAAATATAGAACAAAGTAATGACAAAAAACTTGAGGTTTTAAGAATCATAGAAGAACTACCAAAGGATGTTAACTTTGAAGATAAAGAGCTATTTGAAATAGCAACTAAATCTTTAGAATTAGGGCTTTCAGATTTAAATGATATATACAATAAACTAGAAGATATAAAAAGTGAATTTCAAGCAATCAAAAATCAAATGGATGAAAAAGATTTGCAAGAGATGGCAACTATTGATTTCTTTCTTCCTATTATTGTCCTTCATTTTTACGTATTAAGTACAAATATAGCACAAAATATAAATGATGAAAATGAAAAAGCTTTACAAAAAAAAGAAGCAATATTAAAAGAAATAAGTACAAAAAAAGAAGAAATAACAAAATCTCTACAATTACAAGAAGAGTTGTTAAAAGAGAAAGAGACAGAAGAAAATGTAAATAAAGAAGAAATAGCAAATATACAATCTATAATAAAAAGTCTTAATAATGAACTCAATAAAACAAAAGAGATAAAAGTTCCTGAAGTAAAAATAAAAACTTTTTCAGGCTTCCCTAAATATCAGGATTGGTGGATAAAAGAGTTATGGGTAAGTCATCAAGCCTATTTTGCTTTATATAAATGGAAAGAAATTATTAGTAACTTATGTATAACAACCGAACAAAAAAAAGCTTGGTCTATAATCTTTGATAGATGGGTTTTTATAAAAAAACTTCTTAATGATAAAGGAAAATTAGCCTATAACTATCACTTTGCCTTTGATTCATTATTAAGTACCTATGCAGAACTTGAGGAAGAATTAGAGATGAAAAATATCGAATCAATGGAACTTATTATTAATCAAATAACTAAAAAAGAAGATTTTTCAAAAAATGTTGGATTTCATAATATTAATACTTCATATTTACAATTTAAAAAAGATAAATTAAAATCAAAAGATGATACCAATGATGATGTATTGTTTTAATTTTAAAACATAAAAGAGAATAAGAAAGGCTAAGTTACAATGAACTTAGTCTTTTTATATTAAATTATTAAAATTTACTATTTATACAGTCTCATTTTTTACTGTTTTATTTTGTATGTAAGATACATTAATTAATGAGAATTTAAAAATTTTTAGTATTCTAATGTTCTATATATCTTAGAAATAAAACCAGCAATTTTATTCATATTAGTTTGATTTTCTTCTGATACTAATATATTGCCATCTTTATCTGTCTTAAGAAGTTCAGCTTCATTTTTTGCATTAATAAAATTTTCATATGGTACACTATCATAATCATTTAATAGTGTTTTGTCTTCATAGTCATCTGATTCTTGGGATTGTTTTTCTATATTATTGTGTTCTTTTTCTGTTTGTTTTTCAGCTTCTTTTATTAAATCGATAAGTTCATTTTTTGAGATATCAGGTAATTGTTCTTTATTTAATTCCTCATTCATCTGCTCTGTTATTTCATATAAATCTACAATTCCTCTTGCCATATTGATTCCTTTTTATTATTTAATATATTTTACCTATTTATTTAATTTATATCAATAAATAGAGATATATTAATAATATACATTATATAATAATACTAAAGGTATTAATATGGAAATTA
>NZ_JBNKXY010000022.1:0-23183 GCF_050300555.1 Arcobacter sp.
CTTTTATGACTTTTTAAGGTGGCAACTGTTTGAGTAAATAATGACCTAAATGGTCATTATTTAGGAGTTCCACAACGCAGAAAAAAAAGACTGAAATCTTAGGAAGCTTTGCCTTCATCAACTCGGCAGTCTTTTTTGCTTACTTTTTCGAGACCAAAAAGTAAAAGAAGCGGAGAGGTTTACCTCTTCAAGAAAGATTATATTTTTATTTCACAAACCCAATCTTATTTGTCCCCTCTTTAGCTTCATTTTGAATAACAACTTGGTACAATTCTACTAAATCTCCATCTTACATAACTTTTTCACCACGTATTGTATATATCTTTGAATTTATTATCTCTATTGGCAATTTTTCCATAAATTTACTCCTGTAATTTATGAAAGTATTTTAGTATTTTATTTTCAAAAGATTTGAAAATATTATAAATTGATATTTTTTTGATATTTTACTAATATTTTATTGACATTATTTATATAAAATAGTACTATTGTCTATATTTTATAGAAGGAGTCAAAAAATGGCAAAGAAAAAAGAAGAAGAGAAAAAATTAAAAGCTAAAAAAGCTGCTAAGAAAAAAGCACTTAAAAAAGAGAAAAAGAAAGTTATCAAAAAGAAAAAAATTGATAAAAAAAAGAAAGCTAAAAAATGTTCTAAAAAGAAATGTTCAGCAAAGAAAAAAGACTCAAAAAAGAAGTCTAAGAAAAAATCTAAAAAATAATTAGACTAAAAACCTCGTAAAAATTTTGGACGAAGCATGGAATTGTCTTCCATCGCTTCATCTAAAACCTCTAATAACTCATCCCTATCTTTTGACAATGTTCCTTTTAGTGGTAAAGCATTTGAAGCATGATTTGACCTAAAAATTATTGGCTTTTTTGGGTTTATCAAACTTATAAATCTTTTTTGTTCTTCTAACATATCTTTATCACTACAAAAAATAAACTCTTGATTTTTGTCCTCAAATCTTTTGAAAAAAGCATCCTCTTTTGTATGACTAACCCCAAGTTGTAAAGTTGAAAGATAATTTATATGTTCACACTCATTTACAAGTTTTGCACTATCTTCAATATGTTGTTTTGATAGATTTTTCCCACCAAGTCCTAGTATTACTGTTGCTGATATTTTCATATTGGCTTTTGTTGCTTTATTTAAGCCTTCAATCATACGACTAGGTTTCATAGGTTTATTTATATACTTAAGTAACTCATGATTTCCACTTTCTATTCCATAATATACTAAACTCAAGCCATGAACTCTTAGTAAATTTAACTCTTCTTGTGTTTTTTCTAGAAGATTATATGGACTTGCATATGAAGCTACCCTTTGAAGTTTTGGAAATGATTTTTTTAGATATTTTAAAATCTCCACTAAAAATGAAGTATCACAAGCTAGTGCATCACCATCTGCTAAAAAAACTCTTCTTGTATCTTGATATATGGATAAAGTATCTATTTCTTTATATACTTTTTTTATATCTTTTATTTTAAACTCTTTTGTCTCATACATAGAACAAAAGCTACATTTATTATAACTACACCCTAAAGTAATCTGTAGTATTAAAGAGTTAGCTTCTGCAGGTGGTCTATATAAAGGCTCATGATACATATTCGTCTTCGGGAATGCTTTTTAAATTTTTTCGCTCAAACATATATCTTTGAGAAGTTTTAATTGATAAATATCTTACAAGTAATAAAAATATAACTACGCCTGATATAACCATAATATTCCAATTTAAACTACTAGCAAGTAGCGCATCCATAGACTCTATTTTTTCATTATTGATTTTTACAACATTTACAATCAATTCCCTAAGAGCAAGTATAATAAAAGCATCAACAAGTATAGTTAGTACTACTCTTTGCTCTCGTATATAATTTATAACTGCACGGGTAATCTCTAAAAATATTATGAAATATAGCATGTAAATAATAAACTCCATAAGCATATCAAACACAAGTGCTGTTAAAAATAAAGTTGCAGCTACAATAATTTCTATATAAAATTTATCCCTATAAAATCTACCTATAAATGTTTTCATAATATCTCCTTCTTATACAGCATTATATGAATATTTTATTTTATTTTACTTAATTAAAAAATTTCAACTATTTAAAAAAATATCGTAGTAAAATAAAAGCATGAAAAATAAATTATACTATATCCATGACCCCATGTGTTCTTGGTGTTATGCTTTTAAAAAAGATTATGTCAAATTAAAAAAAAGATTACCTTCAAATATTGAAGTTATAAATATCGTAGGTGGTTTAGCAAAAGATACAAATGAACCAATGCCTAAAGAGATGCAAGAAAAAATTGCCTCAATTTGGCATGAGATAGAAAAGATGACTGGAACAAAATTTAACCATAAGTTTTGGGAAGAGTGTTCACCTAGACGTTCTACATATCTAGCTTGTAAAGCAGTTCTATGTGCCAAAGAACAAAATAAAGAAAATGAGATGATTGATGCAATTCAAAGGGCATATTATCAAAAAGCACAAAATCCAAGTGATGAAGAGACATTAGTAAATATAGCAAATGAATTACTTCTTGATAAAGATAAATTTATAGCTGATTTAAAAAGTGAAAAAATAGAAAAATTATTTCAAGATGATTTAGAAAAAAGAAGAGAGCTAAAAGTCTTTAGTTTTCCATCATTAGTTTTACAATATAAAAAAGAGCTATATCCTATAAATATCAAATATAACAAAGTAGATGAGATGTTAAGACAAATAGAGAACTTAAGTTCAAATATCTATTTCTAAAGTATTAAGAAATATCTATTTGAACTTTTATATTTGTGAGATTTTTTGGTATAACTTTAAGTCCATATCTAGCGATAAAAAACATAGCAACAATCATTGCACGAGCTGAATTATCTCCACCTGCTTGTGCATTTTTGATTAAAGCTTCTTTAAAATTTGTATATTTTCCTAAAAGATGAATAATCCCACCAAAAGCTTCATCTATACTACAAGCTGGACCAAATTTTCTTATTGTATCAAAAGTATCATTTTCTATAGTTGTAAGTCCATCATTTACATATTTTTGAATAGCAGTTGAGAATTCGTCTTTTCTCTCTTTAATTGACTCCATCATCTCAATATCATCTAATACATCAACTAATACTTTTGCAAAAAACTTAGCTCCCTCAACTACTATTGAAGAGTTATGTGTAGCTCTTACAAACTTTTCAACATTTTGAAAAAACTGATTTTTATTTTTACTTACTAATAATAGTGGTGCAATTCTTCCAATAACAGAGATATCAGTAGAGTCTGAACCACAAGGTATAGGTTTGTTTGCATTAAGATTTTCTAAAGTAACCCTTGTAGCCCCATCAATATAACCATCATATTTTTCCATTTTTTCTTTCCAAAACTGGACATATTGCTCTAAATCAAAATTATCATTTTCAATAATGTATTCATATAAAAAATATAATTGATCACCATAATGTGTAAATTCACCAGCTTTTTTACCTCTATGCCAAATTGAACAAGCATTGTTTAAATCTTCCCAATTAATAGCCATAGTTTTTAGTTCTTTTTCATCATAAATCCAATGAGAAGCTAAACAGTATGAATCGGCGATTAAAGAACCTAAAACAAGCTCTTTTGCTTTTCTTTTATCAAACATTATAGTTTCCTTTATCTATTCCAATTTTTATAGTTAGTAAATGATGGATATTGTCCTAAAAATTCCTCTTTTTCAAAGGAAAATTTATAGTTCTCTATATAAGTTTTTAAGAGATTATAAGCTTCATTAATCTCTTTAAACTTCTCATCACTCCCCTCCAAAGTATCTGGATGATACTTTTTTGACAATTGCAAATAGTTTTTTCTCAAACCTTTTTGATCAAGTCTAGTTAAAATACCCAAACAATCAACTGCTTTTTGAAAATCATCATAGTCCATTATATTATCCTAGAATGATAATAATATCAAAATTATTTAAATACTAATCTAAATAATATTACAATGTTATAATTTAATAGCTTATTAAGAAAATATAATTTTTTTCCTTAAATAACTTTTGAATTCTTAAATTAAAAAACTATTTTAATTTTAAAATGAGTTATTTAATTTTTATTTGTAAAATACTTAAAATCAAAAAAGAAAGTGAATGTTTACTGAAAAGAATATCCCTAAACTAATATTTTTTGTCCCATCATTAGTAATTTTGATCACAGTAACTATTATCTGTTATTTGATTATTAAAAAAGACTACGAAAAACTAGCACATGATACAAATCAAATTCGTAAAGATTATATAAAAAATGAAAAAGAACTTCTCAAAACGAAAATAAAAGAAGTTCTAAAATTTATAAAATATACCCCAGAAAATAATGATACCCTTTTACTTCAAACTAGCGTGTTAAATTTTATTCAAAATATTATTCAAACCAAAAATAGCTATATTTTTGTAATAGATGAAAACTCAAATATAATATACCATCCAGAAATAAAAGTAGGAACAAATACTTCAACAATAAAAGATTCAAATGGCTTATCCTTAGCAAAAGCACTTATAAATAAAGCAAAATCAACACCTGATGGAGAATTTGTTTCTTATTATTGGAATAACCCAAATAAAAATAAAAAAGAGAAAAAAACAACATTTGTATATTATTTAAAAAATTGGAAATGGGTTATTGCCATTGGTACATATATGGATGATATAGAAGAACAAATTAAAAATAAAATTATATACGAAGAAAAAATTATAAATGACAAGATTATAAAAACTATTAAAATAGCTTGTGCAATAGTGCTTTCAATTCTTATATTTTCATATTTCTTTTCAACTTTGATTAACAAAATATTTAAAAATTATAGAAAAAATGTTGAAGAACAAAAACAAAAATTAAAAGAACTTAATCATGATTTAGAAAAACTTGCAAATGAAGAAAAAAGAAAAAGAGCTTTAAAAGAAAAAGAGTTTAAAAAGATTTTTATTGATAGATTAACTGGTCTTCCAAATAGATTAAAACTATCAAAAGATTTAGAGAAAAATGAGCAAGTAAAACTTATGATTTTAAATATAAATCGCTTTACAGATATAAATAACTTCTACTCACATAAAATTGCAGATAAATTATTGATAGCTATTGCAAACTTTCTTGAAAATTTATTTAAAGCAAATAAATCTACAATCATCTATAAACTTCCAATCGATGAATTTGCTATTTTAACAACATCAAAAGAAATATCATCAAATGAGTTTGTTGAAATTTGCAAAGCTATTATTGATAATATCGAATATAACCCTTTTATAATTGATGGAAATGAAATAATAGTCTCTATTACAGGAGGAATATCTTTAGATCAAGAAGACTCGTTTATAAATGCAGACACTGCACTGAAAATAGCAAAAGAAAAAAATAAAGATTTTATTATTTACGATGAAAATGCTAATATAGAAATTAACTATCAAAACAATATTAAAATGACAAAAATATTAAAAGAGGCAATAAATGAAGATAGAATAGTTGTCTTTAAACAGCCAATTATAAATAATAAAGATAACTCCCTAGAAAAATATGAGTGCCTAGTTAGAATAAAACAAAATGATGGCAACATAATCCCTCCTATATTATTTCTTGATATTGCAAAAAAGATTAAACTCTACCCTAAATTAACAAGAACCATAATTCACAAAGCTTTTGAACACTTTAAAGATAAAAATTGTGATTTTTCAATTAATCTTACTCTTGATGATATTTTAAATGAATCAACAGTTAAATTTATAAAATATAAATTAGACACCTCAAATATTGCAAATCATGTTATCTTTGAAATAGTTGAAACTGAAGGAATTGATAATTTTGAAGAGGTATCTTTATTTATAAAACAAATGAAAGAGTATGGTTGTAAAATTGCCATAGATGATTTTGGTACTGGATACTCAAATTTTGAATATATGATGAGATTAAATGTTGATTTTATCAAAATTGATGGTTCATTTATTAAAAATGTAGATACCGATACTCAATCACAAATATTAACTGAACTTATAATATCTTTTGCAAAAAAACAAAATATAAAAACTGTTGCTGAATTTGTTCACTCTTCTAATATCCATGGAAAAGTTAAATCCATGAATATTGATTATTCACAAGGTTACTATTTGGGTGAACCTAAAGAGTGTCTATAAAATAGTTAATCATCCTTAATAATATAAACAAATAAAAAAAGATATACTACACAACATATTTTATAAGGACTAATATTTTCTATGAATAATATCGACTATTTTTTTTCTAGATTGATACGATTTTCTATACTTTTTTTCATACTTTATCTTATATTTACAAATTTTGGTACGTTTTTAATTATAGTAACTGTAATAATTTTATTAATATACTTTTTTATCTATAAAAAGATTAAAAATATAAAAGAACAAGCAAAAACACAAGGTTTTGAATTTCACTTTGATGGCAGAAATTTTGGACAAGGTAGTAATCAAGGCTTTAAATTTAATTATGAAGATTTTCAAAATGGTAATTTTAAAGCTCAACCTTCTATGTCAGAAGTTCAAAAAGCAAAAGACTTTTTTGGCTTTACAAGTGAACCAACTAAAGAAGAGATAAAAAAAAGATATAAAGAGTTAGCTAAAAAGTATCATCCTGATATTAACGACCATGGAGACGAGTTAATGCAAGAATTAAATCACTACAAAGATGTACTTTTAAATATCTATAAATAGTTTAAAGAACAGGCAAATTATGTTTTTTTAATACTAACTCATCATAAGATTTTTGAAAAGTTTTATATGATTCACTAGAGAGTGAATTTGTATAAAACTCTTCACTATCCCACTCTTCATATACTAGAAATTCATCATCACAATCATCAGATTTATAAATTTCAAAATATACACAACCTTTTATATCCAATAATGTACTTTTTAAGTTGTATAGTTTTTTTTCTAAATCTTTCTCTTTAGTTTTTCTAGCTAAATAAATTGTCTGCTTTATAATACTCAATATTTCTCCTAAATAAAAAAAGAAATGTATCAAATATATGATTAAGATAACTTAAGCCACTAAAATCATTTATATTCTAGAAGAATATTGTTATAATAATAAAAAAGGAGCTTACATGTTAGAAATAGATAAAAGTATTAAAAATTTGAAGATCCTTTATGTTGAAAAAGAGAAAGAAAAAGGAAAGATTGAAGATGTTTTGAAAAAACTTTCAGATTTTGTTGATAGTGCTACAAATAAAGAAAATGGCTTTCAAAATTTTCAAGAAAATTTCAATAAAAAAACTCCATATAATCTTATCATTACAGATGCTTCCATACCAAATTGTATAGAAATGCTTAAACAGATTAGACAACTTGATAAAGATGTTTCTATTATTTTATCAATCAATAATGAAGAAAATAGTTTTCTACAATCTATTGAATTAGGAATTTCATCATATATTACAAAACCAATAAATATAACAAAATTATTTGAAGATATTAAAAAAATTGCTCAAAATATATACTTTAAAAATCAATTTAATAAAAAGCAAAAAGAGCTAGAAACCTACATAAATATTATAGAAAGAGTAGCAGTAATATCAAAAACAGATTTAAAAGGAATTATTACTTATGTTGATGATGCCTTTTGTGAGGTAAGTGGATATACAAGAGATGAATTAATTGGACAAAATCATAATATAGTAAGACATCCCGAAAATCCAAAAGAGGTTTATAAAAATCTTTGGGAGACTATCCAAAAGGGAGAAATTTGGGAAGCAAGAGTTAGAAATATAGACAAAGAAGGAAATCCTTGGTATGCAAAATCTACTATTTTCCCTATATTTGATGAAAAAAACGAAAAAATAATAGAATATATTGCTATTAGATTTATCATAACTGATGAATATGAAGAGAAAAGAGAACTAGCATCTAGATTAATAAAAAATACAATTACACACAAAACTACTGTAAAAGATAATGAAACTTTAAAAAATCAACTTATTTCTCAAAATGAAATAATAAATGCTTTGAAAGAAAAAATTGAAAAACTATCTATACAAAAAAATAAACTATTATCACAAATCAATGAATATGAAGAAAATAATATTCATATAAATGACAATAGAATAGATATATTAAAGAAAAAAAGTGAAGAGATAGCTCTTAAAAATAAAACCATTGAAAAACAAAAAGATGAAAAAAATAAACTTTTAGGAAAAATTGAAGAACTAGAACATATGCTTGAAGTAAAAGAAAATGCTATAGTTAACTGCCAAGAAAATATTACAAAATACAAAATAGAACTAGGGAAACTCAAAAGAAATAAAAACGAAGATGAAGTTCAAGAGGATAAAAAAGGCTTTTTTGGATAAAATTCCAAAATGAATTTAGAAGAAAAACTTAAACAACTTCCTATTGATGCAGGTGTCTATCAATACTTTGATAAAGATGGACATTTACTCTATGTTGGAAAAGCAAAAGTTCTAAAAAATAGAGTTAAATCATACTTTAAATTTACCCCTGAACTAAGACCATCTGATAAGTTAAGTCCTAGAATTTATAAAATGATTAGTGAAGTAAAATCCTGTGAGTGGATTGTAGTTCCAAACGAACATGATGCACTAATATTAGAAAATTCACTAATCAAACAATTAAAACCCAAATATAATATTTTACTTCGTGATGATAAAACATACCCATACATATATGTTGTTTTAAATGAAGATTTTCCAAGACTAGAGATTACAAGAAGAGTTTTAAAAGGTGCCAATATAAAATATTTTGGTCCATATTCAAGTGGAGCAAGAGATATATTAGACTCCATATATGAAACTTTTCCATTAGTTCAAAAAAAAGCTTGTATAAAAGGTAAAGAAGCTTGTCTTTTTTTTCAAATAAAAAAGTGCTTAGCTCCTTGTGAAAATAAAATCACAAAAGAAGAGTATGCAAATATTTTAAATGACTCGATGGAGTATATCTATAATAAATCAAAACTTCTAACTAAACTAAAACAAAAGATGGAAGAATATTCAAATGAGTTTCGTTTTGAAGAAGCTATGAAAATAAGAGATAGAATCAAAACAATAGAAAAATCAGAGATAAAAACAGGTATGGATTTGGCTACAAATGAAAACCTTGACATATTTGCAATAAAAAATATTAACTCTAAAGCAGTAATAGTTAGAATGTTTATAAGAGATGGGAAACTCGCTTCTTCGTCACATGACTTTTTAAAAATAAACCTTGAAAATAATGAAGAGTTTGATTTTAATGAAGCATATGAAAGAACCATCATAAACTATTATTCAAATGAAATACCAATAACTCCAAAAGAAATTCTTCTTGCTAATGAAATTGATAATGTCAAAGAGTTAGAAGAGTTTTTAAAAACTAAATTCAATAAAAAAATAAATATTATAATTCCAAAACTAGGAAAGAAAAAAGACCTTATGGAAGTAGCATTAAACAATTGTGATGAACTTTTAAGAATTGATAATGCCAAAGCTTCTAGCACTCTTTATGAAGAAATTCAAAAGCTATTTGTTTTAAATCAAACTCCAATTAGAGTTGAAAGTTTTGATAACTCACACATGATGGGACAAGCAACAGTAGGAGCTATGGTTGTTTGGGATAATGATAAGTTTGTAAAAAGTGACTTTAGACACTACAATTTAGAATCTAACGATGAATACTCACAAATGAGAGAAATGCTAATGAGAAGAGTTGAAAACTTTGAAAAAAATCCAGCACCTGATCTTTGGATAATAGATGGAGGCTCAACTTTACTTAAATTGGCATATGATATCGTAAACTCAGTTGGAGTAAACCTTGATATAATTGCCATTGCAAAAGAAAAGATTGATTTTAAAGCACATAGGGCAAAGGGTGCTGCAAAAGATATAGTACACTTTAAAATGGGCAATGAATTTAGCTCGCTTAAACTATTGACTTCAGATAAAAGATTACACTTTATTCAAAGACAAAGGGATGAGGCTCATAGATTTGTTATAAATTTCCATAAAAAACAAAAAAGAGCAGAAGATAAACAAATCTCACTTTTAAACATTAAAGGTATCGGTGAAGCTAAAGTAAAAAAATTATTACTCTATTTTGGAACTTTTGAAAATATAAAAAATGCTTCCATTGAAAGCCTTAAAGATGTTTTAAATGAGAAAGATAGCATCTTAATATTTAACCATTTTAATAATAGATAAAATATAAAAACTTAAATTATTTATAAAAAGTACATCCGTAAAAAAACTTAAGATTATATTAAATTTTGAAGATTTTTCTTAAAATTTTAAAATTTTTTTTGATAAAAATATTATCACTTATTCACATACTTTTCACATCCGAATTAATCACCTTGAACAAATATTTAAACACCCCAAAAATAGGAATGTTTGGCATAAAATAATTAATAACAACTATTTATATTTTATATATAAAATTGAAGCAAAAGTGCCATTTTATGGGATTTTTACAAATAAAGAATAGATAAATATATAATCATTTAGGTATTTTTAAAAAGTAAAAATTTTATGTACAAATAGGAGGTATTGACCAATTTTTGGGCTTTTAATAGATACTTAAAAAAAGATATGTGAACAACTTTTTTTCACTATAAAAATCTACCTTTTTTTAAATACAATTATACACTTTAAGAAAGCAGATTTTAATGAATATTTTGCAAAGATTAAGATAGTATCTTATTAAATGAATTTAATATTATTCTATTTTTTATTCTATAAATTCAAAATAATTTTATCAATTATGTAAACAGAAGTAGAAAATATATTAAATCTTGAATTAAAAAGGAATATAAGATGATTAAATTTATTATTATTATTTTTTTGACCATTAGTTTATGTAATAGTGAAGAAATTTCAAATACTCTAGATGAAAATAAAATTACTCAACAAATTAAAGATTATCAAGATAGAGCACTTAATGATGATCCTGAAGCTTATTTTCAATTGGGAAAGATATATTTTGAAGGAAAATATGTTTTTAAAAACTATGAAAAAGCCTTAGAGTATTTTAGTGCTGCTTCACATTTAGGACATATACAAGGTACTTATAATCTCGCATTATTTTATCTAAGTAAACAAACTCCATTTCATGATAATAAAAAAGCACTTTCATATTTTTTAGAATTGGCAAGAAAGGGACATGCTCCCTCACAAAATAGAATTGGGATGTATTTAACTTCTGGAATAATTTTAGAAAAGGATTATAAAGAAGCTGTAAAATGGTTTGAAGCTTCTTCTAAACAAGGTTACGTAAATGCTCAATGCAATTTGGCATTTATGTATGCTTCAGGAAAAGGTGTTTGGCAAAATATGGGAAGAGCCCATGCCTTTGCAAAACCTGGATACAAAAAAGGATATAAACTTTGTAAAAAAGTTTGGGATGATTTTAACTTAGAAAAATACCCTGAAGACAAAGGTTTTAAATTTAAATTTTACAATGAACCTTAATCTATATCTTTTAGTTCATACTCTATTTTTTTATTATCTAAATACTCTGTAAACATAGAAAAATTTTTTTCCAACTCTTTTTTATCTTTTGATAATAAAGATAATACAACTTTTCTTTTATCATTTATAATTTTAGGCAAAGAAGATAGCTCAACATGTTTTGAAACTCTTTTCATAATATCAATCAAATCATTTTCTCCACATTGTGCAGTCAAAGTTAATCTATATTTTTCAACACTATTTTTCAAATAATATTTATCTAAAGCTTCTAAAACCATACTTTGACTCATAGATGGAAAACCTGGCGTAAAGAAAAATCTATTTTCCAAATAAAATCCAGGAACATTATTTACAACATTTTTTAATAACTTGGCATTGATAGGTAAATGAGCCATTTCAATCCTATGGGGAAATGCTTCATCACCAAATTGTTTTACAATTAACTCTTTTGCTTTTTTATGATATTGGGTTTGTCCATCAGTAAAAACTTCAGAAGCTATTTGTCTTGTATAATCATCTGGCGTTGCACCAATACCACCAAAACAAAACATTACAGAGTTTTTATCTGCTTTTATAAGCTTAAAAATATTTTTCATCAAATTAGTATCATCTTCAATTACAAAAGATGCTTTATGAGTCCAACCTCTTTTAAGTAGTTGCTCATTTAAAAAGGTAAAATGAGCATCCTTCCGGCGCCCATTTAATAACTCTGTTCCAATAATAACTGAGTAAAAATTAAACTCTTGTTGCATCAGATTCTTGATTGAATAAAGTTATCTATATCTTCTACAATCTCATCAATAGTTCTTTCCCCATTGATTTTATGTAAAAGATTTTTTCTTATATAAAACTCTTGTATTTCAGCTAATGGTTCAATATAAACTTTCATTCTATTATTAAATACTTCAACATTGTCATCAGCTCCTCTTGCACGCCCTAAAACTCTCTCTCTTGCAACTTCTTCTGATACTTCTACTTCAATAACATTTACTAATTCAACTTCAATTTCATTTGCCAAATATTTATTAAGTTCATTCATCTGCTCAAAACTTCTTGGATAACCATCAATTATTACTACATCAGTAGAAGCTTTTTTAATTGCACCCAATATTGTCTCAATAGCTATATCAATTGGTACTATATTTCCAACACTAATATACTTATTAATAATTTTTCCTCTTTCACTTCCGCTTTTTACTTCAGCTCTAAACATGTCTCCAGTTGAATAATGAGTTATATTATCATGTTTTTCTGCTATTAACTCGGCATCCGTAGTTTTACCACTTCCAGGTGCTCCAATTATCAAAAATAGTTTCTTCATTTATACCCTTAGTTGAATTTAACTTGCCCGATTATATCTAAATTGATTTAAATTTTTTATTTGTTATTAAAAGCTTTTTCTATACAATACCGAAAAAATTAAGAACAATTAGTTCTTCTGTTTAGAAAAGGAAATAAACTATGAATTTAATGCTATTTGGTGCACCAGGTGCTGGTAAAGGAACACAAGCAAAATTTTTAATCGAAAAATATGATATTCCTCAAATCTCAACTGGAGATATTTTAAGAGCAGCAATTGCTGATAAAACAGATATGGGTATGGAAGCAAAAAAATTCATGGATGAAGGAAAATTAGTTCCAGATTCAACAATTATTGGTATTATTAAAGATAGATTAGCTGAAAATGACTGCAAAAAAGGGTTTATTCTTGATGGTTTTCCAAGAACATTAGCTCAAGCAGAGGCTTTAAGTGAACTTATGTCAAATATGAATATATCACTTGACAAAGTAATTTCATTAAATGTTCCAGATGAACTAATTGTTGGAAGAATTACAGGAAGAAGAGTATGTTCTAAATGTGGAGCTTCTTTTCATGTAGAATTTAATCCTTCAAAAGAAGAGAACGTATGTGATTACTGTGGTGGAGAATTAATCATTAGAAAAGATGATAATGCTGAAACTGTTATTAGTAGATTAGAAGCATATCATACTCAAACAGCGCCACTAATTGATTTTTATACAAAAATGGGTGTATTTGTTGAACTTGATGGTACAAAAGATGTTTCAGAAGTAACAAAAGATATGATTAACGCTCTTTCATAAATCATTTCACAAAAATAAAAAAAGGACAAAACTTAAAAGTTTTGTCCTTTTTTTTTAACTTTGAAAACTAGAACCACTTTGTTTTCTTCTTTGGTAATAACTTTTATCTATTACTATATCTTTTTGTTTCTCTTTTCTTTTTGTATCTTTTTCAACATAAATTTTTTCTCTTGTAACTGGATCTAGTTCAGTATAATACATAACACTTGAATAAGTTCCTGGAGTTGGAGTAAAAACTTGTGCTTGTTCTGGATTCATTTTTAATTCATGTTTTGTAAAATGTTTAAGTTCATGCATATCTTTTTCTTCACACCCTGGATGAGCTGCTATTAAATAATAAGTTAAAAACTGCTGTTTACCAGCTTCTTTATTTAACTGGTCATACATTTTTTTAAACTCTATTAAAGGCTCTTTGCCAGGTTTTCCCATAAATTTTAAAACCCTATCAGAAGTATGTTCAGGGGCAATTTTCATTTGTCCTGAAATATGATGGTTAACAAGCTCTTTTAAATACTCATATCCATGTTTTTTATCAGCACTTATAAAATCATATCTAAGTCCAGAAGCCACAAAAGCTTTTTTTACTCCAGGGACTTTTCTTATATCTCTTAAAAGTTTTAAATGTCTAGAATGGTCAACTTTCATAACCTTACAAAGTCTATCAAAATCTACACATCTTATATCATCACAAGTACCTTTTTTAAGCTTTTTACCACACTCATATCCATACATATTAGCAGTTGGTCCACCAACATCAGAGATTATTCCTTTGAAGTCTTTATATGTAGTAAACTCTTTTGCTTCTTTTAAAATATTTGCTTCACTTCTTGTTCGTATTGTTCGCCCTTGATGAACTCCAATTGCACAAAAATTACACTCACCCCAACATCCATGATGTGTTTGAATAGAAAACTTTACCGTTTCTAGGCATTTTACCTTTCCTTCAGGCTTATGATAAGGGTGCAAATCACGTACATATTTAAAATCAGCAATATAATCCATCTCTTTTTCACTTAAATAATCACAAGGAGGATTTTGAATTAAAAACCTAGTATCTACTTTTTGACATAAACCATTTGCATTTATAGGATCATTATTTTGATAAAAATGGTCAAACAAATCTATATATTTGTTTTTATCATTTAAACAATCATCATGACTTGGAAGTTGGATAAAATCTTCAACTGCCTCTTTAGAGATATAACAAACTCCCCTAACCTTTTTTGGGTCTTCATTATTTGCCAAAGCATTTGTAAAATCTCTAATTGCAATTTCACCCATACCATAAATCAAATAATCTGCTTTTGCATCAAATAAAATTGGTTTTTTTAATTTATTTATCCAGTAATCATAGTGAGTAACACGTCTTAGACTTGCTTCTATTCCACCTAATACAATTGGAGCCGTATTTTTAAAATGTCTTCTAATAAGATTTGTATAAACTAAAGTTGCCCTATCTGGTCTTTTATTATTTTTTCCACCTGGAGTATAGTCATCACTATTTCTAAATTTCTTTGTTGCAGTATAGTTTGAAACCATAGAATCTATACTTCCACCACTAACTCCCCAATAAAGTCTAGGCTCACCAAGTCTTGTGATATCACCATTTTCTAAATTTGGCTGTCCGATAATTCCTACTTTATAACCTAAATCTTCAAGTATTCTTCCAACAACAGCAACACCTATAAAGGGAGAATCTATATAAGCATCTCCTGAGATTAAAATAACATCTAGTTGTTCCCAACCAAGTTTATCCATCTCCTCTTTTGTAGTAGGTAAAAACATTTTATTCCTGTTTTGAAGCTATCTTGTCAGATAAAACAAATAAATCGGAAAACCAATTAAATGAATAAATATCAGATTGAATAACTTCCATATTATTTGCATTTGACCAAGTATTATAAACTTCATAATCAATACTACTATCTACAATAAGGTATCTTATATTTTTTTCTTTACTTAATCTAAATATTTCTGTAAATTTTGGACCACTAAGTACTTTATTTTCAGCCATATAGTATCTAACATCAAATCTACTTAAAAAGTAATCCAACTTGTCATTAAATACCATAACTGCATTTGTAGAATAAAACAAACTATTTTTAAGCCTTAAAAAAATTTTATCCAATTCTTTTAGTAATTCTTGACAATTTGATTCAAAGAACTCTTTATTATCTGGATCATTCTTAATCAAAGTTTCAAGCATAACATCTATAACTTTTCTTACTTTTAAAGGATCTAGCCAAATATAAGGATTTACTTTCCCATTTTTAACTATCTTATCAACATTAACACTCGTATCTACTATTTTAATATCTTTATTAAAACCTAGAAGTTCTTGTGCATAAAAGTCTTCTGCTGGAAGTCCTATTTTAAAATATGTATCTGAAAAGGCAAATTTACGAAAATGAACATGCGGTAATTCTTTCGTAAAATTAACACCTTCATAAATAGTTTTAACTTTTATTTTACTTTGACCTATTCTTTCCAAAAAAAACTTTTGAGGTTCAATTGTAACAGTATAGACAACTCTTGCAAAAACAGATGTGGATAAAAGGATTAGTAATAATATTAACTTTTTCATAATAGTAGTGTATAAAAAAGAAGTTAAAACTTCCTTTTTATAAATAACTAATATCCTTAGATATTAGCTTGTTTTCTTATTCTTAGACTTAACTCTTTTAGTTGTTCTTCATCAACTACACTTGGAGCTTGTGTCATTAGACATTGAGCTTTTTGTGTTTTAGGGAATGCAATAACATCTCTAATTGAATCTGTTCCTGCTAAAAGCATAATCATTCTATCAAGTCCTAAAGCAAAACCACCATGTGGTGGTGCACCAAATTGTAAAGCATCAAGTAAGAAACCAAATTTTTCTCTTGCTTCTTCTTCTTTAATTCCCATCAAAGAAAATACTTCATTTTGAATATTTTCTTTATGAATTCTGATACTTCCACCACCTAGTTCCGTACCATTTAATACGATATCATAAGCAATAGATTCTATTTCCTCAAGATTTTCTTTATTTAAATCTTTTGGCATTGTAAATGGATGATGTAAAGCTTTTACTCTACCCTCTTCTACTTCAAACATTGGGAAATCAACTACCCATAAAAATTTGAATGTATCAGCAGGTACGATATCCATTTGCTCTGCTAAGTGAAGTCTAAATCTTCCCATATAATCCCAAACAACTTTTTTATGTCCAGCACCAAAGAATACTACATCCCCTACTTCTAATTCAGTTACTTTTACAATCTCTTCTAAATCAGCTTCAGTAAAGAATTTTGTTAATGGACCTTTTAATCCATCCTCTTTCATTTGGAAATAACCTAAACCTTTAGCTCCAAATTTTCTAACATAATCTTCAAAAGCTTTCATTTGTCTTTTAGAGAAAATATTATCTCCATTTGGACATTTAATTGCTTTGATTCTATTATGTGCTTTATCTTTTGCAATATCTGCAAAGATTTCATTTGTACTTCTTGCAAAAATATCAATTACATCAACAAGTGGCATATCAAATCTTAAATCAGGTTTATCACTTCCGTATTGTTCCATTGCTTGAGCGTATGTCATTCTTGGAAAAGTTTCAGGTACATCTTTACCACAAGCAGTAAATGTGTCATGAATAAGTTTTTCAGCAACTTTGATTACATCTTCTTGTGTACAGAAACTCATCTCAACGTCTATTTGTGTAAATTCTGGTTGTCTGTCAGCTCTTAAATCTTCATCTCTAAAACATTTAGCTATTTGGAAATATTTATCAAAACCACTTACCATAAGAAGTTGTTTAAATATTTGTGGAGATTGTGGTAGTGCGTAAAATTCACCTGGATGAACTCTTGATGGAACTAAATAATCTCTTGCACCTTCTGGTGTTGATTTAGTTAAAATTGGAGTTTCAACATCTAAAAATCCCATCTCATTTAAACAGTTTCTAATAGCTATATTTGCAGTACTTCTTAATTTGAAAATATCATAAGATCTTTTTGTTCTAAGTTCTAAAAATCGATTTCTTAATCTAATCTCTTCATTTACTTTTTCATCACCTAAATCAAATGGCATAGGTTTTGATCTATTTTCAATAACTAAGTTAGTTAAAACAATTTCAATTTTTCCAGTCACTAAGTTAGGATTTTCTAATCCTTCACCTCTTGCTCTTACTTTTCCAGTTGCTATTAAAACAAATTCATCTCTAACTTTTTCAGCCGTTTCTAAAGCATCTTTACAATCAGCAGGATCAGCAACAAGTTGAACTAAACCACCCTTGTCCCTTAAATCTATAAAAATAATACCACCATGATCTCTTCTACTATTTACCCAACCAGCAACAGTAACTTCTTGACCAATAAGTGTTTCAGTAACTTCCGTACAATAATGCGTTCTCAATTCGTGCTCCAAAACAGGGCATTTGCCCTTTATAAATTATCCGCGATTATATCCAAAAGTTGTTAAGAGTTTTTTTAAAGTGTTAATTAAGTTCTAATTTTTTGAAACTAGCTTCAGTAGAGTAATACAAATATGTATTATAAAGTACTTCATTATTTAGAACTTTATTTTTTATCAAACCATTTTTATTTCTTGAAAATAGATAATCAACTCCCACTAAAGTTGAATAATTTACCCAATTATACTTCACATCTGTATCAAGTAAATTAAGTAATTCTGTAAGCCTATCATCTGTATTTTCAATAGAATTTGCAAAAACTAAATTCAATCTATCTTCATATTGAGTTAATGACAAAATCAAAGGATCAAAATTTTGTTGAGTTGTCATAATAGCACCATTTTGTGTCTCAAATGCGTACAATTGAGAAAGAATAATTGATGATTTTACTATTGTTGTATTTAACATTAGATTTGTATGTTTTAGTTTTTCATTAGTAACTATTTCTTTAAAATTATTATTAGTTTGTAATATAGTTTGATTTACTAAAATATCTGGAACTAAGTTTTCATAAATATTTTTTAGCTTCATTCCAATACTTGAGTCTTCATAAAACTGAGCATTATCACCAGTTGATAACTCCAATAACTTTTTCATCTGGTTTTCATAAGAGATTGCTCCAAATATAAAATTTGAAGAATTATTATAATTAGATTCTTGTTTACTAATAAGAGGAAAATAAACTTCCATATTACTAATTGAAGAAATATTATTAATAGTTGCTAAAGAGTTACTTGTAACTAAAGCTATAACTTTTTTATAACCTTTATTTTTTACTTCATTTAATGTGTTATAGATACTATCTACACTCTCATTTTCACTATCAAATGATTCTATCTCAAATTTGCTATTTTGGAAAAGTAAATATCCTATAACACTATTTATTGTAGTATTTCCATATTTCCCTACAACTTTTGATGGAAATACAATTGCGATTCTAAAATTTCCATCAGATATCTCTTCATTATCATAGGTTGGTATAGTTTTAATATATCTATATGGTTCTTGGTACGTTGTATTATTTGCTACTGTTGTATTATTTGTTTTAGGTATAGTTATCTCATTGTTTGTACATGCTGTAAATAAAAAAATTGATACAATAATTAAATATAAATGTTTCACATTTGCTCCATAATTGCTTTTATTTTTAATAAGTCTTCATAAGCCTCACCTTTAGAGGATGGATTTCTTAAAAGAAAACTTGGCTCATATGTGCATATGATATCTAAATCATTATTACGTATAACTTTACCTCTAATTTCACTAAAAGCTCTAGTTTCATTGGTAAAATATCTATATACACTCTCCCCTAAAATTACTATAAGTTTCGGTTTTATAATTTCAATTTGCTTATCTAAATATGATTTACAAAAATTTACATGCTCATGTTTTATAGAATTATTTGGCGAAATACATTTAACTATATTTGTTATGTACACATCATTGACATTTACTTTTAAAACTTTCTCAATCATAGTTTTTAATAAATCTCCAGATTTACCCACATAAAATGTAGAAAATTCATCTTCACTTACTGTTGGTGATTCCTTTAAAAACATAATCTTAGAATTAATATTCCCACTTCCAAATAATACATTTTCACGATATTTTGAGAGTTGACATAAATAACAGTTTTTAACTAACTCATCCAATTGATTTATTTCATTAGGCAACTCTAATTGTTCATTATTACTATTTTGCAAATTTATACTTTGCCCATATTCATAACCAATTGATTTAAGAAAATTAAGCTGATAGAGTAATCTATTTTGTAAATTTTTTGTCATGTGTGATTGTACAAAATTATCCCTTTTTTTATAATTTGTTCAAATTATTGGAACTAATATTAAATTTTACTTGACATTTGTTCCAAAAATATGTACAATTCAAAATAAGATTTTTTTTAGGATAAGTTATGACTGCACCAAGTTTAAGAAAATTGGAAAACGATTTAGAGATTAATAAAACAACGTTACATAATTGGAAAAAAAATAGACCTAAGCTTTTTGAATTTATTATTGAATCTTATAAAGATAAAGAGATGTTAAAAAAGAATTTAAATCTATTAATTCAACAAAAGAATATTTTAGAAGAAGAAATTAACTTAACAAAAGAAAGGGTAAGTGAGATTAATTAGTATTTATATTTATGGAGTTTAGTTTTTTACATACTTTTAAATTGCGCGCTAGTAAAGAACTAGGCTTCATAGATATGAATATTAAAGTATTTCTTTTGAATTATCCATAATAATTCTATTTTTACCTTCATGTTTTGCTTTATAAAGCAAAATATCAGCATATTTAATTGCATCTTCATATGAATTGTATTTTGATCTAAAAGATATACCTGCAGAAAAATGAACTTTTATTTTTATTCCATTTTTATAAATAAATTTGTGACTATCAACAATCACTTTTACTCTTTTAATATAATTATAAACTTCTTCTTCATCGTTATAATTAATTAAAGTAACAAACTCTTCGCCACCATATCGACAAATAACATCTTCTTCTCGCATCATTTTTTTCAATACTGTAGAAAATGTTTTAAGTATAATATCACCACAATCGTGTCCATAGGTATCATTAATATCTTTAAAATCATCTATATCAATAAATATAATTGCATAATTGGAGTTAAAAGTAACATATCTATTTTCAACTTTTAATATAACAGAAGTATAACCTCTTCTATTTAGTACACCTGTTAAAAAATCTATATCTTTTTCAATTTTTAATTTTTCCAAATCACTTTGTAATTTTTTAATATCCATTTCTAGTTTTGTGCACTCTACTCTACCTTTATTTATCTCATTTTTTGATTCACTTAAATTAGTTTCTAAATCAAAAATTATATCTGATAATTTAGCTTGTAAAAGTTTTAATTCTCTATTTGAGTGCTCTGATATTTCAAGAGAGTTTAAATCGGATTTTATATCATCTAATTTTTCTGTTGAATTATTACTAACGATTAAAGATTTTTCATACTCTTTTATCAATAATGTTATAAATTTTTTTGTATCTTCTGATTTTGCTTTTAAAGCAGCCCTATCTAAATCAACTCTTTCATTTGTAATATTTACTAATTTATTTATCATAGAATCATCATCAAGTTTTTCAGGAGTTTTCATTAACTCAAAAATTACTTCTTCTATTTTATGATAAATTGATTGTTCAATTGAGGGTTTAAGTAATTCTGGTAGATATGTAATAAATTTTAGAATTTCTATATTTTGTAATTGAGATTTTGTTATATTTAACAATTCACTTGAAATAACATTTGATTTAGAATCTGAATTTTGGCTCTTATCTAACTCATTAATATTATCAATATCTTTTTGCATTTTTTTCCCAATACTAATATAACTTTAAGAATTATATCAGTAAGTTTTTAAAATAAGCTAAAAAAAAGAAAGTATTAATATAAATACTTTCTAATTTTTGATTATTTGTATCTATGAGTGATTCTACCCTTATCTAAAGAATAAGGAGTAATTTCTACTTTAACTTTATCATTTGGTAAAATTTTTATGTAGTGCATTCTCATTTTTCCAGAGATATGGCATAAAACAACATGCCCATTATTATCTAATTCAACTCTAAACATTGCATTAGGTAAAGCTTCAATAACCTTACCATCAATTACAATTACATCATCTTTTGCCACATTTTTTCCTTCTATACATCGCTTAAAATTACTGCTTTTCCATTAATTACAGCAACAGTGTGTTCATAATGACTAGCTCTTAATCCATCTTTTGATACCACATCCCAATTATTATCTAAAATAACTGGTTCTCGCATCTTTTGACAAATCATTGGCTCCAAACAAAACACCATTCCATTTTTTATTTTAGGACCAGATTTGATGTTTGGTGTTTCAACATAATTAGGAATTTCTGGTTCACAGTGAGGTTTCTTACCTATACCATGACCACAAAATCTAATTAATGGCTGATATCCTCTTTTTACAATAAATTGTTCTATTGCATAAGATAACTCTTTAAATCTCATACCTTCTCTTATAATATCAATTGCATAATACAAGGCATCTTTTGAACAAGCAATTAATTCCTCATCTTCTTTTGATATTTTTCCAATAGGCATAGTTATAGCAGCATCTCCATACCAACCATCTATTTCAGTTCCGATATCTAATCCTAAGATATCACCCTCTTGTAAAATAGTATTTGATGGAATACCATGAATAACAACTTCATTTAGGGATGTACATACTGCATTGGGAAAACCATAAAGGCCTTTAAATGAAGGTCTAGCACCTAAACTGGCTATATAATCGTCACCCATAGCATCAACTTCTAATAAAGTCATGCCTGGTTTAACATTTTCTCGTAGATATTTTAAAGTCATCGCAACAGCAACACTTGCTGTTCGAAGTTTTTCTATTTCGTCTGGTTTTCTTAATGGAATTGCCATTTTATTTATAAACCAACCGCACTTAATGTCTCATATTTATTCATATATTGTTGAGCTTCAATTTTTCTCATTGTATCAATTGCAACTTGTACAACAATAAGAACTGCAACACCACCAAAATAGAATGGTACTCCCATAGACTTAACTAAAAGCCATGGCACAGTAGAAATTGCTCCTAAATATAAAGCACCCCATAATGTTAATCTACTTGCTGTTTCATTTAAAAACTCAGCTGTTCCTTCTCCTGGTCTAATACCTGGAATAAAACCACCTTGTTTTTTCAAATTTTCAGAAATATCTTTTGCATTAAAAGTAATTGATGCGTAAAAGAACGCAAAGAATACAACAAATAAGAACATCAAAAAGTTAAATGTATAACTTGTTGGACTTAAAAAGTCTGCAACAGCTAATAAAATTTTATTTTGACTACCTTGTAAAATTGTAGCTGGGAACATCAATATTGCAGATGCAAAAATTGCTGGAATTACACCACTTAAATTAACTTTAATAGGAATATAATTCATTACCCTTTTATTTTGAGATTGCATCATAACTTTTCTAGAATATGAAACAGGGACTCTTCTTTCCCCTAACTCAACATAAATAATAGCTCCAACAGTACCAAGTATAATAACTAATATAGCAAGTACAGTTAAGAAATTCATTTGTCCATTATTAACTAAATCAATAGTACCACCAATTGCACTAGGAATTGCCGAAACGATACCTGCGAAGATAATTAA
>NZ_JBNKXY010000023.1:0-20523 GCF_050300555.1 Arcobacter sp.
TCATCGATATATCATTTTAACTAACTCTATGAAAATATATTAACATATCTCCATTATTTGTAGTATACGAGTCCTCAGCTTTTTCCGAAATTAAAAATAAACATTCGGCTTTTGCAGATGTTGGAATAAAAGGTGGGATAAGGACATTTGCATTTTTGATTTGTTTAGTCTTTTATCTTTTCTTGTGTTACTTAATAAAATGATAATTCGAACTTTCTTTCTTCCCAGACTTTGATGAAGCCGTAAGTTTTGAATTTATTTTCGGTTACGCCCGAAACTGTTTGAGCGTTAAGAAGAGTGCTAAATGCACTCTTTAGTGAGTTTTGCAGGGCAGAAAATAAATTCAAAACTGGAGGGTAGCTTTGCCTTCATCAACTCGTCTGGTTGCTTTCTTTGTTACTTTCTTTTCAACAAAAGAAAGTAAAGAGCGGAGAGGTTTACCTCTTCAAGAGAGAATAGAAATAATATTAAAACACTACTACTTTATTTCTCCCCTCATCTTTAGCTCTATAAAGAGCCTTATCAGCTCTTGATATTAGACTTTTTATAGTATCACCTTTGATATAAAGAGTAATACCAAAACTTGCTGTTATTTGACCTGTAATAGAAAAACTATTATTTTCTATTGTGTATCTTAGTTCTTCTGCAAGTTTATTTATACCTTCAATATCCGTTTGGGGACAAATAATTACAAACTCTTCTCCACCCCAACGTCCAACTATATCGGTAACTCTTGTTTTTGTTTTTAATATAGTTGCAAACTCTTCAAGTACTTTATCTCCTATGTTATGCCCATGTGTATCATTGATAGATTTAAAATGATCAATATCCAATATAATCACTCCAAAAATATGATTAAATCTATTTGCTCTATTGATTTCACTTTCCAAAGAATCATTAAGTTTTGTACGGTTAAGAAGTTTAGTTAAGTCATCTGTAGAGGCTAGCTTTTCAAGTTTTTTATTTGATATTTCAAGTTCTTTGGTTCGCTCTTTTACAATCTTTTCTAACTCTTCATTTATACTTTTAAACATCATAATTTCATAATACCTATAAAAATAAAGAAGATAAGATACCATCAAGTAAGCTACACAGAAAAACAAAAATGAATATTTATTATAAGGAAATGAAAAAAGAGTAAATGCTAATATAAAAATACTAAGTAGCACTATAGACCACAATATACCTTCTTTGGGACCTCGTATAGAAAATGAAGCTATGGGATAAAGTAAAATAAAAAACATACTATTAATTTCTTGATTTCCATCTATAAATCCAATAATAAATAAAATACTAATAGTAATCATAAAAAATCTAGAATTATATATATATTTATCAGTTTTTTTAGTATTTACAAATAAATATACCATTAGTAGTGAAAAAATATTTAATGCAATTGCTAAGTAGTTTATACCTATTTTATAATATATTGGTGATAATAATACAGAAGTTACAAATCCTATAAGAAGATATTTTTTAAGAAGTTCATTTCTATATTTGTGTTGGTCAAACAAATTATTTCCTAATATAAATTTTCACAATATTAGATTAGTTTATCAAAATAAATATAAATGTATTTAGAATTCTAAGGAGGTTTCACTTTTAATTAAATTTATTATTTTTTCTTTTTATAGTAGATTTTAATTCATTTAACAAAATATTTAACTCTTTTAACAACACTTTATCAACAATATGACCTTTATCATCAATTTTTCTATTTGCCTTTGGTACAGTTAAAATCAATTTTTCATTTATTGTTCCTGTTAAAACTTTTATCAACTTTACAAGAACTTCATTTGCCTTATCTCCACCCATAGCTGAAGTTGAAGCACTTATTACAGCCACTGGTTTATTTACAATTTCAGCACTTGATACCAACCAATCAAGTGCATTTTTTAAAACTCCAGATATTTCAAAAGCATACTCTGGTGTACTAATTATAATCGCATCACTAAATGCAATATTTTTTCTTAGTTCCTGAACTAACAATGGAGAATCATCTTTTTCCAAAGTGTGATTATTTATATCAGGATTAAAAAAGGGAAGGTTTCCCAAATCTTCATATATATTTATGCTTGAATCCATATCATTTAGCGCTTGAAGTATTGCTTTGTTGTATGATTTTTCTCTAAGTGAGCCAGATATTGCTAAGATTTTCATTTTATATCTTCACTTGTTATTTTGGCAAAAGTTTTTGCATATGATTGAGACCAAATCAATATTTCATCAATTACTGGTTTTAAATTATTTCCATATTCACTCAATGAATATTCTACTTTTGGAGGAACATCAGCATATGCTTTTCTGTTTATAAGATTCAATTGTTCCAACTCTTTCAATTTTATGGTTAATGTCTTTTTTGTAATTGGTTGTAAGTATTCAAACAACTCTTTAAATCTAAGAGTATTGTTTTTTAAATACCAAATAATCATAAGTTTTAATTTATCATTAAAGATATCAAAAAATATCTCAGAAGAAGAACTATATTGTTTATTATTAAATTTTATCATAAAGAATTGTACATTATAGTTTCTTTTAATAATCTTAGTTTATTTTAGTAAACTATGCTATAATCAATTATTTCTGACAAAAGAAGGTTTAGAAAAACCTTCTTTTAACTACTTTATTTGATTCTATTCCAAAATGTCATATTTACACTTGACTCATCAATAAGTTCTATATATTTTAAAGCAAACTCATTTTCAAGCCATTTAGAGCAAATTTCTTGTGCTTTTTCTTGAGTAGTTGCAAAAGCAACATCAGCATAAAGACCAGAATCTCCTTTTAATGTACAATGACCTAAAAAACCTTCTTCTTTTTGTAAAAAGTTTTTATCTACTTCATTTATAATTTGAAGCATTTTTTCTTCACTAACTCCTTCTTTTAATTTGAAAGTAGCAAATTCCATTCCTACAAAATTACTAATTTTTTCCAATTGTGTCACAGTTGACTCCTATTAATATATTGAGATATTCCTACCTCTTTATATTTAGACACTTTAAAAATTATTATGTGACACTATAATTCAAATATTTTTTTAATTTCTTTATTTTTTAGTAAATTTGTAGCGAATATTTTCATATCATCTTCATAAAAAGGATGATTTTGATATAAATTTTTATACAACTTCTCCATTGTTAAATCAAGAGCATTAGACTTTGTTTTTTTTCTCTTTTTAATTGTATCCACATAAGTTTCAGTAAACTGCATATTTTTAGGATTGATATAACCTTTTTCAATCAAAGCTTTTGTTTTTTGTTCACATTTACAACTATTTTGTTTATTTATTAAAGAGCATTGGTTATTCATAAAATTATATAAATCACTTCTTGCACGAGATAATTTCTTTCTAAAATTTTCTTTTGAAATAGTAAATATCTCACTTGAAATATCACTATTTATTTCAAAAATATCTCCTATTATCAATATTGCTCTTTGTTCTGGATTTAAACATAAAAGCATCCCCATCATACACCCTATTTTTGCTTCTTCTATCAAAAGCTGTTTAAAAGGTTCATCATATTCATTTGATAAATTTGAGTTTTCCAATTCATTCATTGTATTTGCAAATTTTTCAAAATGAAGTTGGGTGTATTTTCTTTTTTGATTTAAAAATAAGTTTATCATTATGCGATAAGCCCAAGTTTTAAACTCTGATTTTTTTTCAAAAGTATGGATATTTTCAATAATCTTTATCCAAACATCATTTGTTAAATCTAAAGCATCTTCTCTATAATATACTAACCTTAAAGCTAAATTGTATAAATAAGGTTGATATTTTTCTATTAATTCTCTATCAATCACTTTTATCTTCTTGTTTTGCCCAAAAACCAGCTAGAAATCTTTTTTATCATAAGTTCTCCAATATTTTTTCTTATTCTATAAAAATAAACCTTGGATAAAAAGTTCTTATAGCTAATAACAATACAAATGTATATAATAGTGTTGATATATTAAATTCTATAGTTGAAAGCAAAACAATTACTCCACTAAAAATCAAACTTACAAAATCCTAAAAGAGCTAAAAATATAAATACAATTCTAAATAGTGTTCCTCTGTGATTACTCATTTTAACTCCTTAATTATTGCTTCTATTTGACGTCTATGGATAAAAGTATGCATATACATAAAACATGCCCAATCAAAATTATTAAACTCTACAAACCAAGGATGTTTTTTTCGCATTTTTGAATAGTTTTTTTTATGATTTTTAATATACTCTTCATAAGTTGTCATAAAACCAAAAAACTTTTTAGGCTCATCTTTTGTATTTTCTTTTGGTTTTACAGCTTCAATCGTTATATCTTTTGGAAACTCTTGTTCTTTGGATAAAGTATCAATCAGAGCCATTACAGCTGTTCCAGCTATTCTTAAATGCTCCAATGTCATATTTATAGAATAATCACGACTATGATCTTCTATAGCAAAAGCTCTTTTTATTACTACTCTTTTTTGTAATTTCTCTTCATCAATTCCTTCAATCAACTTTTTGATAATATTTACTTCTCTTTTAATCATAAACAGTCCAATATTCCAAGTAAATAACAACCTAACACAAGGAACTAAGAAAAACTTTATAAACAATCTCTCTATCTGTGGTAATCCACCACCTGCTACACCTAAACTCATATGAACTCCTTTTTATTTCTAAAATTTTAGAGTAATTACTCTAAATATTAGATTAAAAGCTCTATTATGCTAAAATTAAACATGAAAAAAATAAAAATAGATACAAAAACAAAAATCTGCGAAAGTGCAAAAAAACTTTTTAATGAACAAGAAACCTTAAGTATTACGACTAATCATATAGCAAAAGAAGCTGGTATTTCTCCGGGAAATCTTTATTATCATTTTAAAAATAAAGAAGATATTATTCTTTATATATATCAAAATCTTTCAAAAGAATTTGAATCCCTCAATAGTTTTGAAGCTATTTTATTAAGTAAAAATCCTATTCAAACTATGAATGAAAATTTTGAATATTATGGGAAGATGTTCTATGAATATCGCTTTTTACTTAGAGATGCTATGGTTTTAATGGCACTGTATCCAAGTTTTAAAGAAGCATTTAAAAAAAATCAAGATAAAAGAATCAATCAAATAGAACTTCTATTACAATTTCTTATCAAAGAAAATATTCTTAAATTTTCACAGGAACAGAACCTAAAAAGACGAGCAAAGTTACATTGGTTTATCACATCTTATTGGCAAGTGTTTGCCTCTTCATCAGGAGAAGTTTCAAAAGAATCCATAAAAGAAGCAAAAGAGATTTTTTTTGAATTTATGATTTACCCTTTTTTAAGTGAAAAAGGCGAAAAGATGTTAAAAGAGTTTTAAAATTTATGTTCTACCAGAATAAAACCGAAGTTTAGTAAACTATGCTATACTAATACCACAACCTTTTAAGGGATTTTCATGTTAGAAAAAAAGTTTAATCTTAAAAGAGATGTTTCTTTAACACTTTTAGTTTTTTATGGACTTGGAAATATATTTGGTGCTGGTATTTATGTGCTTGTTGGAAAAATAGCTGGTATTTCAGGTATTTATATTCCTTTTTCTTTTTTAGTTGCCTGTATTGTAGTACTTTTTACCGCTTTATCTTATGCAGAACTTTCATCTCGTTTTCCCTATAGTGCAGGAGAGGCTTTATATGCAAAAAAGGCTTTTAATTCCAAAACTTTATCTATAGCTATTGGAGTGCTTATTTCACTAAGTGGGATAATCTCTAGTGCAACTATCTTGCATGGATTTAATGGTTATGTTTCACACTTTATCAATCTTCCGCCTTATATCACTTCAACACTTGTCATAACCGTACTTTGTATTGTTTGTATATTGGGGATTGGTCACTCTGTTAAAGTTGCCTCAATACTAACAGTTATTGAGATATTTGGATTGTTGTATATTATTTTTATCGGAATTGATAAACTTCCTTTTGAAACAATTGAGTTCTCAAAACTCATACCTCCCTTTGAAATTTCAGTGTGGCATACCATCATTTTAGGAGCGTTTTTAGCCTTTTATGCTTTCATAGGATTTGAAGATATGGTAAATATCGCAGAAGAGGTAAAAAAACCTACAAAAACTATGCCAAAAGCCATCATAATCGCACTTTTTGTCTCTACTATTATATATATTTTAGTTGCAATAGTATCCATTTTGGCAATTGAACCAAACACTCTAGCCAAGACAAATTCTCCCCTTGCAGATGTATATACAAAACTAACTCAAAAAGAGCCTGTTTTATTAAGTTTTATTGGGACATTTGCAGTTTTAAATGGAGCATTGATACAAATAATTATGGTATCAAGGGTATTTTATGGAATGAGTATGAATAAATGGATTCCTAATATATTTTCTAAGGTCAATGAAAAAACAAGAACACCAATATTTGCCACAGTATTTGCTTCTATTAGTGTCCTTATATTTACACTTTGGCTACCTATTTTAACACTAGCAAATCTAACAAGTTTTTTAATCTTTGTGATATTTACCTTAATGAATATTGCTCTTATAAAAATCAAACTACAAAGAAAAACTCCAGATAATATTATCTCTTATCCAATATATATACCAATCATTGGAATAATTATTAATATTACAATGATTGCTGTTCAATTTATATCTTTGCTATAATAATTCTATTTTAATGCTTCCTCAACACTAACCATCTTAGCAAAAACACTTCCAAGGGCTGCCATAAAAGAGTTATGAACCTCGCTAGCATTTACTTTTTTATCTTGAAAGACTAAATCTTTTGTTGTACAAGCATCATGTAAAACTGTACAATCATATCCTTTATCAAAAGCTGCTCTTGTTGTAGAATCTATACACATATGACTCATCATTCCACAAATAACTAACTCTTTTATATTCAGTTTTTCCAACTCATTTTCTAAAGAAGTTTCTAAAAAACTGTTGGGAAAGTTTTTTTCTATTATTATTTCACTTTTCAGTGGTTTTACATTTTCATGTATCTCTACTCCTTTTGTATTGGGTAAAAAGAAAGTTGCACCTTTTCTAATGTTTATATGTTGTACATGAAATACTGGCATATTATTTTTTCTAAAATACTCCAATACTTTTTTTGCTTTTAAACTAGCTTCCATAGGATTTACTAACTCACAATTTCCACCTTCAAAATAATCATTTTGAATATCTATTATAATTAATGCTTTACTCATCTATTATCCTTTTTGTTAATTAATGTTATTCCAATTATTACTGTTATTATTCCAATTATTACATTTAATTCCATCTTTTCACCTAATAAAAAATATGAAACAATAGCTGCACTAACTGGTACTAAATAAAAAATTGAAGATACCTTTGAAACTTCACCATTTTTAATCATAATATACAATAATGACAAAGCACCTATACTCACTCCCACAGCCATATAAAATAAGGCAATTAAAAACTCACCATTCCAATTTATATGTAATTCTTCAAAAAATAAAAATGGAATAACAAGTATTGTTGAACTTAATGTTTGTATTGCACCACCTGAGTATAAATTCATACCCGTACAATATTTTTTTTGATACAAACTTCCAAAACTAAGACCCAATAAAGCAACAATAGACCAAAAAACTCCTAAAATAGAATCAAATGAAGTATCAAGTTTAGAAACTACCACAAAAGAAACTCCTATAAATCCTATAATTAACCCCAACCAAACTCTTTTATTTATCTCTTCATCTAAAAATCTTTGAGCTAAAAATGTCACAATTATTGGCTGTAAAGCTATAATCAAAGCATTTAAAGCACCTGAAACTCCATAAGATATTGATAAAAAAACACCTATGGAAAAAGTTCCAACCGTCAAACTTCCTGCAAGTGCAATTTGAAAAAATTCTTTTTTACTCTTTGGAATAGGTACTTTTAAAAAATATGCAATAAATAGCAAAATCCAAAATGCAATAAAAAATCTTATACCTAAAAATGCCATAGGTGAAGAGTTTTGTAATCCATATTGGGTGAAAATAAATCCACTTCCATATAAAAAAATAAAACCAAATGGCAAAATTGATTTTTGTATATAAAAACTCATGATATTTTACTTTTTATATATCTATACTCTTGAGTTAAACCTTCAAATCCCCAAGAATCACCATCAACCTCATCTATTGTAATATAACTTGCAACACTTATTTCACCCAAAAGATTTTTAAACTCTTCATAGACAGAATTTATATACTTTGCCTTTTGCTCTTTTGTATTGGTACCCTTGGTAATTTTTATATCTAAATTAAAAGTTGCACTATTTTCACCACCTATACTCCAAGAAGAAAAAGGAACAAACTCTACTAAAACAGAAGTTACTTCTCTTTTTTTATTTAAGATATTAGTTGTTTTATCTAGTACTATGTCAACAATCTTTTCTCTAGTTTCTTCATTTTCTTTTAGGTTTAGTTTTACATTAATATATGGCATATTAACTCCTTTTAAATTTTTTCGGCAAAGCTCATCACAATAAGTACTATAAATGATGAGTATAAAATTATAGTTCCAATTATTTGTGACATTTGCTATCCTTTCAGTTGAATTTAGTTTCTTGACTATATAGTCAAGTGAAAGTATAACAAAATCTTGACCAATTAGTCAAGATTAAAAAGATTTATTTTTTTAGAGAGTTTAAAAAAAGTTCAAGTTGAGAGATACAAGTTTGAAAATAATCACCATCTTGTGATTTTTTTGCAGTTCCTAAACACCCTTCTATTGAGGCAACTATGTACATAGAAAGTGCTTTTGTGTCATTGTGTGAAATTTCATTTTTAGCTATTGCTTTATCTAAAACTTTTTCAAAAATATTTTCAAATCTAATATATACTTTTTCTAAAGCATTTTTAAAATCTTTATCTACAGGAGATAATTCTTGCATTAGATTGTTCAACTTGCAACCACAAGTAAAATCAAAGTTATCTCTTTTTTTAATCATCTTTATCATTTCATCACAAATATTTTCTTCATAATTTAATAATTTACTGTACTTATCTTCAATATATGAATTGATTTTTTCATTAATAACAGCTAGTGCTAACTCTTTTTTTGATTTAAAAAAGTGATACATAGACCCCTTGTTCATATTTGCTTTTTTTAAAATTTTATCAACAGAAGTTGCACTATATCCATTGTGATAAATCTCATCAAAGGCTACATCTAAAAGTTTTTCTCTACTACTCATATTAATTTCTTCTTTGTCCAGCTTTTGGTTCACTTACTTCTTTTTGTAAGTCCACACTTAAATTATTATAAAACAATTCCCCATAGTCTGTCAATCTATTTATTGTTTCATATGCTTGTTTTATATCATTATTGTATTTTAAAGCATCTTGTAAAATTTTTATAATTTTAACTGATTCTAAAAAGTTTACATGAGAAGGTGCTTCAATTGGAGAAGAATAATACTTGTGCATTCTTTCAACTAAGTTTTTATTTCTTATTTCAATAAAAACTGACTCTATCGGAGATTTAAAGAAAAGTACTTTTTGTTTAACATTGATTGAGATATATGTTGTCTCCATCCCATAAATTTTTCTTGAAAAGGAGTCAAATAAAAACAACTTTTTATTGTAATTATTATTAAATAGTTCATAAATAAGTTCAAGTATTTTTATCTTTTCCTCTTTTGTATAAAAGTTTCCAATACTTGCAAAACAAAATGTTAGAATCGATTTTATAGAGTACCACTCTGTTGTATCATAATCATATCTAAGCATTTGATTTATTCTATTTTGTTTTAATTCTTCAATTTCTAAACTTGTTTGTGTTCTATATATTCTTTTTACAGCAGTATCTCTATACATAGGTCCTGGAAATTGTGCTTGAATTACAAACCTTCTATTCTCTTCTATTTCCATAATATATTTTAGTCTTCCACAATAATCTTCATCTATGATTCTTACTTCTTTTTGGGGAATTTGAGTAATTGATTTTATAAATTCTTCATCATTGCAAGCCTCTTCCCAAATATAATCTGGATATCTAAATAATGCACAAATTTTATCTTTGACAGTAGTTGAAGGTTCAACATCAGTTATTCTATCAACCCATGATGTAACTGTTCTTCTATCTTTTTGGATTAATGAAGCAAATTTTGATATACTAAGATTTGACCTTTTATATATTTCGATTATTTTATCTATACTTGTTTTATAAGACATTTTCCATTCCTATTTATATTCTAAGCCTAAATTGTACCATTATTATACATAAAATCAAATATTGTACAATAAAATAAAATAAGTCTAAAAATTGTATTTTTGTTTTCAACTATTATACACTACATCATTTTAACTATCTTGTATACTAACTTTACATAAATTTAAAGGATATACATGAGCGCAGGAAAAAGATTTAGAGAAGCACTAAAAGAAGAAACTCCATTACAAATTGTAGGTACAATTAATGCTTACCAAGCATTACAAGCTACAAAAGTTGGATATAAAGCTATCTATCTTTCAGGTGGAGGAATTGCTAACGCTTCTTATGGTTTACCTGATTTGGGTATGACTATGATAGAAGATGTATGTATTGATATTAGAAGAGTTACATCAATTTGTGATACTCCATTAATCGTTGATGCTGATACAGGTTGGGGACACGCATTTAACGTAGCTAGAACTGTAAAAGAATTTATACGTTCTGGTGCGGCTGGATTACATATTGAAGATCAAGTTGCTGCAAAAAGATGTGGACATAGACCAAATAAAGAGTTAGTTTCAATTGAAGAAATGTGTGACAGAATCAGAGCTGCAGTTGATGCTAAAATGCAATTAGATCCAGATTTTTATATCATTGCTAGAACAGATGCACACGCTAGCGAAGGGCAAGAATCTGCAATTAAAAGAGCAAAAGCTTACGTTGAAGCTGGAGCAGATGCAATTTTCGCAGAAGCTGTTCATACATTAAAAGAATACAAAGAGTTTACTGATGCAATTGATGTACCTGTATTAGCAAATATTACTGAATTTGGTGCAACACCAATGTTTACTACTGAAGAATTAGGTTCAGTTGGTATTGCAATGGTACTTTATCCATTATCTGCATTTAGAGCAATGAATAAAGCAGCTTTACATGTATATAAAGAGTTAAGAGAAAAAGGTACTCAAGAAAGTGTTCTTGATACAATGCAAACAAGAATGGAGCTTTATGATATGTTAGGGTACCATGATTACGAGCAAAAAATGGATGAATTATTTTCAAAAGGTAAAGCTAAATAATTAGCTTTACAAAAAATATATAGTATAAAAACAAAGGAGAGAATATGAGTACTACAACTACAGGATTTAAACCAAAAAAATCAGTTGCACTTTCAGGACATGCAGCAGGTAATACTGCTATTTGTACAGTGGGGAAAAGTGGAAATGATTTACACTATAGAGGTTATGATATTTTAGAGTTTGCAAACACTGCAGAATTTGAAGAAATTGCATATTTAATTGTTCATGAAAAATTACCTACAAAAGCTGAATTAGCTGCTTATAAAACTAAATTACAAGGTTTAAGAGACCTTCCAGATGGTGTTAAAATTGCACTAGAGCAATTACCAAAAACATCTCATCCAATGGATGTTATGAGAACAGGTTGTTCAGTTCTTGGAGCAATTATGTCAGAAGATGAATCTCATCCAAAAGAAGGGGCACAAAATATTATTGATAAATTAATGGCTTCATTTGGTTCTATGTTATGTTACTGGTACCACTACGCATATAATGGAAAAAGAATTAATGTTGTAACTGATGATGAAACAGTTGGGGGACATTTCTTACATCTATTACATGGTGAAAAACCAAGAGAATCTTGGGTTAGAGCTATGCACACATCATTAATTTTATATGCTGAACATGAATTTAATGCTTCTACATTTACTTCAAGAGTTATCTCTGGAACAAACTCAGATATGTTCTCATGTATTACAGGAGCTATTGGAGCACTTAGAGGGCCAAAACATGGTGGAGCTAATGAAGTGGCATTTTATATTCAAGAAAGATACTCTTCAGCTGATGAAGCAGAAAAAGATATTAGAGAAAGAATGGCAAGAAAAGAGATTATTATTGGTTTTGGTCATCCAGTTTATACTATTTGTGATCCAAGAAACGTAGTAATTAAAAAAGTTGCTGAAGATTTATCTAAAGAAAACAATAATACTTTAATGTATGATGTTGCAGAAAGAATTGAATCAGTAATGTGGGAAGAGAAAAAGATGTTCCCTAACTTAGACTGGTTCTCTGCAGTTTCTTATAATCAAATGGGAATTCCAACAGATATGTTTACTCCTATTTTTATTATTTCAAGAGTTACTGGATGGGGAGCACATGCAATTGAGCAAAGAGAAGATGGAAAAATTATTAGACCATCAGCTAATTATACAGGACCAGAAAACTTAAAATTTGTTCCTATTGAAGAAAGATAAGAACTTAAACACTTAATTATTCTAGTGCCACTTTGGCAAACATTATAGGGATAAGCTTTTGCTTATCCTTTTAAATTTAAACTAAATGGATATAAAAAAATGACAAACGAAAAATATCTTAAAGATCTTGAAGGTATAGATGGTGTTAAATACTATGATGTTAAATCAGCAGTAGAAGATATTACACCTGGTTCATTTGCTAAACTAAACTATACTTCAAGAGTTTTAGCAGAAAACTTATTAAGAAAATGCCCTAGTGAAGATTTAAAAGATTCATTAGTACAACTTATTGAAAAAAGAACAGACAAAGATTTCCCTTGGTATCCAAGTAGAGTTATTTGTCACGATATCTTAGGTTTAACTGCATTTGTTGACCTTGCAGGTCTTAGAGAAGCTGTTGCTTCAAAAGGTGGAAACCCAGATAAAGTTAATCCAGTAGTACCAACTCAACTTATCGTTGACCACTCTTTAGCAGTAGAGTGTGGTGGATTTGACCCAGATGCTTTCCAAAAAAACAGAGATATTGAAGATAGAAGAAATGCAGACAGATTCCACTTTATTAACTGGACTAAAGAAGCATTTAACAATGTAGATGTTATTCCTCCAGGTAATGGTATCATGCACCAAATCAACCTAGAAAAAATGTCTCCAGTTGTTCATTTAAATGATGGTATAGCATCTCCAGATACATTAGTTGGAACAGACTCTCATACTCCACACGTTGATGCACTTGGTGTAATTGCTGTTGGTGTTGGTGGATTAGAAGCTGAAAACGTAATGCTTGGAAATCCTTCTATGATGAGGGTTCCTGAAATTATTGGTGTTGAAATTGTTGGAACAAGAGCTGCAGGTATTACTGCAACTGATATTGCACTTTCTATTACATCATTTTTAAGAGAAAACAATGTTATCTCTGCTTACTTAGAATTCTTTGGATCTGGTATTAAATACTTAAATCTTGGAGATAGAGCTACAATTGCAAATATGACTCCTGAATATGGTGCAAGTGCTGGTATGTTCGCTATAGATGAGCAAACTATTGATTATCTAAAAGTAACAGGTCGTGAGCAAAAACAAGTTGAGTTAGTAGAAGCTTATGCTAAAGCTAATGGTTTATGGGCAGACCAATTTGCAAATGCTACATATGCTAGAACTTTAAAATTTGATTTATCATCTGTTTCAAGAAGTTTAGCAGGTCCTTCTAAACCACATAAACTTGTACCTACTTCAACTTTAAAAGCTGAAGGTATTGTAAAAGAGTGGACTCAAGAGGGTGATTTCATCCCAGATGGTGGTATTTTAATCGCTGCTATTACTTCTTGTACAAATACTTCAAACCCAAGAAACGTTGTTGCAGCTGGATTATTGGCTAAAAAAGCAAACTCTCTTGGACTTTCAAGAAAACCATGGGTTAAATCATCTTTAGCACCAGGATCTAAAGTAATTGAAGCATATTTAAAAGAATCAGGTCTTTTACCAGAGATGGAAAAACTTGGATTTGGTGTAGTTGGTTTTGCATGTACTACTTGTAATGGTATGTCAGGTGCACTTGACCCTAAAATTCAACAAGAAGTTGTAGATAGAGATATTTATACAACTGCTGTATTATCTGGAAACAGAAACTTTGATGGAAGAATCCACCCATACGTAAAAGAGGCGTTCTTAGCATCTCCAGCACTTGTAATTGCTTACTCATTAGCAGGAACTATTAGATTTGATATTGAAAATGACTCATTAGGTAAAGATTCAAATGGTAATGATATCAAACTAAAAGATTTATGGCCATCTGATGAAGAGATTGATGCTGTTATTGCAGAATCTATCAAACCAGAAATGTACAATGCAATCTATGACCCAATGTTTGCAAGAGATGGATTAAAAGCTGTTAAAGCAGAGCCATTTTATAGATGGAATCCAAACTCAACTTATATTCAAAAACCACCATATTGGGAAGATGAGTATATGCAAATGCCAGCATTAAAAGGTATGAGACCATTAGGTGTGTTCCCTGATAATATCACAACAGACCACTTATCACCTTCAAATGCAATTTTACCAACATCAGCATCTGGTGAATATTGTTTAAAAATGGGATTACCAGTGGAAGATTTAAACTCTTATGCAACACATAGAGGAGATCACAACACTGCTTCAAGAGCAACATTGGCAAATCCAAAATTATTTAACGAAATGGTTAAAGATGAAAATGGAAATGTTAAACAAGGAAGTTTGACAAAAATTATGCCAGAGGGGACAGAGTCTAGAATGTGGGAAGCTATTGAAACATATACTTCAAGAAAACAACCACTTATTATCATTGCTGGTACAAACTATGGTCAAGGTAGTTCTAGAGACTGGGCAGCAAAAGGTGTAAGACTTGCTGGTGTTGAAGTTTTAATTGCTGAATCAATTGAAAGAATCCACAGAACAAACTTAGTTGGAATGGGTGTATTACCCTTACAATTTAAAGATGGTGAGACGAGACACACTTACAATATAGATGGTTCTGAAACATTTGATATCGTAGGTGAAATCACTCCAAGATGTGATTTAACTGTAGTTATGACAAGAGCAAATGGTGAAAAAGTAGAATTTACTGTTTTATGTAGATTAGATACTTCTGCTGAAGTTGAAGTTTACAAAAACGGTGGTATTTTACAAAAATTCGCGAAAGACGTTATTGCAGGAAAATAAGATGAGCTACCAACCACAATTTAAAGTAAAAGCAACATATATGAGAGGTGGTACTTCAAAAGGTACTTTCTTTAACATAGCAGACCTTCCAAAAGAAGCACAGGAAGACCCAGTAAAAAGAGATAAATTACTTCAAAGAATAGTAGGAAGCCCTGATATTTATAAACAACAAATGGATGGTATGGGAGGAGCTACTTCTTCTACATCTAAAGCTATCTTAGTAGGTAAAAGTACAGTTCCAAATCACGATGTAGATTACTATTTTTGTCAAGTTGCCATTGATAAAGACTTTGTTGATATGAGTGGAAACTGTGGAAACTTATCCAGTGCAGTTGGTCCTTTTGCTATCAAAGAGGGATTAGTAGATAATGTACCTCAAAATGGTGTTTGTTGTGTAAGAATTTGGCAAGCAAATATCAAAAAAACTATTCTTTGTTATGTAACTATGGAAAATGGAATGGTTAAAGAAATGGGAGATTATTACATCGATGGTGTTGCTTTCCCTGCTGAAGAAATTGTTTTAGAGTTTGCTGAACCAGTGGATCCAAGTGAAGAACTGTTTCCAACTGGAAATTTAGTTGATAATTTAGAAGTTCCAGGAATAGGTACATTTAAAGCTACTATGATAACTGCTGGGATTCCAACTTGTTTTGTAAATGCAGCTGATATTGGATACAAAGGAACTGAACTTCAAGTTGATATTAACAATGATGCTGAAGCTCTAGATAGATTTGAAACTATCAGATCATATGCTGCACTTAAAATGGGACTAATCTCAGATTTAAAAGAAGCCCAAACAAGACAACATACACCAAAAATTGCTTTTGTTGCACCTAAATCTGATTTTACAACTTCTTCTGGAAAAGAAGTAAAAGCAGATGAAATTGACTTACATGTAAGAGCATTATCAATGCAAAAACTACACCATGCGATGATGGGAACAGCTTCTGTTGCAATCGGTGTTGCTGCTTGTATTCCAGGAACATTAGTAAATCTTGCTGCTGGTGGTGGAGAAAAATCTGCTGTTGAGTTTGGACATCCATCAGGAACTCTAAAAGTTGGAGCTGTAATTAAAAATGAAAATGGAAAAATTGTAGTTGATAAAGCAACTATGAGTAGAAGTGCAAGAATTATTATGGAAGGTTATGTTCACGTTCCAGCTGGAACAATGGAATAGTTATAAAAAGTTTAGTTTATACTAAACTTTTTATTTCAAATAATTTTCCTTTATTTTTTTCTTTTTTTATTTCTTTTCGTATTTATTTTATATTTTGCATTTTTTAGTTTTTCTATTAAATATGAAGAAATTCTATACATATTCATAACTATCTTTTTATTTTCCTCATTAAGACTCAATTTTGTATTATCATATTTTGAAATTAGCTCAATATAATCGAAATCTTTTAAAAAAGGATACAAAATAACTGATTTTTCTTCTTCTAAAATCCACTCACTTAGAAGTGAAATTACAACTAATTCAGGTATCCATGATGTCCCATCTGAAAGTTTTGTTTCTATTGCTTTTACTAAAGTATCGTAATATACCATTAAAGGTTCTTCTTTTTTAGCAATTATCATTAAGGAAGGATGTTTTTTTGCATTATCAATTAAACTTCTAAGATAAAACGAATTTACGACACACTCTTGTAATTTTTTCATCAATATTTCAAGATTTTCATATACATATTTATTATCTTCTTCATTTCCTATTTCAAATAAATATCCATGTTCATCTATTTGTTTATAAGATTGTTCTAAAGTTGTTCTTATAAATACTAATAAAGCTTCTGTTTTTTGTTCTCTTAGAAGTTTTGGTTTTATCCTATTTGTACATATACTTTTTGCAGTCATATCTCTTTATTTAAAGTTAAAAACTTTTAATCTCCTAATTATTTTATGAATTTACCTTAAAAGAGGGAGAGCTTAAAAGCTTTCCCAATCATCAGTACCATTATTTTTTATTATATTCTCTTCTTTTGATTTCTTTGTATCTTTTTTTGGTACATAGTTCTTTGAATTTATTGGTTTTGCTTTTGCTTCATTTTTACCTCTAAACTCTTTAGCATCAGCATCACTAACTACAAGTTTTGCTATTTGGTCTGTCAATACTGCTACATCATGTGTTTGATTTGCTACCATCGCATTCTCTTGTGTTTGGCTATCTAATTGTGTTATGGCTACATTTATTTGTTCTATTCCACTTAATTGTTCTTTACTAGCTACTTCAATATCAGATATAAGATTTATTGTTTTTGTAATATTCTCATTTAACTCTTCATAACCTTTTATCATATCTCCAGCTATATTTTTACCATGATTAGCTTTTTTTGTTGCATTCTCAACTAATGCTTTTATCTCTTTTGCTGCTTCTGCACTTCTTGCTGCCAAATTTCTAACTTCAGCTGCTACCACTGCAAAACCTTTACCTGACTCACCTGCGGTTGCTGCTTCTACTGCTGCATTTAGAGATAAAATATTTGTTTGGAAGGCTATTTGATCAATTATTGTTATTGCTTCATTTATTGCTGTAACTTGATCATTTATCTCATCCATTGCTATTGTTGTTTGACTAGCTAATTTCTCTCCCTCTTTTGATGACTGGGTTACATTATTTGAAAAATCTGACATTTTTGCTATATTCTCTGTATTATGTCTTATATTAGAAGTTATCTCTTCTAAGGCTGCTGCTGTTTCTTCTAAACTTGCAGCCGCTTCATTTGAGCTTTGATTTAACTTATCTACATTTGCCAATAATACATTTGAACTCTCATCAAGTGTTAATCCATTTGTTTTATTTTCTATTAACATGTCAGTTATAGAATCACCTAATCCGTTAACACCACTTGCTAGTTTTAGCAAATGTTCTTTTAGATTTTTTGTATTTATTTTATTTAGATAATTATATTTTGAATACTCTTCTATTATATCAAGTACATTATCGATATTATTTTCTAAATTATCTGCCATTTTATTCAATACTTCTTTTAGCTGCATTAAGGCAGGATTTGAAACATTTAAATCTAGCCTTTGACATAAATCACCTTGTTCAAATTCACTTAGTACTGATATTGTCTCATCTATAAGTTTTCTATCTTCTTCTATACCTGCTCTTGTTTTTTTGATATTCTCATTTACTACTTTTGCCATATCTGCAAACTCATCATTCCCTTTTTCTTCTAACATCTTTACTTCATCTATTTCTCTATTCAAATATCCGAAAAAGTTTAGCAGTCCTATTTTGAATTCACTTAAAGAATTAGTAATATTTTTCAATAAGAAAAATGAAGATAAAACAAAAATTATTGAAGCAGCTAATACAATTGCTATTAAAGTATTTTTTAATAATTCATTTGATTCATCACGTAATTGTAAAGCACTTTTATTTATCTCATCTAATTTTGATTCAAGTGAAATTCCAACTTTAACCATTTTAGATATAACAGACTTTAATTCAGAAGTTTCTTCCATTATTCCAAGATTATAATCTTGTATTCTTAAAGAAGAGAATATATTAAAATATTCTATATATTTTTTTGACAACTCGCTTATTTCATCACAAATTATTCTATTTCTTTCTAAGCTCAATGCTAATTTAAATGCTTCTACATCAACGTTCAAATTGCTAAAACTATCAACAACTTTTTTAGCATTTACTTCATTTGGTAGCCTTAAAAATTGATATACTAAAATTCTTCCTTTAAGTACATTTTGTTTAAATTGTTCAGTATCAAAAGCTGCTTTATTTCTTATATCAGAAATATTGCTATATTTTGTATAAACTAAACCACTTACAAACATTATTATTACAAACAATGAAGGAAAAATAAGTAACTTTTTCTTCATATTAATTTTATTTAACATAATTGACTCCTTAATTTCAATTTAACGTTATACAAACAACTCTACCATTAAACATTTTGTTATTAAAACTATACCCTTCATCATAAATTTTTATATTTCCAAAGAAGTGCTCTTTAACAATTTTTCTAGCTAATGCTATTTTTTTTGAAATATTAAAATTTTTTAAAAAAGAATTTTTGTCATCACTTTTTGTTGTACCTCCATTGTCTTTAATTTTAATTTCTACTTTTTCATTTACGCTTTTAGCTTCAATAAAAATATGTTTTTCCCTTAAAGTTTTATTTTGTTCCAAAATATAAATAATGTTATTTATGATGTTTAAAAATACTTGTATTAGTTTTACTTCTATACCAACAATTTTGATATCATAGGAGTAATTTATATGAACAAAAATATTATTACTTTTTAGAAATGGTTGTATTAGCTTTGTCATTGTTTGAATACAATTTCCTAAGTTAAATGATTCTTCTATTTCATCATTTAACGAATTTATAAAAATATCTATTGTTTCTATTATCTCTTTAGTATTTTTACTAACTAATTCAAGTGTTTCTTTGTACATTTTTTCATTTGCTAAATTCATTTCTGCATTTAATAAAGTCCCAGAGGACATCGTAAATAGTTGATATAATGGTTCTTTTAATAAGTTTGATAAAACATTTACAATCTTTTCTTCTAAGTCATATTTAGTTTTATTTTTCATTATAACTTTATCCTTAATAATTTTTATTATCTCTTTTTCATGTTAAAAAACTACTATAGTGGGTTGAATTTGGATTTTATAACAATTAAACTTAGCTAAAGATAAACACTATAGTAGGTTCAAAATGTCAAAAAAAAATTTTACCCCACAGGAAATAAAAGCACTACATAAAAAAATTGGTCAAAATGTCAAAAAATATAGACTTTTACGAGGTCTTACCCAACTTGATTTATCCTATGAAATGGGATACAAGTCAGTAAGTTTAGTATCAGCATGTGAACCATGCACAAATGGAAAACATTTCAATGTGGAACACTTATATAAAATAAGTAAAGTATTAGATATTCCCATTTGTTACCTATTTTTAACATCTGAAAATGAAGCTTAAAATGATGGGAAGCTTAAAAACTTTCCCAATCATCAGTGCCATTATTTTTTACACTATTTACTATTTTCTCCTCTTTTGGTTTCTTTACATCTTTTGGTACATAGTTCTTTGAGTTTATTGGTTTTGCTTTTGCTTCATTTTTACCTCTAAACTCTTTTGAATCTGCATCACTAACTACAAGTTTTGCTATTTGATCTGTCAATACTGCTACATCATGTGTCTCTGCTGCTACTGCTGCGTTTTGTTGTGTTTGTCTATCTAATTGTGTTACTGCTGTATTAATTTGTTCTATTCCACTTAATTGCTCTTTTGAGGCATTCTCTATATCTGATATTAGGTTTATTGTTTTTGTTATATTCTCATTTAACTTTTTATATCCTACTATCATATTTCCAGCTATAGTTTTACCTTCATTTGCTTTTGAGGTTGCGTTTTCTACTAAAGATTTTATCTCTTTA
>NZ_JBNKXY010000024.1:0-12418 GCF_050300555.1 Arcobacter sp.
TACTTCTTTAAACCGTAGTTTGTTAAAGAACTCAACCCTTCGTGACCTTCTGTCACTCAAATTGGACGGGAATTATAATAGGTTTTTTTATCTTTGTCAAGAGGTTTTCTTTAATGTTGGCTTAAATTTTGGAAAATTTTTTAATTCGTATTTTTGTTATATATATTATATGTATTTAGCCATATTTAACACTTATTAATTATGTATTAGAGTTAATTATTAAACTTAAAGATATTATTAAGCTTTACATATTAGAATTACACTGTATATATAAAATACATATAAAGGAATATAGAATGTACAATAGAGATTATTTATCTCATAAAGATACAACTCAACAATATACGCAAGAAACATCAAAAGTTGAATTAATGAGCTTTTTAAAAGCAACATATCAATTGTTTGCGGGTTCATTACTTGCTGCAACTGCTGGAGCTTATATTGGTTTAGATATGGTTTCTACAATAGCAAGTTGGTATTGGGGATTAGTAATATTAGAATTCGTACTGCTATTTGGTTTATTTGCAGTTAAAAATAAACCTGGAATTAATTTAGCAGTTTTATTTGGATTTACTTTTGTAAGTGGTTTAACAATTACTCCATTACTTGCATCTGTATTTGCAATGCCTGCAGGTGCATCAATTGTAGCACAAGCATTTTTAATGACTTCAGTTGCTTTTGGTGGAATTTCAATGTTCGCACTTACTACTAAAAGAGATTTTTCTGGTATGGGTAAAATGTTGTTTATTGCACTTATTATATTAGTAGTAGGTTCAATTTCTAATATTTTCATTCAAGCACCATTATTACAACTTGGTATTGCGATGGTTGGAGCGCTATTATTTTCAGCGTTTATTCTTTATGATACACAACAAATTATTAAAGGTGGGTTTTCAACTCCAATTGAAGCAGCAATTGCTTTATACTTAGATTTCTTTAATCTATTTATTTCATTACTACAAATACTTGGTATTTTTAATAGTAGTGATGACTAATAGCTAACTCCCTTGGGAGTTAGTTCCTTCAAATATGAACAATACTGAATTAAGACTTATTGATGCAAATTTAAATCGCCTAAGAGAGGGGATTAGAGTTGTTGAAGATATCTTTAGATATGTTTACAATAATAAAGAAATAGCTTCAAAACTTAAAGATTTAAGACACAAATCAAGAATAGATATCTATGACAAACTTTTAAATTCAAGAGATATAAAAAATGATATATTAAAAAAATCTACTCCATCAGAGCAAAGTAGAGATAACTTAAACTCTATTTTAATTGCAAATTTTAAAAGGGCTCAAGAAAGTTCTAGAGTGCTTGAAGAAGTTTGTAAACTAGAATCAAATAATAATAGTGAAGTTTTTAAATATATAAGATATGAACTTTATGATTTAGAAAAAGCTTTAACAAATATAACTTCAAACTCTAAATAGTTTAAATCGTACTCTTTATAAAGTTTTTTGGCATCTTTAAAACTTAGAGATTTTCCTCCACTAACACCTGATTTTTTTATATAATCAAAAAGTTTTTTCTTATTATCAAATTCTAAATTATATTTTATAGTTTCAAATTCACAGTCACAATGCCTTAAAAAAGCCTCTTTAATTGACTCTTCATCTAAAATTGGTGATTTATTATTGGTAATAGTTTGAATTGTTTTAAAAGTATTAGAAGTAAATAGTACTGCAAAAATCTTTGGAGAGATTGAACTTAAGGCTTTTACAATTTTACTTAAATCCTTAGACCATTGTAATGCAGAAGAAGAGATAATGCAGTCGTAATTATCATTTTTTATATTATCAATAAAAGCTTCGCTATCAAAATCAAAACATAGTACATCTATATTTTCTGCTTTTGGGTGAAGGTCACACATACTTTGTGAAAAATCTATTGCTTTATAATAATCATATTCCCAAGAAATATGTTTTATAATCTGTCCAGAACCACAACCTAATTCTAAAATTCTTTTTGGTTCATCTTTTATATCTCTAATGATAGATTTTGCGACAATTTGTTGTATGATGTTGTATGAATTGTATTGATTTGCATATTTTGAAAATTCATTTTTTACGGACATAAGCGAATCTTAACTTTTTTTTAATAAATTTTGGATAAAATACCTACCATTTTTTCAAAGGAATAAAATTATGACATCAACACTTTTAGTAGTTCAATTTATTTTAGCAGTACTATTAACAATTTCTATCTTACTTCAAAAAAGTTCAAGTATGGGATTAGGTGCTTATAGCGGAAGCAACGAATCTTTATTTGGAGCAAAAGGTCCTGGGAACTTTTTAACAAAAGCAACTATGATTTTAGGATTAGTTTTTGTTTTAAATACTCTATTTTTAGGATACTTATATAATGAAAATAGACAAAAAAGTGCAGTTGACAATGTGAAAACAGAGAGTTTAATTCCAGCAACTCCTGAAGCACCTCAAGCGCCAATAGCTCCAACACCAGCACTTCCTACTGCGCCAGCTGTACCAACGGTACCAACTACAAAGTAGTTGATTTGAAGTAGCCTAAATGAAAGATTTTTTTCAAATGGCTATTTCTTCTTTTAATAAAAAAGATAATAAAGTGTTCTTTTGTAATATAAAAAGAGCACTTCTTATCAAAAACTCATTACAATTAATAATAGTAAATAATAAATGGTATAATAGCCAAATTTAATAAATCAAAAGGAGAAATAATGATAAATGAGATTTATTCAGAAACAAAAGAAAAAATGGAACATGCAATAGAAGCATTAAAAAGAGATTACAAAACACTTAGAACAGGTAAAGTAAGTACTGCTATTTTAGATGGTGTAAAAGTTGATTATTATGGTACTCCTACTGAATTAACTCAAGTTGGTTCTGTATTAGCTTCTGATGCAACTACAATTGTAATAAATCCTTGGGAAAAAAATCTTCTAGGACCAATTGAAAAAGCTATTCAAAATGCAAACATCGGTGTTAATCCAAACAATGATGGTGAAATAATAAAACTATTTTTCCCACCAATGACTGTTGAGCAAAGAAATGAAAGTGCAAAACAAGCAAAAGGTATGACTGATAACGCAAAAGTAGCAATTAGAAATATTAGAAAAAATGCAAATGATAAAGTTAAAGTTCTTCATAAAGATAAAGAAATAACTGATGATGAAAACAAAAAAGCTCAAGATGAAATTCAAAAAATTACAGACTCTTATGTATTAAAAGCAGATGATACTTTTAAAGCAAAAGAAGCTGAAATATTAAAAGTTTAATCATGGTAGTTGAACAAATATATAAAGATGCAAATGCACTATTAGAGGGACATTTTAAATTAAGTTCAGGTAATCACTCTAAATATTACTTGCAATCAGCAAAGGTTTTAGAAGATCCTAAAACTGCAAAACTTTTAGCAGAAGAGTTAGCAAAACAAATTAAAGAATCAGGACTAAGAGTTGATGCTGTTTGTTCACCTGCTCTTGGTGGTTTAATTGCTGGATTTGCCCTAGCTACTGCCCTTGATGTAAGATTTATCTTCGCTGAAAGAGTTGATGGAGAGATGACTATAAGAAGAGGCTTTGAAGTAGAAAAAGGTGAAAAATATATTGTCTGTGAAGATATTATTACTACTGGTGGTAGTGCTTTAGAAGCTGCACATCAAATTGAAAATGCTGGCGGAGAAATTATTGCATATGCTGCATTAGCAAACAGAGGTTTTTGTTCAAGAGTTGGAAGTGACCTAGAACCAAAAGATAGCTGTAAATTACCACTTGACAAACCACTTTTTGCATTAGATGATTTTACATTTGAAATGTATTCTCCTGATGATTGTCCTATGTGTAAAGAGGGAAGCGAAGCTTATAAACCTGGAAGTAGAGGAAACTAATTCCAAATGAGTAGATGGAGAGATATTAAAGGTGGTAAAAAAGACTTACCATCTGAACATTCTAAAAATGATGATTTGAAATCAAATATCTGTACATCTATTCCAGCAAGAATAAAGGCATTTATTGTTGATATGTTTATGATTATGATGCCTTTAGCCTATGCTACAACTTATATTTTTATGAATGGAAAAGATGACTTTCAAGGAAGCGAAGAAGCTAGATGGAGTCTATCTATTATTTATGGTTTAATAATAATTACATTTTGGATAGCAAAAGGTCAAACACCAGGATTAAAAGCTTATAATTTAAAACTAATCGATGCAAAAACAAAAGAAAAAATATCTTTCCCCAAAGCAATTCTAAGATACATTTGTTTTATATTTAGTGCAATGACTATTGTACTAGCATTTTTACCATTTTTTAGAAAAGATAAAAAAACGTTTCAAGACCTTGTATCAAATACACTTGTAATTCATACTTCTAATAAATAATGCTTTTCTTTAATTTATCAGCATTTTACTTTTTTTATTTTGCAGCAGTTGCTGTATATATAATTTTTATGCCAAAAGTATTACATGATATTGGATATACACCATCTGAAATTGGTATAATTTTCGCACTTGCACCATTAATGAGATTTGCAACACCATTTCTATTTTTAAAGCATATTAAACTTGACGAAAAGATATTCAAACTTGCACTTTTTACATCAATATTATCTTCAATAGGCTTTTATTTCACTCTAAATAATTTTTATACATTTATGTTAAATAATGCTCTTTTGGGTGTTTGTCTTAGTCTTATTTTGCCATATATAGAAGTAATAGCACTAAAAGAATTAGGAAAAGAGAAATATGGGAAATCAAGATTATATGGCTCTATTGGTTTTATGGTTATTGCCTTAGTTTTAGCAAAATTTCTATCTGAACCTCAAATTGCATTGCATTATTATCTAAGCATAAATATTTTAATTGTTATCTTCTCTCTTATGCTTTTAAAATATGATGTTCCCCATGAAGAGACTATAAGTTCAAAGCCCTTTTCTGTCTTAGAGTATTGGCCATTTTGGTTAAGTCTATTTTTTATGCAAATGAGTTTTGGAGGCTTTTATAACTTTTTTACAATATACGAAACAGAACATAATATCTCTTTAGAACTAACTTCATACCTTTGGTCATTTGGAGTTATTTGTGAAATTGTAATGTTTTATTATCAAGCGCCACTTTTAAAGAACAATTTATTAAACATAATCAAGTTTGCAATAGCAGCAACAACACTTAGATGGCTTTTATTATTTTTATATCCAGATAATTTATATCTAACATTTTTTACTCAATCAATTCATGCCTTTTCATTTGGACTATATCATAGTGCAGTAATCATTTATTTATACAAAATTTACGAAAATAAAAAACTTGCTCAACAATTTATGTATGGAGTTGCATATGGACTTGGAGGATTTGTTGGAGCATTAGTTGCTGGATGGCTGTATGGAGAGTATTTATTTTTATATTCAAGTATTTTTGCTCTTATGTCGCTTATCTTTGTATTTTTTATTAAAACTGAAAGAAAGATTTAACTATTTTTATAATACTATCAAGTAATTTGATTTTTATTTAACATGCTTTTAAGAGAGACAACCATTTATGATAAAAACACTAAAAAATTATTTTCGAATCTCAATTCTAACAATTAGTATTTTACTATTTCTTATTTTTTATTTTTTCTCATCAACAATACATACAAATTTAGCTATTGCAGAAAATGAAAAAATATCTCAATCCTTATCAAATCAAATCTTTAATTCTATGTATCAAGTTATGAGAAAAGGGTGGAGTAGAGATGAATTAATCCAATTTATGAATAATATTAAACACTCATTTAAAGAGTCTTCATATAAAATTGACATCTTTCGTTCTGATAAAGTAGAAGAATTATTTGGAAAAATAAATCAAAGTGAAATTACTCAAAATGTGCAATTAGTATTTGATAACAAACAAGAATTCTCCCAGTCAAAAGATAATAAAACTAAAATCATAACTCCAATTCTTGCAAAACAAGAGTGTCTTGCTTGTCATACAAATTCACAAGTTAATGATGTACTAGGTGCAGTAAAAATAGAGTATGACTTTAGCTCTCTTATTGAGCAAACAAGATATGAATACTTTCTTTTTTCATTGATAATCTTACCTTTTATGATACTTTCTGCTTTTTTTATTTCAGGAAATTTATTAAAGAAGATAAATATCTCTATAAATAATTTTAAGAATAAGATTGAAGGTATCAATAGTGTAAAAGATTTTAAAAAGTTAGATGTAAGTATCTCAAAAAATAGTTTTAAAGAATTTAATCAAATAATGCTTGGATTAAACGATTTAAGTACCAAATTAAAAAATATTGCTGTAGATAAAGATATACTTGAATTTGAAGTTAAATTATTGGATAAGATGATTATAACATCTGATGTAATTAGAGACTGGAAAGAGTATATAAAAGACTTATTGCACGAGATAAATATTGTTTTACCTGTTCATTGTCTAATTACAATATTTAAAACAAATGATGAGTTTTATGAAATAGAAATTTTTTGGTTGGGAAAACCAAATGATGAAGTTATTAAATATATTGACAATGTTGCAATAGATATGATTAAATCTCATCATAAACTTGATGCACTTGATTATGATATTAATCACAATTTTACAAATGAAAATTTCTGTTTAACCTCTTTGGCAATTGAAGATATAAGTCATGAAGCTAAATCAATCCTTCTAGATACGCCTAAAATAGGTGGAATAGTTGGATTAGGAATTCAATCTCAACTTGAAAAAGATTCAATTCAATCAATTGTGATTGACTCAATTCTAACAACTTTATTAAATCTAGTAGGTTCAATAAAAGCAATAAATAAATACACAGAAAACTTAGAATTTTATGCCACAAGAGATCCTTTAACTTCACTATTTACTCAAAGAGTATTTAGAGACCTTTTAGGATATGAAATAAAAAGAGCAGATAGACATAACTATCACTTTGGATTATTAGTTATTGATTGTGATAACTTTAAACCAATCAATGATACTCATGGACATAGCTTTGGAGATGAATTTTTAAAAGCATTGGGGAAAACACTATCTAACTCAAAAAGAGATGAAGATATCTTATCTAGATATGGAGGAGATGAATTTACACTAATTTTACCAGAGAGTGATGAAAAAGAAACATATACTGTCGCAAAAAGAATTTTAGATAGTATTGGAGAATTAGAGTTAATAGCACCCGATGGTTCAAAATGTAGTATGACAGTCTCAATTGGAATGGCAATATTTCCAGAACACTCTAAAGATGCAGTTGAACTATTTAATATCGCTGATGCCATGATGTATGAAGCAAAAACTATGGGTAAAAATTCTATAAAATTTCCAAATGAAGATGACTTAAAAGAGATTCATAAAGACGCAGAAGATAAATCAATGATTGTCTTAAATGCTATAAAAAATGAAAAAATCATTCCACACTTTCAACCAATAGTAAATGTAAAAAATAATATCTGTGAAATCAATGAACTCTTAATGAGAATCGAACTAAATAATACTTTATTGCCAGCTTCTAAATTTATAGAAACAGCGGAAACATTAGGAATTGTGCATAAAATGGATTATATGGTTATAGAAAAAGCTTTTGCAAAAATAAATGAGATAAATTATAAAGGTATTTTATTTATAAATCTTTCTCCAAAAGCTCTTATAATAAGTGAATTTATCAATAAAATTGTTAAGCTAGCTTACGAATACAATATAGATAGAGATAAAATAGTTTTTGAAATAACAGAAAGAGAAACTGTTAAAAGCTTTTCACTACTAGAAAAATTTGTACAAAATCTTAAACTAGAAGGTTTTAGTTTTGCTATAGATGACTTTGGTTCTGGTTTTTCAACTTTTCATTATATTAAAAAATTCCCGATTGATTATATAAAAATTGATGGTGATTTTATTATAAATATTCATAAAGACAAAAAAGACTTAGCTTTTGTTAAATCAATTGTTGCACTTGCAAAAGAGTTACAAGTAAAAACTATAGCTGAATTTGTAGAAAATGAAGAGATTTTAGAGTTTTTAAGAGAGATTGAAATTGATTATGTTCAAGGGTACCATCTTGGAAAACCAAGTAAAGAATTAACTATTTAATTCTTTACTAAACTATATCCATAATTAGTAGTTTAATCCCTTTTTTCTCTTGCATCTCAACAAGCTTTAATCCTGGTATTTCAGTATTCATAAATTCTGATAATGATTGTACATTTTTTTTAGCTAAAGTATTTAAAACCATCCCTCTGTAATGCTTAGCCCAATGGGAAACTACCTTACCATCTTTTAAAAATTTTAAAGTAATAACAGTGGCATTTTTAGGAGTATAAAATTTTTCATAAAAGCCAGCTCTTAAATCAACAATCTCATCACCAATATATTCATCTAAATCAGATGTAAAACTATCTTTATAAAATTTTTCAACATTTATCTTTGGAAGTTTTGCACCTTGTTTATATTTATAATCTGGGATTAAATCTGAAGCTTTTATTGGACCAAAAAGATTTGAAAATAAAATAACATTATCATCTATGTAAGCTTGTTCTTTTTCACCTAATTTATTGTATTCCAAAGCATCAAAAGCTACACCATTGTATCTTTGGATTGCTTTCATCGTAGGTTTATCTTTCAAACTCTCTTGGTATTTTTTTACATCATCTAATCTTTTTATTCCAAACCAAGTTGATAGTTCTTCTAAAGATAAAGATTGAACATAAGTTTCGTAGTTAGAAAAAACTTCCTCTCTGTAAGGGAAGTTCTTCTGTAAAAAAAAGTTTTCTTTTGAAAATGGTTTTTCTACTCCACCTTCATTTTTTGTTTCTGCAGGGGCTAATAATATTTTCAATTCTGTCCTAATCGTCTAAAAATTCGCCACTTCTATATAGCCATTTCCCATCTATTTTCAAAAACTTACTTTTCTCAATAAATGATACATCTAGTCCCTTTTGTTTAAGACCTAATTTAAATGTAACAAATGCTTCATCACTACCATCAATAAACTCAATAATTTCAAGTTTATTAAAATCTGTAGAATTTACAACATCTTGGATATCATCTCTCCACTTACTTTTATCTCTTGAATACTCTATATTTTCTTCATGGGTAGTATTAATTATATAATCAATATTTCCAACCACAAAAGCAGTAAATCTTGACTTCATTAACTCTAAAGCAGTTTCAGGATTTTTACCATCATGAAAAACTTTACAACAATTTAAATAACTTTTTTTACTTCCACATGGACAAGTTGCATGTTCATTATAAGCCAAATTCAGCTCCTAATTTTTTTTAATTCTATCATATTTTTAAATAAAAAAATATTTCAAAACACTAAACATGAGATATTAACTCTTTGTACTCTTTTGTTCTGATTTTTCTGTTGATTTCTCTTTTAACTATACTAAAGGCATACTTACTATCTCCACCACCAATTACAGCTTTTTGTGACTCACAAGCTGGACATAAAAAGTAAGTTTTATGTAATAAGAAATCATTTTCATAAACCAATACTTCATCGCATTTAGGGCAATGACACTTTAAATTTATAATATCTTTTTTCTTCCATTCCCATTTCCAAGGAACATTATATAAATTATCTTGTGTATATTTATAAAAATCCTCTTTAGTCATAAAAAAAACATAATATAAAATAAGACAAATCAAAAACAACCCAACACCAAGTGCTATATAAGTAGTATCCAAACAAATCCTTTATAAAAACTTATTATACAAAAAAATATATTTAATACAGCACTATATTTTTAGTTATATTTATAATGTTTAATGTATTATTAGAAAAACAAAGGAGAGATATGTTCGGAAATTTCCCACTAGAACTTGTTTCAAATATTATATCTGTGATTATTATTGTTATTATAATTGCTAGATTTATTAATTATAAGAAAAAAGTTGCAGTAATTGATGGTCTATACCATTTAGAAGAACAAAACAAATTAACCCCAGAAGATAAACAATTTATTTCTAAAAATCTTGCTGAATATGAAGTATTACATGTAAAACAAATTGCATTTAATAAACTTATGTATCCTGCTTTTATTCTTGTTGCTGGTATATTTTTTGTTTTCTTTGATTTTGCAAATGCAATGATACATATAAATATCCTTGTTGTTGCATATATTTATCTGTACATCAAAAAAATCCATTATAAAAACTATATTGACCTTCTAAAGGGCATTAAGATTTGATGAAATCTTTTTCCAAACTCTTTTTAGCATCATTTCTTATTTTGCTATCATGTTTAGGGTTTGGAAGATTTGCTTTTGGTATGATATTACCAAATATGCAAATGGATTTAAATATTTCAACTACATTGATAGGATTTATCGGTAGTGCAAATTTTGCAGGTTATTTTATAGGAATTATTTTTTCTAGTAAAATTTACTCTAAATTTAAAACTCCAATTTTAATCTCCAGATTACTCTTGCTTCAATCACTTTTTATGGGATTGATGGTTATTTCTAATAACTATTTATTAATTTCTATACTTTACTTTTTCTCTGGTTTTCTTGCAGCTATTGCAAATATTGCTATTATGGTTTATATTTCACACGCTGTACCGCAAAACATAAGAGGAAAAGCTTTAGGCATTGCTGTTAGTGGTAATGGCGTAGCTATAATATTTTCAGGATTTTTGGTTCCTTTTTTAGAAAATCTTTATCAAGTTTCATCTTGGAAAATTTCATGGTTAATTTTCTCAGCTATAATATTTATTGTCTCTATTTTTATAAAATATTTACTCTCTTATAATGTTGATAATAGTGTCAAATCTGATACAAAATTTTATGAATACAAAAACAATAAAAAGTTTTGGCAAATAGCTTCACTATATTTCTTATTTGGAATTAGTTATGTTGTATATGTAACATTTTTTGTAAGTGCAGCAATTGAAAAATGGCATCTTTCATCACAAATATCAGGTGTATTTTGGTCAATATTCGGTTTTATATGTATCTTCGGAGGTTTTATCTTTGGTGCTATTGCAGATAAATATGGTACTTTTAAAACTATTATTTTAGTATTTGGATTTCAAGCATTTTCTATTTTTATATTAATATTTCCCAGTCCAACATATGTTTTATTTATCTCCATATTTTTCTTTGCTATTTCTGTTTGGAGTGTTCCTACAATGATAGCTATGTTGTGTACTGAATTTTTTGGATTGAAAAAAACTGCTCAAGTCTTCTCTCTAGTAACATTAATCTTTGCCATAGGACAAATTTTAGGTCCAGTAGGAGCTGGCTGGATTTATGATACTCTGTTTTCTTATGATTATGTCTTCTTTTTTACATTTATTCTTAGCTTTTTAGGATTTTTACTTTCTATCATATACTCATATAAGGAAATAGAGATATAAAGGCTTTCATCAAATATTTATTATAAATTTTACTTATATTATATTAATCGAAATTTAATTTTATTTCATATAATATTTTCTTCTTTAACATAAGGAGTATTTATGAAAATTAAAATAATGATTAGTGCATTATTACTTGCTATGACAAGTTTAACTGCTAGTGAGTTCATTGGTTATAAAGGATTAACTAAAGAACTTAAGGCAGAAGCTAAGAAAAATGGTACATTTGCAACTGCAGCTGATGTAAAAGAGGCTCTAAAATCAAAAGATTGGTTAGTAGCAGATGTTAGAACAATGGAAGAGTGGGCGGGGGCACATATTCCAGGAAGTGTTAGAATAGGAAGACAAGCACCAGAAAAAGCTTTAGCATTACATGTTCTTGATGAAAATAATAAATTCATCAAACCAAATATCATCATAGTTTGTAATACTGCTTCAAGAGCAGCAATTGAAGCAATGTCTATCAAAAAATTAGGATTTGAAAATGTAAAAATTTATGGTATTGAGTATTGGATTGATGATTGTAATCCAGTAGAAACTGGTTATTCAAGCAAATCTAATAAACATGGTACTAAAAATAAATTCGGTGCATTTTTAGCAGAACATTGTTATAAAAAATAATTCAAATAACCAATAAAAAAGGGGAAGCATTTACACCTCCCCCTTCTTTATCTCTAATTTTAATAATTACAATACTGGTGATTTTATTACCATCAATTTCTCGTTTGTACACTCTTCCATTGAATGGTGTATCCCACCTAATCCTAATCCTGATGCTTTCGCTCCTCCAAATGGCATCCAATCTACTCTAAATGCTGTATGATCATTTACCATTACTGCTGTTCCATTTAATCTTTTTACTGCTTTTAATGCCGTATCTAGATTTTTTGTAAACACTGCTGCTTGGAAAGATACATCTAGGGCATTTGCTCTATCGAATGCGTCTTCTATATCCGAGTAAGAATAGATACACACTACTGGTCCAAATACTTCTTTTGTTGAAACCAGTGCATCATCTGCTGGGTTTACTATTACTGTTGGTTCATAACAAGAATCTGAAATCCTTTTACCTCCAGTTAGAATTTTCCCAC
>NZ_JBNKXY010000025.1:0-11789 GCF_050300555.1 Arcobacter sp.
GTATTGTAATTATTAAAATTAGAGATAAAGAAGGGGGAGGTGTAAATGCTTCCCCTTTTTTATTGGTTATTTGAATTCTGCTTTATATCCCATTCCATAAATATTTTTAATATGCAAATTTGGTACTTTTCTTCGTAAACGGGATATGATATTTTTAAGATTTCTTATATCTGCATTTATATCAAATTCTTCAAACCAGATAATATTGATTAATTCTTCAGCAGTACATATTCTTCCATTGTTACTAAGTAGCATATTAAGAAGAATAATCTCTTTTTTAGTTAGTATTATTTCTGTATCATTTTGGAGTAGCTTTTTATTAATTTTATCCCAAATTAAAGACTCATCAATTCTTACAATATTGGTATTATCATTTAATTTCATATGATAAATTTTATCACTTAATTTAAACATATCATCTAAAAAATTAGTGTAATTTATTGGTTTAGTAAAGAATTGGTATATTCCTAAATTAACCAATGGCAAAAGATAGTTGAACTCATTTCTTGCAGATAAAATTACAACTATTTGATCTTGTTTTATTTTATATATGGCATCAACTAATTCGACTCCATCATAGTTTGGCATTTTGATATCTGAAATAATTAAGTCATAATATTTATTTGATTGAGTATAATATTCTTTATATTTATTAAGGGCATCCAATCCATCAACGGCGGCTGTAACTTTTGGAAAAATATCTTGGAGTAATTCAAAAAACTCCTTTCTAAAATCAATGTCATCTTCAACAAAAAGAACATTTAAATTTTTAGTATATTTTTTTAATAAGCCGTAGTCCATTGGTATCCTTTTAAAAAATTATATTAGCATTTTGTTTCTTATAGTTATGTATAAAAAATGTATGAAAATAGTCTTGATATATGCTTAATAAGATGATAGTATTTAACAAAATACATTATGTTACTATTTGAATACTATTTAGTGCTAAACTATTCAAAAATTTAAAAGAGATTCTATGATTGAAAAACAAGTTCTTAAAAATATAACTGTTCTTTATGCAGAAGATGAATCTGTAATACAAGAAGGTATAACTGAAACTCTAAATCTTTTTGGGATAAATGTTATTTGTGTTCAAAATGGACAAGAGGGTTTTACATCTTTTAAAGCTTCACGTGAAAAAATTGACCTTATTTTAACAGATATAAAGATGCCAAAGCTAGATGGAATTGGTATGATAGAAAAAATTAGAGAAATAGATAAAGATATTCCAATCATCATTACCACAGCACATCAAGAAACAACTTTTCTTATGCAATCTATTGAGTTAAATATTAGTGCTTATGTATTAAAACCCATTGATATTTATAAATTAGAAGATAATTTAATAAAAGCAATAGAATCAAAAGTATTAAAAGAAGAGTTAATAGAAAAAAATAAAAAATTAGAAATTGAAATCCAAAAAAATGAAGAAAAACAAAGAATTATAGAAACTCAATCAAGATTTGCTGCTATGGGTGAAATGATAAGTATGATTGCCCATCAGTGGAGACAACCTCTTGCTTCAATTGGAACAGCATCTTTTAATTTAAAATATAAATTATTAACTGAAAAGTTTAATTTAGATTCAAAGGAAGGAAGAGAAGAACAAGCAAGTTTTTTCAGTAAAAAACTTGATGAAATAGAATTTTATGTTCAAAATCTTACTACTACAATAGATGATTTTAAAAACTTTTTTAAGACAGATAAAATTGTATCTAATACAATCATTGAAAGGCCAATCAATAATACATTGAAGATTTTAGAAAAAGATTTAAAAGCTAATAATATTGAACTTACATTAGATTTTAAAAGTCAAAACCAAATTAATATTTATGAAAATGAGATTACGCATGTGTTTATAAATATATTAAAAAATGCACAAGATAAGTTTTTGGAAAAAGATATCGAAAATGCAAAAATTGAAATCAAAACCCAAGATTTTGAAGATGGTGTAAAAATAGAGATATATGATAATGGCGGAGGAATTAAAGAGGAAGATTTAGATGTAATATTTGAACCATATTTTTCAACAAAAAAAGAAAAAAATGGTACAGGTATAGGTCTTTATATGTCTAAAATTATTGTAGAAAAGAATCACCAAGGTAAATTATTCGCTAAAAATACAAAAGATGGTATTAGTTTTTTCATTATATTACATAGTATGATATAATCATAAAAAGCTATTTTGGAGTTATTTGTTGAAGTTTCTTGTTTTTGTTTTATTCTTTTTTAGTAGCCTCTGGGCTACCTCACCTACTTTAACTCAAGAAGAAAAAGAGTGGATAGAAAAAAATAACATTAGGGTAGGTATTACTGACTTGTACCCTTTAAGTTATTTAAACAAAGATTATCAAAGAGATGGTTTTGCAAATGATATCTTAGACCTTATAATCAAAAAATTTCAAATCAAAACAAAAACAGTAGATATCAATCAAGGTAACATGGAATTTGCCTTTGAAAATGGTGAAATAGATTTATTACCTGTAATAAATAATTCAAAAATCAATAGTGATTTTGCAGTTTTTTCTTCCGAAATATTGAAAATCAAAAATATCTTATTTGTAAAAAAAGAAGAAAATAAGATTAATTCTTATAGTGACTTAAATTACAAAAGAGTTGCTGTCATAAATGAAACAGGAACATTTAATATAAAAAATAAATATCCCAAAATAAGAATAGTGGAAACAAAAGGAATAAAAGAGTCAGTACAAAAATTACTTGAAGGAAGTGTTGATGCTTTAATAGCTTCACCAATTATTGTACAAAAGCATTTAGAAGATAATTTAATTATTGATTTAAAAGCCATGCCAGCAATTAGTTTTGAGCCTTCATTGTTTTATTTTTTTGTTAATAAAGATAAAACAATATTACAATCAATTATAGAAAAAGGCTTGGACTCTATTTCTATAAAAGAGGAAAAAGAGCTTTTTGATAAATGGTTTTTAAAAGATATTGCAGATTTACCTTTAATACTTACAAAAGAAGAAGTAGATTATTTAGATAAAAAACGAAGTATTAATTTATGTGTAGATCCCGATTGGATGCCCTTTGAAAAAATAGAAAATCATAAACATGTGGGTATTGTTGCAGATTATTTTAAAGACTTTGAAAAGAAAATTGGAACTCAATTAAATCTTGTGGAAACAAAAGATTGGACTGAATCTTTAGAGTATATGAAAAGTAGAAAATGTGATGTTCTTTCTTTTGTAATGAATATACAATCAAGACGTGGTTATATGAACTTTACTAAACCATATGTTAATGAATCTTTAGTTTTAGTTACTAAAAGAAATGTTAGTTTTATTAGTGATTTAAAAAGTTTAGAAAATAAAAAAATTGGTATTCAAAAAAACTTTGCATACAATGAAATAATTAGACGAACATATCCTAATTTAGAAGTCGTAGATGTAAATCATTTACGTGATGGTTTGAAAAGAGTTGAAAGAGGAGAGATTTTTGGACAAGTAACCACTCATCTTAACGTGGCATATGCCTTTCAAGAAGAGTTTTATGGAAGTTTACAAATATCAGGTAAATTTGATGAAAAGTGGCATCTATCTGTTGGAATAAGAAATGATGACCCTATCCTTTTAAATATCTTTGAGAAAGTAGTAGCATCTATAACCGATGAAACAAAACAAAGAATTATAAATAAATGGGTAACTATTAAATATGAAAAAAGTATTGATTATAAATTATTTTGGAGTATAGTTGCATTTTTCCTTTTTATCTTTTCTTTGATTTTATATACATATATAATGCAACGAAGATATATTAGAAAACTAACAAAAGTAAAAGAAGAGATTGAGACACTAAATAGTACTTTGGAAAGGAAAGTTCAGCTGAGAACTTTAGAATTAGAACTTTCAAATAAACAATTAAAGATAAAAACACAAGAGTTAGAGCATTTAAATAATACACTAGATACAAGAATTAAAGAAGAGATAAATAATAGGAAAAAACAAGAACAGATGTTGATTCATCAATCAAAGCTTGCGGAAATGGGAGAAATGATAAGTATGATTGCTCACCAATGGAGACAACCTTTGAGTGCCTTAAGTACAGTTATCCAAAATATTCATTTAAGATATTCCCTTGGAAAACTTGATAAGGAGTATTTGGATAAACAAAGGCTTTTAAGTAATGCACTTACTGAAAAGATGTCGCAGACTATTAATGATTTTAAAAACTTTTTTAAACCTAATAAAGAAAAACAATTTTTTTCAATAGAAAAAGCACTCCAGCAAACAATTTTTCTTATTGATGATAGTTTTAAAAGTAATAATATTAAAATAAAAAATATGATTTCAGATGATGCTATTATATATGGCTTTGAGAGTGAACTTTCTCAAGTTTTATTAAATATGTGTACAAACTCAAAAGATGCTTTTTTAGAAGCAGAAGTTAAAAATCCAGTTATTACGATACAAACTAAAAAGGCTCAAACTCATATCCGAATAATAATTTCAGATAATGCAGGTGGAATTAATGAGTCCATCATTAATAAAATATTTGAGCCATACTTTACAACTAAAGATAGTTATAATGGTACAGGGCTTGGATTATATATGAGTAAAATGATTATTGAACAAAATATGCAAGGTCATCTAACAGTTCAAAATATTCCAAATGGAGTTAAATTTTCTATTTATATCCCTATTGATTTAAATAACAATCAAGCAAAATAAATTTTTTTTATACTCTATTCCTCCATATAATAAAACATAAAATTTAATAAGAATGATACCTTTTAGATACAGTCTTCGGTAATAATTATTCAAGCAAAACAGACAAGTTAAATATTTTGCTAATGAAATACAGGACGTTCATATGGAAACATGGTTAATAATATTGATAGTTTTTTGTGTAGGTATCTTTTTATGGTATGTACATGACAAATATGTACAAAGAAAACATCAAATATTAGTAAATTATCCAATAATTGGAAGATTGAGATTTGTTTTTCAGGAGTTTAGAGAACCCTTTAGACAATACTTTGGTGATGAAAAGTTTTACGAATCAATGGATAAATTAGATTGGGTATATAATGCTGCAAGAGACAAGATTAATTATGCGTCTTTTTCTCCTTCTCAACCCTTGCCAAAACCAAAACTGATGCTAAAACACACAAATATAGTACTAAATGATGATGAAGTTGAAAATGATTTTTCAATTATTTTTGGAGAGAAAAGAGAAAAGCCTTTTTTCTCATCTTCTATAATAGGTAGAGGACCTATGAGTGATGGTTCTATTTCTCCTGAAGGAACAAGGGCTTTTGTTTTTGGAGCAAAAGATGGAAACTTTGCTATCAATTCTGGAGAAGGGGGATTAACATCAAATTTCTTTGTTACTCATAATATGTATGATGATAAATATATGAAAGAAGTTAAAGGAACAGCTTTCCAAGAAAATGTATTTAAATTGGCAAAGTTTTTCTTTAACGTTCCAGTTGCAATTGATTTTTATAGAAAATTGCTATTTAGAAATGATTTAGAAGCAGATACTTATGTTTTTAATAAGATGAAAAACTGTTTTTATCGTCCTAATTGGGATGCACCTTTAGAAGATTTTCCTAAAGATGTTCCTGAAGATATGGCTGACATTATTTTACAAATAAGCTCAGGACTATATGGTGTTCGAACAAAAGAAGGAAAATTTGATTTAGAACGATATAAAAAACAGATGAGTTTTTGTCGTATGACTGAAATCAAAATTGCTCAAGGTGCAAAACAAACAGGAGGAAAACTAATTGCAGAAAAAGTAACTCCTTCAATTGCATATTATAGAAATATTGAAGCAAATAAAGATGCCTTTTCTCCAAATAGATTTCCATATGCAAATTCAATTGAAGAGTTATTTGATTTTATTGGTGAACTTCAAGAAGCTTCAGGTAAACCTGTTGGTATAAAGATTGTTATTTCTGATTATGATAATATTGTTCCTATTGCAAAAGAGATAAAAAGAAGAGTTGATTTAAACTTGCCTTTCCCTGATTATATCTCCCTTGATGGGGGAAGCGGAGGAAGTGCCACTGCTCCTTTAGAGATGATGGAAAGAATAGGTATGGATATAAGAGATGCCATATATTTAGTAGATAAAGTACTTAAAGATTATGGGGTTAGAGAACACGTAAAGATTTCTGCAAGTGGTAAAATTCTTACTCCTGATGATGTGGTTATTACTTTATGTATTGGAGCTGATTTTGTTCAAATTGCACGAGGGTTTATGATGAGTGCAGGTTGTATTCGTGCAAGATATTGCTCTGGTGCGGGAGATCATCAATGTCCTGTAGGACTTGCAACACAAGATATTAAAAAAAGAAAACACTATTTTGTAAAAAAACATGCTGATTATGTAAAAAATTATCACAACAATATCTTAAAAAGTATGAAAAGCTTACTTGCTGTTATGGGTTTAAAAAATGTAAATGAATTAGATAAAGAGAAGTTAATCTTCCTTGATAAAGATTCAATTATTTATGATGATATAGAAAGTGTATTTGAAAGAAGAGTTTTTAATAAAAAAAGTCCTTCTTCAAATTACATTCAATAGCTACTTAAATATAAAATAAATATAGCATATAAACTATATTTATTTTATATACTCTTGCTTTTTACAATACAATTAACTCATTTCCCTCTCACTTTTAATTTTCATAATATATATACAAAACATATAAAAATTGATAATAATGATACCTTTTGAATACACTCTTCTGTAATAATTAAATCAAGCAATTTAATTTATTATAGAAGGTAAGAAGAATGAACAATAAAGACCTACAAGAAAGAAAAGCAAAAGTATTTGCAAGAGGTCAAGGAAATACATATCCTGTATTTGTTAAAGAAGCAAAAAATGCAGAAATTTGGGATGTTGAAGGTAAAAGATACATTGACTTTGGAACAGGGATTGCTGTATGTAATACTGGGCATAGTCACCCAAAAATTGTTGATGCAGTAAAAGCACAAATTGAAAAGTTTAGCCATACTTGTGTAATGGTTAACCCTTATGAAGTTGCTGTTGAACTAGCTGAAAAATTAACTAAATTAGCTCCAGGTAATAGTGAGAAAAAAGCTATATTTGTTACAACTGGTGCTGAAGCTGTTGAAAACTGTGTGAAAATTGCAAGAGCATATACAAAAAGAAGAGCTGTAATTGCATTTAATGGAGGTTTTCATGGAAGAACTAATTTAACAATGGCTCTAACAGGTAAAACTGCTCCTTATAAAATTGGGTTTGGACCATTTCCTGGTGAGATTTATCACGTTCCTTTTCCTGCTGAAGCATATAGTGCTACTGTTGAGGATTCAATAAGAGGTATTAAAAATGTATTTAAATCAGATGTACCAGCAGAAGATGTAGCTGCAATTATTGTTGAACCAGTTCAAGGTGAGGGTGGATTTTATGAAACACCAGTTGAACTATTACAAGCTTTAAGAAAAATATGTGATGAAAATGGAATTGTATTAATTTTTGATGAAATTCAATCAGGATTTGGTAGAACTGGAAAAATGTTTAATAGTGAGTATTCAGGTGTTGAACCAGATTTAATGACTATGGCAAAAGGTATTGCTGGTGGTTATCCATTATCAGCAGTTGTTGGAAAAGCTGAAATCATGGATGCTCCAATCCCTGGTGGATTAGGTGGAACTTATGGTGGTTCACCAGTAGGTTGTGCAGCTGGTTTAGCAGTACTTAAAGTTATGGAAGAAGAAGATTTATTAAATAGATCAGTAGCTATTGGAGAATTATTCAATAAAAGATTAACTGACTTACAAAAAGAGTTCCCAAAATTAATTTCTCATGTGAGAAATAAAGGTTCTATGATTGCGATGGAATTAATGGTTGATGGTGATTCAAATGTTCCTAATACAGAATTAACTAAAGCAATTATCGGAAAAGCAGTAGAGTATGGATTGGTTTTATTATCTTGTGGTTATAACGCAAATGTTATTAGATTTTTACCACCATTAACAATCAGTGATGAAACTGCTAATGAAGGTCTAGATAAATTTACTGAATTATTTAGAAGTTTAATAGGATAAATATAACTTAAATCACAAAATGAGGGAGGTGTGTTTTTAAAAAAAATAGGTATATTCGATTAATCTTTGTATAAAAGCACACTCATAGTGATAAGTTTTATCAAAGACTAATTAGCAAAAAAAGTAATAACAATAAGAAAGGAAAATAATGTTTAGTTTAAATAAAATTAAAAAAAGCGTAATGTCAGCATCTATTGTTGCATTATTAGGTGTTATGGGATTAGTTGATACTGCGTCTGCTGCAGATCATAATTGGAGATTCGGAAATCTTTATGGAAGAGGAACTGCATTTGGTGAACTTTACCAAGGTTTAGCAACTGATATTGAAAAAAGAACAAATGGTAAAATTAAAGTTCAAGTACTTTTTTCAGGTGAAGGTGTTGGAACTTCTGGTTTATTAGGTGCAGCTAAGTCTGGTCTTATTACTATGGCAGCTCCATTTCAATCAATGCACGCTGGTGAGTTACCTGCAGGTGTAGTTGAAATTGGTTTACCAGGTGGTACTGATGATGCAGTAGAATTACACAAATTATTCCATGAAGGTGGATTTGGTGATGTTCTTAAAAAAGCTTACGGTTCTCAAGGTTTAGTATGGTTAGAGCCATATATTCAACCAGCTGTTTATATTATTACTAAAAAACCAATTAAATCTGTTGCTGATTTCCAAGGACTTAAAATTAGAGCTCCTGGTGCATATGGTAAATTCTTAAGAAACTTAGGTGCATCTCCTGTATCTTTAGCTTGGAGTGAAATTTATACAAGTTTAGCAACTGGTGTTATTGATGGTTCTATTGGTTCTAACATGATTGACCACAGAGATGGTAACCACGTTGAAGTTGCAAAATATATGTACAGATTACCATTAGCTGGTGCTCAAGTATTACCAATTGTTGTTAATAGATCTGCTTGGAATAAATTATCTGATGATTTAAAGAAAGCTGTTTATGAAGCTACTGTTGATCACGCTAAAGCTCAATTAGAAAACTCTAAAAAATGGGAAAAAGAAGCTGTAGATCAAATGGTTGCAAAAGGTTTACAATGGTCTCCAGAGCCTTCTGAAGCTGATAAAGCTGCTTGGAAAAAAGCTGGTGCTGGACTATGGGATGAATATGCTTCTAAAGATAAATATAGTAAAGAACTAATTGATATTCTTAGAAAACAAGCAAAATAATTGAATTCTAAACAGGAACTAATCATGTTTAAAAATAGTTTGAAATTATTTTGTTCAATAATTGACAAAATTGTTATGTGGTTAGGCAAGGGGGCATCATTTTTGATGCCTGTGCTTGCTTTTATTGTTGTATATGAGGTAGTAGCTCGATATGTATTTGATGCTCCAACGATTTGGGCCTATGATTCATCTTTATTTCTATTTGGTTATATTGCAGCTCTTGGTGGGGCTTATGCTCAACAAAAAAGAGCACATATTAATGTTGATATTCTTTATCTAACGGTTTCTCCAAAAGTTAAAAATATTTTTAATCTTATTTCTTTCTCTTTGGGAATATATTTTCTAGTGATTATTTTTTATGTAAGTATTGGTAAATATAACGAAGCTATAGAATTTGATTATAGACGTCAAAGTGAATGGGCACCAGTAATGTGGCATTTTTGGGTTATGTTATGTATTGCAAGTAGTATATTTACCATACAATTAGTTAGAGATATGGTTACAGAGCTTTATCATTTGATTACTGGTGAAGAGTTGTTTGAGAAGGAGCCTGAAGATGGGTGTTGAGTTATTAACTGTTGTTTTACTATTTTGTATTTTGATTTTTTTCGCATTAGGTGCTCCTGTTGGATTAGCCTTAGGTGGAATTGCCATGATGATTGGCTATTTTACGTGGGGAGATGGAATATTTAATGTTATTCCAACGACAGTAGAAGCAACATACTTTAGTTTTATATTACTTGCTATTCCATTGTATATATATATGGGACAGCTTTTGACACACTCTGGTATTGGTGATGCTATGTTTAGTGCAAGCCAGATGGTTATTGGAAAAATTAGAGGATCACTAGCTATTAGTGTTGTTTTCATTTGTTCTATGATTGGTGCAATGGTTGGAATTATTGGTGCTGGTATTATGAGTTCAGGAAGTATTGCTTTAAGACCAATGTTAGATGCTGGTTATGATCGTCGAATGGCACTTGGAACAATTATGGCAGGTGGTGCACTTGGTATTTTGATTCCACCAAGTATTCCTATGATTATGTTTGCAGCTTCTACTCAAAACTCTGTTGGAAGAATGTTTTTAGGTGCAATGATGCCAGCTTTAGTAACAATTATTTTACTTATTGCATACATTGTAATTAGTACAAGATTGAAGCCAGAAAAAGCTCCATTACTTAGTGAAAATTTAGATTTACCAGTACTTACTGCAAAAGAAAAAATTAGAATTGCTAGGGATGGTTTTTTTGCAATTGGTTTAATTTTTGTTGTTCTAGGAAGTATTATCTCTGGAATTGCAACTCCAACTGAATCAGGTGCATTAGGTGTTGCTGGCGCAATTTTATTGGCAATATTCTTTAAAAGATTTAAACTTGATATGTTTAGAGCAGTGGGTATGCAAACGGCTATTTTAGTAAGTGTTGCAATGTGGATTATTTTAGGTGCATCAGTATTTAGTAACTTCCATTTACTTATGGGTATTCAAGGTATGATTGCTGACTTTACTCATGGATTGGATTTACCTCCTATTATGATTATTATAATGTTCCAAGTTATAATGCTACTTTTAGGGTTTATTATTGATGAGTTTATTATTGTATTAATGTGTGCACCTTTATTTACACCAATTGCAGTTTCATTAGGTTATGACCCAATTTGGTTTGGAGTATTGATGATTATTAATATTTTAATTGCAGTACAAACTCCTCCTTATGGATTCGCATTATTTTATTTAAAAGGTATTGCACCATCAGATGTTGGTATGGGAGAAATTTATAAATCAGTTACTCCATTTATTATGGTGAATTTATTAGTTCTTATTATTTGTATGATTTTCCCAGAACTTGTTCTATGGTTACCTGATAAAGTTATGGGTTAAAGGAGAATAACAATGTTTAAAAATATTTTAGTGCCGATTCATTTATCATATACAAAGAATCATAAAAAATTATTCAAAGGTGCTTTTGAAGTACTTAATGAAGATGGAAAAATTACTTTGCTATTTGTTAATCAAAATAGAACACATGGTTCAGTTTATCCTATTTTGGATGATGAAAAACAAATAAATTATGATAATGATGCAATGGAACAATTAAAAGAGATTGCAAGAGTGCACTCTCTTCCAATGGATAAAGTATCTTTTAAAATAAAAGATGGAACAGTTCATAATGAAATTCTTGAAGAAGCTAAAAAAATAAAAGCAGATGCTATTGTAATGATGGCAACAAGACCTGGTCTTGGTAGTTATTTTATTAGTAGTACTGCTGAAAGAGTAATTCGTCATGCTCATTGTTCAGTATTTGTTATTAGACTTGACGATATCAAAATTTAATTTTTAAGATAAAGAGATAAATTTATTTATCTCTTTTTTTGAGATAATTATATCTTTTAAACCAACCCCAACACTTCTAAATTGACGTAGGCTTTTTTATTATTAATTTGGTAAAATTTGCCTTTTAATTTGGACAATACTTTAAGGAGGAAAAAATGAGTAAGACAATAGAAGTAACATCGCCATTTGATGGAAGAGTAGTAGGGAGTGTACCATTTAATAGTGTAGAAGAAGTAGAAGC
>NZ_JBNKXY010000026.1:0-10661 GCF_050300555.1 Arcobacter sp.
ACCGTCATAAACAGTAACTTCAATGTCAACCATTGGGTAACCAGCTAGGATACCACCTTGCATTGCTTCAAAACAACCTTTTTCAACTGCAGGAATATATTCTTTAGGAATAACCCCACCTTTAATTTCGTTGTTAAATTTGAAGTTTTCTTCACTTCCAGAAGGTAATGGTTTAATATCTAAATAAACGTGACCGTATTGACCTTTACCACCAGATTGTTTTGCATATTTGTACTCTTGTTGAACACCATTTTTAATAGTTTCTCTATAAGCAACTTGTGGCGCACCAACTTCAGCTTCAACTTTAAATTCTCTTTTCATTCTATCTACAAGAATTTCAAGGTGTAATTCACCCATTCCTGAAATAATAGTTTGTCCAGATTCTTCATCAGTATTTACTCTAAATGATGGATCTTCTTCAGCAAGTTTACCTAAAGCAATACCCATTTTCTCTTGGTCAGCTTTAGTTTTTGGCTCAACTGCAACAGAGATAACTGGCTCTGGGAATTCCATTCTTTCTAAGATTACTGGATCTTTTTCAGATGCTAGTGTATCACCTGTAATTGTTGATTTAAGACCAACAACTGCACCGATTTCACCTGCGTATAATTGAGAACACTCTTCTCTATTATTTGCATGCATTTTAAGTAATCTTCCGATTCTTTCTTTTTTCATTTTAGTAGAGTTCATTACGTATGTTCCAGATTCTAAAACACCTCTATAAACTCTTGTAAATGTTAATTGTCCAACAAATGGGTCAGTCATAATTTTAAATGCTAACGCAGCTACTTCACCAGCATCTGTTGAAGGAACAATAACAGCTTCACCATCTTGAGTTTCACCATTAATATCAGCAACTTCTGTTGGAGCTGGTAAATACATAGCAACAGCATCAAGTAATGTTTGAACACCTTTGTTTTTAAAAGCTGTTCCACAAGTCATAGGAGTAATAGCCATAGCTAAACAACCTGCTTTGATACCAGCAATAATTTCATCTTCAGTTAATTCTTCACCTTCAAGGTATTTTTCCATTAACTCTTCGATTTGCTCAGCAGCAGTTTCAACCATTTTTTCTCTATACTCTTCAGCTTGATCCATTAATTCTGCAGGAATTTCTTCTACATGGTAATTAGAACCCATAGCAGCATCTTCATCCCAAACGATAGCTTTCATTTGTACTAAGTCAATAATACCTTTGAAGTTCTCTTCAGAACCAATTGGTAATTGAATAGGCACTGGATTTGCTTTTAATCTTTCAGCAACTTGTTTTTCAACCATAAAGAAATCAGCACCAGTTCTATCCATTTTATTAACGAATATCATTCTTGGTACTCTATATTTATTTGCTTGTCTCCAAACAGTTTCAGATTGTGGTTGAACCCCACCAACTGAACAGAAAACTGCAACAGCACCATCAAGAACCCTCATAGATCTCTCAACTTCAATTGTAAAGTCAACGTGACCCGGAGTGTCAATAATGTTTATTTGTAAGTCTTCACTTGTTTTTGGGTGTTTCCAGTGACAAGTAGTAGCAGCAGAAGTAATTGTAATACCTCTTTCTTGCTCTTGCTCCATCCAGTCCATTGTAGCAGCACCTTCATGTACTTCTCCAATTTTATGAGATACACCTGTGTAGAATAAAATTCTTTCAGTAGTTGTAGTTTTTCCTGCATCAATGTGAGCAGCGATACCAATATTTCTAACTCTATTAAGTGGTGTTTTTCTAGCCATATTATTAGTTTCCTATTACCATCTATAGTGTGCAAATGCTTTATTAGCTTCTGCCATTCTGTGCATATCTTCTTTTTTCTTGAATGCAGCACCTCTATCGTTAGCAGCTTCGAATAATTCGTTAGCTAATCTTTCAACCATAGTTCTTTCATTTCTTTTTCTAGCAGCATCAACAAGCCATCTTAATGCTAAAGTTTGTCTTCTTACAGCTCTAACTTCAACAGGAACTTGATATGTAGCTCCTCCAACTCTTCTAGATCTTACTTCTAAAAGTGGTTTAACATTTTCAATTGCTTTTTCAAATAATTCGATACCAGCTTCTTCACCTCTAGCATCTAAGTTTGCAATTGCACCATACATAATTTTTTCTGCAGCAGATTTTTTACCATCTAACATTACAGTATTTACAAATTTTGTGATCACTTTACTATTGTAGATAGGATCTGCTAATATTTCTCTAACTGGAGCTTTTCTTCTTCTCATAATCTTATCCTTCTACTTATTTCTTAGCGGCTTTAGGTCTCTTAGTACCGTATTTAGATCTTGCAACAGTTCTGTTTGCAACACCAGCAGTATCTAAAGCACCTCTAACGATGTGATATTTAACCCCAGGTAAATCCTTAACTCTTCCCCCTCTAACTAAAACGATAGAGTGTTCTTGTAAGTTGTGACCTTCCCCACCAATGTATGAAATTACTTCAAATCCTGTTGTTAATCTAACTTTTGCAACTTTTCTTAAAGCCGAGTTAGGTTTTTTAGGAGTTGTTGTATATACTCTTGTACATACACCTCTTCTTTGTGGACATTTTGCAAGTGCTGGAGATTTTGATTTTTCAATCTGTTTCTTTCGCTCTTTTCTAATCAATTGATTAATAGTAGGCATTTTTTCCCTTTGTTTAAATTGGTTTGAGCAATTAAGCAATGCTCATGCTTCTCGCTTAACTTGATATATACCCATGTATAATCAAAACGATACTACCATTCTAGAGAAACGTTGAGTTGTTTTCTAAAAAAGTTAGGGATTATACTTAAATAAAACTTAGATTTTCTTTAGTTCTGTAATTTATAAAAAAAGAATCTTAAAAATTCTTAATTATATAATATGATTTGAATTACTTATAAAGGCTACTTTGTAGCCTTTATTCATGCTTTTCTAAATTTCTTTTTACCAACATTTTCAATAATGTTTTTAGCAATAGAAGAAGTATTCATAGAGATTTGATGAGTATGATTTGCAACATTTGCATTTTGTTGAGTTCTAGCATCTAAACTAGCAACAGCATCATTAATTTGCTCTATTCCTTGTCTTTGTTCATTGGAAGCAACTTCAACATGAGAGATTAATTGTGTAGTTTTATTTATGATTTCATTTAACTCAGTATATCCACTAATCATTTCATCGGCATTTTTCTTACCTGTATCAGCTTTTGTTGTAGCACTTTCAACCAAACTTTTTATCTCTTTTGCTGCTTCTGCACTTCTTGAAGCTAGATTTCTAACTTCTGCAGCAACAACAGCAAACCCTTTTCCAGCTTCTCCTGCAGTTGCTGCTTCAACAGCTGCATTAAGCGAAAGAATGTTTGTTTGGAATGCTATTTGGTCAATTACTGTAATGGCATCTGCAATAGCACTTGTTTGTTCGTTTATTTCATTCATAGACTCAACAGTAAGTTTTGCTAATGCTTGCCCTGAACCAATTGATTTAATCAAGTTATTTGAATATACAGCCATTTGTGAAATATTTTGTGTATTTTCAACTATCGTAGAAGTAATCTCTTCAATTGAAGCTGATGTTTCTTCCAAAGAAGCTGCTGTATCTGTTGATGATTTATTTAATTTATCAACATTTTCCAAAAGTTGTTTTGCATTGTTTTCTAATGTTAACCCTAGTTGATAGTTTTCTTGTAACATCTCATTAATAATGTCACATAAACCATTTAATCCCTTAGAAATTTTACCTGAAGGATTATCAATATTTTTCTCAAAATTAAGTTTTGAGTAATCTTCCAAAGAAGCCAAAATAGTGTTGATATTATTGTGAACATTTTCACTAATTACTTTAATCATCTCATTTAATATATTTTTTAACTCATTTAAAGATTGATTTGTAGTTACTTTTTCAACTTGTACATCAAGATTCCCACCTTTTATTTGATTAACTACATCTTTTACATTTTGAATTAATACCCTATCTTTGTCAATACCTTCTTTTACAAACACTATCTCATCGTCAATTTTTCTTGCCATATTACCAAGTTCATCATTTGTCTGAATATTTAGTGCATCAACAGTATCTTTTTCCCCTTTAAGGTATTCAAAAAAGTTATTTAATCCATCTTCAAGTGTATTTATTGGATTTAAAAGTTTTTTTAATAGAACATATATTAAAGCTAAAATAACAATCAATAATCCAATATAAATAAATACATCTTTTAAAATATTATTTTTAATTTCCTTAAATATACTATCTTTTTCTAATTCAACAACTAAATACCATGATGGAATAGAAACCTTACTATAAGCAACAAGTTTATCAACTCCACCTTCACTAGCTTCTGCAAATCTATCATCTGCTTCAGTTTTAATCCCTTTAAATAAAGCACTATCTTTTTTTAGAAGTTTATTATCTTTATGAATCAAAATATTACCTTCATTTGATAATAAATAAGCAAATCCACCATCACCCAATTTTAGGTTTAATATCTCTTTTACAACAGTATCTAAAAATATATTTGCTCCAACAACACCTATAAATTTTCCATCTTTTATATAGGGAGAAAAAACTGTAATAACCAAACGCTTTGTAGTATTATCAACAAAAGGCTCAGTAACACCTGAACTTTGTATTTTTACAGCTTTTTTATACCATGGTCTAATTCTAGCATCGTAATTCATAGTTGCAATACTTTTTAAATCACCATTAAATTTAATCAAATCTCCACTATCTTCCAATCCTAAGTACATACTTGCAAAATCACCTGACTTTTTACCAAGCATAAGTTGATCTACTAGAACTTTATTTTCAATAGTAAGATTTTCACTTTCAATCATACTTGCAACCGAATTAACTATAGTAATCTTTGATTGTAAATAATCATTGATAAACTTTGCAGTTTGTTTTGCTAATGTTAATTCATCATTTGCAACCAATGTGGATTCTGATTTGAACTTACTAGATGAATCTTTATAACCAAGAATTAAAAATGCACAAGAAATACTAATAAATAACAGTATTAGTAGCTTTGATTTTATACTAGAAATATTCATGATTTTCTCCCAATTTTATCTGTGTCGATTATTTTAACATGTTAATATGTCATTAGTGTGTTAAACTAATTTTTCTATTTAAATTTAAGATAAGTTTTAATAGAATCTGAAAAATTTAAAAGATACATATGATAGAACTAAAATATAAAATTGTAGGCACAGGCAATAAAACAATTATTGTACTACATGAACTTATGGGTGACCATAGAAATTATGACCCAATACTACCATATATTGATACTAAAAATTTTACATATATATTTGTTGACCATAGAGGATATGGATTATCAAAAGAGATAATTGGTCAATACACTTGTGATGAAGCAGCAAATGATATTAAAAACCTCATCACAAAACTAAATCTAACAGAAGTAAATCTTCTTGCCCACTCAATGTCCACAATGATAGCTCAAAAAGTAGCCTTAATAGATAATAGAATAAAACAACTAATTCTAATCACCCCAATAACTGCTGCTGGTATAAAAATGAAACCAGATGCCCAAGCAAAACTACTTGCAAGTATGAAAAAAAATGAAAACCTTATTGAATATGTAGTTGAAAGTGCAAGTATTAGATACAATCAACCATGGAAAGATTATAGAATCAAGATGGCATACGAAGCTTCAACTTTGGAAGCTAGAACTGGATATATGACTATGTATCTTACAACTGATTTTATAAATGAAGTAAAAAATATAAAAATACCAATAAAAATAATGGTAGGTCATCACGATTTGCCAGTTTTTCATAAAAACAATGTGAAAAAGCAGTTTGAAAACTACTATAATGATTTTGAGATAATAGAGTGTATGGAAGCAGGACACTATCCAATGATAGAGTGTCCTGTTTATTTCTCAACAAAAATTGAATCCTTCTGCTAACAAACATCTTTCTTCATAACTATACGTTAAAAAGAAAAATATCCTTACTCATTTACTAGGAGTAAACTCCTAAAAATATTTTTCTCTCCGCCTTTATTTATTTTGGAATCTATTTATTATCAGAAGGATTATAAGTATTTTTCTTTAAGAAATTTCATCACCTTATTGTGTAGTTTATAATTTTTTTTAATTTCAATAACAGCTCTTTGATAATACCCAGTAAAATCTTTTCCAACAAAATCATCACCATATGAAAATACTTTAAGATTTGTTACTGGAATTATATGACCAAAATCTTTATAATTTTCATCTACATCAAATTCATAATCTCCGTTAACAGTTAAAACTGTAAAACTTTTTGAATTATGTAAAGGATTGCTATTGCTAGATGTATTAGAATGAGAAGGAATAATTATTACATCACCTTTTTTTGCACTTAATAAAGCACTTTCTAACATATCAAAACGACCAGCTGCAGTTTCACACGCATCAATTTCTTTCATCTCTTCATGAGTAAAATTCCAATATTTTCTCATACCCTCCAAATAGTTATTAATCCAATCAATAGGCTTTTGTCTTAAATCTAAACCTTTAAATCCCCAACCTTGTCTCAATTTGTAATTATCCCATAATTCACTTTTTAAATATTCTTTATATCCATTTGTTTCATAAGGAATTAATCCTTGCCTTGTATTAGCAACACTATCAAATATTTCTTTCCTTTTTTCACCAAATTCAATTGGACATGAAGCCCTTACTACACCACCGGGATTTCCTTTTGCAATTCTAAAAACAAAAACTTTCATTTATCATACCTTATTTAACAATTTATAATTAAAAGTATTATTATATTAAGAAGACGTCACATATCGTGTCACAAAAATAATAAATTAAAAAATTACTAATTTTTATCAATATCCATTTCAACATCTGCAGAAGCCGAATGTTTATTTTTCTCTTTTCTAAACAAGATTGGCAACTGTTTGAGTGTTTAAAAGTTGCTAAACGCAAGTTTTAATAAACGAGTTTTGCCAAGCAGAAAAGATAAAAATAATAAGTGAGGGAACCTTTGGCTTCGAAGCCGTTGATGGTTTTGCTTACTTTGTCCACACAAAGTAAAAGAGGCGAAGACTGCAAGTCTTCAAGAGAGATAACTATTCTTTCATATATTTAATGATTTGGCCAGAAAAATCTTCATCTAGATATTTGGAAGTATCTAAAGGCTCACTTTGACTATGCACATATCCCAAAGCTACCATCATCTTTGAAAACTTTGCATGATTTCCCCTACCTGGATCAACTATAATTATCTCACAAGTTTTATTTGTATGTTCATTTAAGAACCTACTTAAATCTTCTAGGTGAAATTTTTCATATAAAACATCACTTGCAATTATTAAATCAAACTTTCCTAAAGTATCATCATCATTTGCCCAGTTTGCACACTCAAAGGGGATTTTATTTCCATCATTGATTCTTGTATTTTCTGTTAAGAAAACTTCAACTTCTGGATTAAAATCTGTTGTTGTAATATTTGCATTTCTTTGATTTAAAACTAGACTTGAAAGTGCTATTCCGCACCCTACTTCAAGTATTCTTTTATTTTCAATATTATAGTTATTCATTAGTGTTGCTAGGATTCTAGCTGAAGGCCAAATCACTCCAAATAAAGACCAATTTGCTGATGATATTCCAAAGGTGGGATTTTCATCACATTTTTTATCATATTGCTGTTTATCTTTTAGTGTTTTGACATGTATGTCCATAGTATCAAACTCTATAGTTTGATATATGTATCTAATTTTTGACATGGAAACCTTTCAAGGTTCAGTATACCTTTATTTGTGATATCCAAACTTAAAAGGTCGTTATTCTTCTAGAAGTGCCTTTAAACTTTTCACAGTAAAAAGTCTTAGCCCATCGCCTTTTAGTGCTTTAAGTTCATTTGTATATCCACTTTTTGAAAATAATAACACATGGTCAGGAACTACTTCTAATTTCTCACAAAGCTCTTTAAGTCTTGTAAGTTCTGTTTTTTTCATCTTATTGTTTGTATATCTACAACTACCTACAATAACTTGTCCTGATTCTGTTTGAGCTATAAGATTTATCTCATTTTTTTCATCCCAAAATCTACCAATATCTTCAAGTTCATCATCTTTGAAAAGTACTTTTACGTACTCATGGCAAAGTTGCTCAAAAATTAGTTGCATAAACTCCGAATTGTAGTTATTAAATCTTTCAAAAAACTCTTTATACTCTGCTCTTGCGATTCCCCTATAAAGTGGAGATACAAAAGCGAACCAAAATCTTAAAAATGGAGCAGAAAAAAGTAACTTGTCAGCCACATCATTATCTTCAAATTTATTTGTAATATGGTCAATAGAAGTTTCAGTATATATTATCTCTAACTCTTCTAAATCATATAAAGCTTTGATACCCTCATCATACTCAACATCAGCACGTTTAAATGCACTATTAACTCTTCTATCTCCTAAAGCAATTCCAGTTAAAACTTTATAATATGGCAAAGAGTTTTTAGTAAGTTTTGAAATATAATCTTGTAAGTCATAATATTCATCTAAAATATGTCGCTCTATTAGTTTACCAAGTGGTTTTGTTGTATCTATTTTTATATCAAGTCCACCAAATATAGCAAAATAATTTAGTGCAGTTTCCATATCTTTTGGATTGTTTTGTTTACAGAAATATTGAAATTGTTCAAGTAATGTTTTTGTATTGAGTATAATGGGAAAGCCTTTAATTGTTTTTGGGATTATAACATAAATCGGATATAATACCTTATGAATATCAAATTTGCTACTTTTAATCTATTTCAATTTACAGCTCCACCTTTTTCATGGTACTTTAAAAAAGATAAATTTACCAAAGAACAATGGGAGAAAAAACTATCTTGGATAAAAAATCAAATCAAACTTATGGATGCTGATATTATAGGTTTTCAAGAAGTTTTTTCCATAGAAGAATTAAAAGAACTTTGTAAAGAGTTAGGATATGAATATTTTTTAAATGTGGACACACCAGATATTAATAAAAAAAATCCTACAATTTATACAACGACTGTATTAGCTCTTGCTTCAAGATTTCCAATTATTTCAAATAAAAATGTTAGATATGACATAAATAGTATAAAAAAGCATAACTTTAAAGAAAAATTTGCTTTTTCAAGAATTCCAATAAAAGCCATAATTGAACTACCCAATAAAACAAAAATAGCCGTTTATGTAAATCATCTAAAATCAAATAGGTTAAATGAGTTTGAATATATATTTAAAAAAAGCACCACATTAAAAGAGAAAATAGAAAAAACTAAACTTGCCCTTGAAAACAATTTTTCAAGTGCTTTAAAACAAAGATTGATTGAAGCTTCATCTTTACATATGGATATAAAAGAGTCTAAAATACCAACTATATTTTTATGTGATTTAAATGACAAAGAGTACTCTATGACTATTGATGCACTAACAAACAAAGCATATCATGAAGAGTTAGAGCAAGATGAGTTTATACTTTTTGACGCATATAATTATTATAAAAAAGAAGTTTATAATCCTCATCCTGAACAAAAAGAGATAAAAAGAACTCCCACAAGTTATTATTTTTCTGATGAAAATGTTATTGACTTTATTTTTGTATCAGATGACTTAAAAGAGAAGATTGTTTTATATGAAGTTTTTGATAAACATTTAAAAAGAAATCGCAATGGAACTTTATTAGAAAGTGATCATGCACAAGTAGTATGTGAGATAGATATAAATTAGGCTTTTTGAAAAGCAAGTCTAAACGCAAAACCAATAAAAAGTAATCCAGTAACTTTATTGATTAACTTTATAAAAAACTTACTCAACGAAAGTTTAGAGCTACCTTTTAAAGCAAAATATGCAATAACAATATTAACTATTGTTCCAAAAAATATAAAAATCAAACCTAAAATAAGAAATGCCATACTCTTTGATTCGGCATCAATATCCACAAATTGAGGTAAAAAAGTGATAAAAAATATAGCAACCTTTGGATTTAGTGCATTTATCAAAACACCCTTTGAAAAGACATTTTTAATAGTTTTTTTATCTATATTTTTGTCAATATCAAACTTTTTTTGTTTTTTAATTAGCATACTAAAACCTAAATATACTAAATAAATAGCACCAAGATATTTTACAATTAAAAATGCTGTTGGAGAACTTTGTAAGATAGCACTTAATCCTATTACTGCTAAAAAAACATGAATCAAACATCCAGTGCTTATTCCTAATGTTGCAATAACACCTGCTTTTAAACCCTTTTGAAAAGTATTTGTGAGTATATATAACATATCAGCACCAGGTGTGATATTTAAAAGCAAGCCAGCAATTATAAAAAGATATAAATCAGTTATGCCAAACATTATGATACTTTGTGTTTTAATTTACAAAAAAAACTCTACTTAAAAAAGTAGAGTTTAAACAAAATCTTCAAGTAAGTTTACTTACCATCAAACTCTTTATCAGCTGTATTTTCTACAACTTTTTCAGCTATTTCTTTTACTTGTCTTGCAACAACATTTGCTTCTTCAGCAGATGAAGCATTTTGTTGAGTTACATAATCTAAAGACACAACAGCATCATTGATTTGCTCAATTGCACCAGTTTGTTCAGTTGAAGCAGTAGAGATATCATTAATTAAAGATAAGGTATTATGAATATTAGTATTTAGTTTTTCATAACCTGCAATCATTTCAGCTGAAATATTTTTACCTTCATTTGCTTTTGCAGTTGCTGC